>JBMFXG010000022.1:0-20810 GCA_049964535.1 Acidimicrobiales bacterium | reverse complement strand
TCGGAGACGTCTTGGAAGAACTCGTTGCGAGATGAGAGCCGTCTCACGCGCCATCTCTTTGCCTAGCATGAGCTCTATCACTCTCGTCGGCACGGTAAAGACCGTTGGGCGATGCAGGACCCGGCCCATCGCTGCAGCGAAGGCAGCATAGGTCACCGGTGTCGGTCCAGTGAGATTGAACGGTCCTTGAAGATCGGCCGACTCGAGGAGCTCGATGACCGCTGCTACGTGGTCATCTATGTGAATCCAGCTCACGTATTGTTCGCCGTCTCCGATCTTTCCACCTACCCCAAATCGAAACGGGAGTCCGGCCTTGGCGAGAAAGCCGCCATCTGGTGCCAGGACGATTCCGGTTCGGAGCGTGACCAATCTTGGCGCGTCGACGCCCCCGGTAAGGTGGGTCGCTGCTTCCTCCCACTCCTTGCAGACCTCGGCGAGAAAGCCGCTTCCTGCGGTAGCGTCTTCGTCGACAGCTTCCGAACCACGATCTCCGTAAAAACCGATGGCCGAGCTTGAGATGAGAACCTTTGGAGGGGTAGGTAGCGCGTTGATAGCGTCGACGATTCCCTTCGTGCCGATCGTGCGCGAGAGTCGAATCTTCTCCTTTACGTCCCTGTTCCATCGTCGCGCGGCTATCGGTTCACCGCCGAGGTGAATGACTGCGTCGAAGGGAACGGTACTGGAGAGATCTGCCTTTCCTGCGATAGGGTCCCACCACGGCCCGTTGCGTCCTGCCGCTTGGGCGAGCGTGATGCGAGCGACAGATTGGATTTGGTGCCCTCGTTCGACGAGTTTTTGCGTAAGGGCGCGCCCAAGGAGGCCATGTGCACCAGTCATTGCGATCTTCATGAAGATCCTTTCTTATCAACGCTCAGACAAGCCGGACTCAATGCTAGGTCCTTAGAGCGTGGGTCGTGTGTGCAGGGAACGTAGTCCTCCGTCCACGGGTAGGACAGCTCCCGTTACCCAGGTGCTTTCGGGTCCGAGTAGAAAGTCGACCACGGTAGCGACATCGGCGGCCTGTCCGACCCGCTTGAGCGTATGAAGGGCAAGGGACGCCTTCAAAGCAGTGGGGTCAGCAACAAGAGCAGACGAGAGGTTTGAATCAAAGAGTCCGGGTGAAACCGCATTGACTCGGATACTAGAACGTCCGAGCGATGCTGCGCTTGCGCGTACGAGGCCCTCAATTCCAGCTTTGGCGGCTGCTATCGCTTCGTGCGAGGCCATTCCGATCCCTGCTGCTGCTGAGGAGATTGCTACGATCGAGCCTGCTGTGCGTGTCATCATGGGTGCAGCAAGACGGATCATGGTAAAAGTGCTGGTGAGGTTTACGTCCAAGGTGGTCGTGAACTCGTCGAGACTCAAGCGCGATATCGGCTTCAAGGCGAGCGATCCGATGGCGTTGACTGCGCCGGTGAGATAGGTTCCGTTGTCTCGGTGAACTAACTCTGAGATAGCGGACTCGAACTCCGTAGGCTCCGAAGCATCTGCAACGATGGTGGTAGTAGAGATTTGCGGTGGAAGCTCGCTACAGAGACGGTCGAGGCCAACCTGGGTTCGACCCTGCAGGAGCAGGCATGCCTTCGTGTCGCGTTGCACGATCTTTGCTACCGTAGCGCTTCCAAGGGAACCCGTTGCTCCGAGGATAAGGTAACGAGATTGATCTGTCGATTCGTTCATCTCGTAGTTCTACCCGCGCTGCGGGGTCTAGTGGTAACCGAGGTTGCGAGCGAGTCCATTGAGAATCTCCGCAAGGGCTCTAGCGTGCGAGAGGTGAGCGCCATGATCTGCATCACGAACACAGACTCCGGTAGCTTCGGGGAGCATTGACAAAATGGTAGCTTGTGCTTCTCGATGGCGTCGAGTTGCGTACTGGCCGACGGCTGAGATCGTCGGTACTTTGATAGCTTGAAAATTCGTCGCTGCGCTCGGCCAGCGGGCGGAGATCATCTCAGCGATCATGGTCCGTCCCTCTGCCCTGCGTGTTTGGCGTGTTCTGAGGGGTAGTCGGTTCCATCGGTTCTCACCGAGTACCGTAATCATGAATCGCTCCGCTCGCTCCTCGTAGGCGCTCACATCGTCAGAGAGCTCTGTTTCGCCTTCCAAAAGCCAAGTCTGTGGCCACCACGGTTCACTGAGAAGTGGTGACTCGTACGTCACGACGCCAAGGAGATTCTCCGGTTGCCGACTAGCGAGATTGAGGGCGATGGTCCCACCGATTGAGTGGCCGAAGACGATCGAGGGTTGCTCTGCGACCATAGCGCAAAGATCCTCAACGTGTGCCCCAAAGGAGAGTTCTTCGATAGGTGCTACTCTGTCGCTCACGCTTGAGTGGGCATATCCCCTTCGGTCGTAGGTGATGACGGAAGAGGAGGGTTGTAAGTGTGAAGCGAGCTTTCTCATCGAGTATCCTCGATCCATAGCTCCATGAACTAAGACGAACTGGATCTCTGATCCAGGTTGGTTCGAGAGAGCGTAGCGCTCGATTCCGTTGTGGCGCGACGCAGTGGAGTTCTGAGTCAACCAGTGCCCCTCTCGAGTTTGACGGTGGCTCTAGCGTAGCGGAGGAATTGCTCGAGGGGTTGCAACGTATGGTAGAGAGGCCCTGGGCAAACCCTGGACTAGCTTGAAAGTACGGTTGTCCTACTCTCTGGCGGAGCCGTATGGGTTGCCCGCTGCGAAGTAGCAGTCCTCGTGGAAGTGTTCGACACGCTTCCAGACGCCGTTCTCGTAGACGTTGGCGATGATTTGGTGCGTTGGCACCTTTGAGGAGAACTTGATTGGATCTCCGCATTTTGAGCACACGTTGCCCTCCCCGGGCTCGACTCGTCGACGGACCCCTCGAGAAGTAAAGACAGACGTCTGTGTCTGCTGAATGAGTGACATAGTTGAGCTTCGACCAAAAACGTTGACGCTTGAGTATTTACGCGAACGATCGTCGTGCATAAGGGTCGTTCCTAGGTTCGAATTCAAGCCTGGAAGATTATAAAATTTGGACGAGTTTCGCTAGCATAGAGGGCGTGTCTGACACCAAAGCTTCCGCCGCAAACTCCTTCGGTCCAAATGACTGGCTCGTCGAGGAGATGTACGAGCAGTTTCTCCGTTCACCCAACTCGGTAGGGGAGAGTTGGAGACGCTACTTCCAAAGTATCCGTAGCGACATACCACACGGCGGTTCAATGCCAGGATTAGAGCCGAGTTCGCCGCCGCTGGAAAGCAGGGAGTTGGCAGGTGCGATCGTGAACGAGGAGCCGACCGTTCCTAGCGCCGACCCCACCATGAGCACTGTCCCAAATACGAGCACCGTTCAGAGTAATGGTGCCATGACTGAGCCTGAACTTGCTGAGTCAGGGCCGAGATTCGATAGCAATCAGACTCCTGTCACCAGTCTCTCAAACCAGGGCGCCCCTGCATCTTCTGCCAAAGTTCTCCGAGGTGCCTCCGCACGAGTCGTTGCGAACATGGTTAAGTCCCTTGAAGTGCCGACTGCGACCTCAGTTCGTACGATTCCTGCAAAGTTGCTTGAGGTCAATCGAACCATCATCAACAATCAGCTCTCTCGTACAAGTGGTGGCAAGGTCAGCTTCACACACATCATTGGTTATGCGATCGTGCGGGCTCTGTCAGAGATCTCCGCGATGAATGCGTCCTTCGTCTCCGACGCAGACGGGAAGGGCAACCCCGGTGTTATTCGTCATGACCGACTCAACTTAGGGATCGCTGTCGATCTCGAGAAGTCCGATGGATCGCGCTCGCTTCTGGTGCCGGTTATCAAAGAGGCGGACCTGTTCGATTTCGCAGGATTCGTTGAAGCGTACGATCGACTGATCACCAAGGTCCGGACGGGTTCTATCACCCCTGATGATTTCCTTGGCGCATCAGTAACCATCACGAACCCCGGAACGATCGGAACTGAACACTCTGTCCCTCGGTTGATGGCAGGGCAAGGGCTGATCGTTGGGGTTGGGTCTCTGACGTACCCAGCGACTTTCGCTGGAGCTGACCCCAGGACGCTGGCGAATCTCGGAGTCTCGAAGACGGTGACTCTCACTTCGACCTATGATCATCGCATTATTCAAGGAGCCGAGTCGGGCCTCTTCTTGAAAAGAACGCACGATCTACTCGTCGATGGAGACTTCTACCAGGAAATCTTCAGTTCTCTTCACATCCCGTACCCGCCGGTGAGATGGCTGGAGGATCATCAGAACTTGGGTGGTGGCGATCGCTCTGGTGAGTTCGAAAAGCAGGTTCACGTCCAGACCTTGATCAATAACTACCGGGTTCGAGGACACCTCATAGCAGTTCTGGATCCTTTGGGTCTCCAGCAGCCGGAGATGTCGCCGGAGTTGGATCCTGCCACATACGGGTTGACGGTCTGGGATCTGGCACGCGAGTTCTTCACCGACTATCTTGCTGGTCACGCCTTTTTGACGCTCGATAAAATCTTGGGTATCTTGCGCGACGCTTACTGTCGAACTATTGGGATCGAGTATATGCATATTCAGATTCCCGAGGAGAAGGCCTGGATCCAGAGTCAGGTAGAAGGTGTGGGGTGGAACCTTACGAAGGAAGAGAAGCTCTACATTCTCGAGCGCTTGAATGCAGCGGAAGCTTTTGAAAAGTTTCTATCGACGCGCTACATCGGCCAGCGACGCTTCGGTTTGGAAGGAGCCGAGTCTGCCATTGTCTTCTTGGACGAGGTTCTCTCCCTGGCTGGCGCCGAAGGTCTGCCGGAAGCGGTTGTGGGAATGGCCCATCGAGGACGACTCAACGTTCTGACCAACATCGTTGGCAAGAGTTACGGCGAGATCTTCCGAGAGTTTGAAGGTGATGTCGATCCCGACAGTGTTCAAGGTTCGGGAGATGTGAAGTACCACAAGGGATTTGTCGGAGATTTTACTGGCCGTACGGGTCACGAGATTCACGTAACGCTCTCCTCGAACCCGTCTCACCTAGAGGCGGTGGATCCGGTAGTCGAGGGCATCGCCAGAGCCAAGCAGGATATCTACGGCAATGTTGGGGAGTTCCCGGTCTTGCCGATTTTGGTGCATGGCGATGCAGCATTTGCGGGTCAAGGCGTGGTGGCCGAGACACTGAATCTCTCGTTACTGCGAGGTTATCGGACCGGTGGAACGGTGCACCTGGTCATCAATAATCAAGTCGGCTTTACCACCAATCCCTGGGAGGCGCGATCATCGTTTTACGCAACCGATGTCGCGAAGACCGTTCAAGCGCCGATCCTCCACGTCAATGGTGATGATCCTGAAGCCGTGGTTCGTGTCTCACGGCTGGCCTTTGCCTATCGACAGCGTTTCCGTAAAGACATTGTCGTTGACATGATCTGTTACCGACGTCACGGACATAATGAGGGAGACGAGCCTAGCTACACCCATCCGTTGATGTACGCCATCATTGAGAAGCATCGTTCAGTACGCAAGCTCTACGGTGAGAGCCTGGTCCGGCGGGGAGACATCACCGTCGCCGACGAGGAGAAGGCACTCAATGACTTCTTAGACCGGCTTCAGAGGGCTCTCGATGAGACTCGCTCCTCCTCTGCCCCCGCTCCAACGGTTCTGCCTCCCGCTCGACCAGCGAACATAGCGCTGACTCCGGTCGATACCGCCTACTCAAGGGAAGCCTTGGACTTTCTTGTACCTATGATCACAGCCGTTCCCTCGGGGTTCACGATTCACCCCAAGCTGCTCAAGCAGTTTGAGCAACGTGGAGAACTGTTCAAGGAAGGGATTGTGGACTGGTCTCTTGGGGAAGCTTTGGCCTTTGGTTCGATTCTCCTCGATGGCCGTGATATTCGCTTCGCGGGTCAGGACTCTCGTCGAGGCACCTTCTCCCATCGCCATGCTGCGTTGATCGACTACCACTCTGGTGAGGTAACTGTGCCGCTTATGGCGTTACGGGACTACGATGGCGTGCATTTGAGAGCCGATCGTGGCGGTCGTTTTATGATCTACGACTCTCTGCTCTCTGAGTACGCAGCGCTAGGCTTCGAGTACGGGTACTCACTGATCCAGCGCGATGCATTGGTCTGCTGGGAGGCCCAGTTCGGTGATTTTGCTAACGGTGCGCAGATCATCATTGACCAGTTTCTTGCGGCGGCTGAGGACAAGTGGGGTCAACACTCTGGTCTGGTCTTACTGCTTCCGCACGGTTACGAGGGTCAAGGGGCGGAGCACTCGTCGGCTCGGGTAGAGCGCTTCTTGTCTTTGGCATCGGGCGCAAATCTCGCAATTGCGAACCCAACTACGGCGGCTCAGTTCTTTCACCTGCTACGTGCACAGGTGGCTCGTAGCGTGAAGCGACCGCTTGTGGTCCCTTCGCCCAAATCGCTCCTGCGAGCTCGGCAGTCACGTTCCTCCATTGACGAGTTTACCTCGGGTGGCTTCTACCCGATTCTCGATGACCGGCAGCAGCGGCCGGATCGTGAGGTACGCAGGATCGTACTCTGCTCGGGGAAGGTGGCGTACGATGCTATGAGCGTCCGAGATGCGGCGGAGCGTGACGGCAGTGGAATTCCTTCGAGCGTAATTATTCGAGTCGAGCAGCTCTTTCCTTGGCCCGAAACGGAGATTGCCGCCATATTGAATAAGTATCAGAGCGCCTCTGAGGTGGTATGGCTACAAGAAGAGCCGGAGAATATGGGTGCTTGGAACTTCGTTCATGAGCGCCTCCATGCAAGTACCCGTGATCGGTTCTCGTTGCGACACGTGGCTCGTGCGTCGGCGGGATCTCCGGCGACCGGCCTCCACGCGATGCACAAGCTTGAACAAGACGACCTCTTGCAGAGGGCTCTCGTCCAGACCGTGCCGTAAGCCCGCTCGCCGATCGATGGGCTTGATAGGGAAGGGCGTGCTGGCAATGCGGAATGAGTTGGCGTGACGGAGTTTCAACCCTGAGGTCATAGAAGGGCTCGTTTTTGGTCTCTAGGAAAGCTTCGTGAGATCCAACCTGAAAATATCTGCTCTACGAGGTCTTGTATCCTTGGCCTTGTGTTGTCTCTAGCTTGATCGGCGGTGCGGCCAATGTTGAAAGCGCTGACTTTGGACCGAACAACGTGGTTCGGCTCGGAGAGAACTGCGGACGGCTGTGTCGTGGGGGTGGGTCAGGAGTGAGGTCGCGGTAACGTGGTGAAATGGACCCGAGAGACTTCATCCCGCATCGAGAACCCTTCCTCCTCGTTGATGAGGTGCTCGAAGTGGTGCCTGGTGTGTCTGCCGTCGGTCGGTGGACGCCTCTGGAGTCTCTTGAGGTGTTCCGCGGCCACTTCCCGGGTCGTCCAACCTTGCCCGGGGTCTACATGGTTGAGTCTCTTGCTCAACTTGGAGCCTGTGCTGTGCTCTCTCTTGACGCTTACCGAGAGACACTTCCGCTCTTTGGAGGTATCGATCGTGCACGATTTCGAGCACAGGTTGGTCCTGGTGAGACCTTAGATCTCAGTGTTGAGATGCGCTCGCTGAGGGCGAGAGCAGGTAAGGGCTACGGCGTGGCGAAAGTGGGTACGAGAACTGCGTGTGAGGTTGAGTTCTTTTTCGTCATTGGATGAGGGATGGGGATGATTGGAGTGCAGAAGTGGTAAAGCTCGCTACTTGGAACGTGAATTCGCTCCGAGCACGACTCGACTACGTCTGTGACTGGCTAGAGCTGAATCGACCCGATGTGCTCTTGATGCAAGAGACGAAGTTGCGCTCTGACGACTTCCCGAAGTTGCGCTTTCAAGAATTGGGCTATCACTCGTACCATCACGGTATGTCTCAATGGAATGGAGTCGCTATTCTCTCTCGAGATCGCCTCGAGGAGCCTAAGGTCTGCGTTGACTCGCTCGAGTTCGACGGAGAACTTCAGACACGGGCAGTGTCAGCGATCACTTTTGGACTGCGCGTCCTGAGCGTCTACGTCCCGAATGGTCGAACTCTCGATGATCCTCACTACCGCTACAAGCTCGCGTGGTTGAGAGAGCTCCAAGGAGAGCTCGGGATCTTTGCTGCACAGGGGACCCCTCTTGTGGTCGGGGGAGACTTCAATATCGCACCGAGCGATCGCGATCTCTGGAGTCCGTCAGCTCTCGAAGGGATGACACACGTCTCTGAGGCAGAACGTGAGGCACTCTCGGAGATTTTATCCGTTGGACTCGTTGACAGCTATCGACGTTGCGAGCCTGAGCGCGACGGATTCTCGTGGTGGGACTATCGCGGCGGAGCTTTTCATAGAAACTCTGGGATGAGAATTGATCTCGTGTTGCTCTCGGAGAGTCTCGCTCCGTCACTGCGGTCGGCCCGAGTGGATCGAGATGCTCGGAAGGTCGACGCCAGCGGACGTAAGCCGTCCGATCACGCTCCAGTGGTTGTAGAGTTCACCGCTCCGAACGAAGAGGGCAGCTTACAAGGTCCATTAGGTGTCTGAGGTCGGTCCTGGCGACGGGAAGGAGCAAGAACCACGACTTGATCGGGAACGACCCAGCTCAGATGGTGGTGCTACGGTCTTACCCGGCTGGCTTGCACACCTTGCGGGGGCCGGTCCGCGTGTTCTCATTGACGGACCAGGGTCTGTGCTTCGATTAGCTGCCGTCTTGCGTTCGTTGATAGTGCTCCTATCAGACTCGTCGATCTCCGATGGTGATCTAGAGGGATCCGAGGAGCTCATAGAGGGCCTAGCGGCGCTCCTATCCCGAGCTCAAGTGTCGAGTGCCGGTAAGCCAACGATGGCAGGTGTCGCTCTTACGGACAGCGAATCCTTTCTGGATCGCTCGCCTTTCATTGGGTTAGGGAACCCTCTCTCTCCTCCGGTGATCGTTCAGATTGTGCGAGATGTCGACGACTCGTGGGTGGTGATTGGCAGCGTCACCTTTGGATCTCTCTACGAGGGTCCTCCAGGCTACGTACACGGCGGTTTCCTGGCGGCCGTATTTGACGAGATCTGCGGTCTTGCTCAGTCGCTCGCTGGTCAACCTGCCATGACTGCACACTTATCGGTGGACTATCGTCGACCGACTCCGCTGTGGAGCGAGGTGGAGTTCAGCGCCCGGTTAGAGCGAATCGAAGGGAGAAAACACTTCGCATCGGCAGTGGCAAGGGTTCAAGGTGTTGAGACGGCGACCGCTGAGGCACTGTTTGTAACCGTTGATTTCGAGACGCTTCGAGCTCGGAGAAATGAGTAGTCCTCCGACTATCGGACGTGCGTGTACACAGAATCGATGATTCAGATCTCAGCGTTTCCTCAGTCAAGTAGGGCTCACAAGCAAGTTTTATTGCTGAGATCATCTCGGTCTCAGCGTCGCCATTCATACTGGAAGAGTACGGGAAAGAGGAGAGGTAGGTAGTCGTGAGAGGGCATTTGGTTCGAGAGAGAGCCTCGGCCTCACTTGGCCGAGTTGTACGATACACGTTGTTGACCTTCGGAATTGCCACTGTTGGAGTTTGGAAGCTCGACCCGGGGAAATCGTCGAGCACTACGGCGACGACGGCGGTCTCACCATCGTCGATACCGAGCTCATCGAGCTCTACGAACTCTGGCGTTGCGCCGTCGTCGACGGCGCAGGTGCCAACGGTCTCTCCCTCGACGCAGGCACCGGCTGCTGTGAGTGGAGGGTCGTAGCTTGACGACCATAGCGGCGAAGCGTATTGAGGCTATAGGGACCTACGTGGACGTGGCGGTAGGTGCGCCAGCGTTTCCCTCGCCTTTAATTACGGATCTAGAACGAGAGATTCGCTTGCTCGACGGCATTGCATCGTGTTTTCGTCCAGATTCCGAGGTGCGTATGCTCCATCGACGTGGACTAGCGGTCTCGCCTGGTCAGCGGTGGTATCAGGTATCCCCCGAGCTCTATGGGATGCTCTCATTCGCGCTGTGGGCGGCCGAGGTTACCGATGGTCTCGTCGATCCAACGGTGGGCGGCGAACTACTTCGCTGGCGTGCGTATGGTTCTGGGGAGGACTCGAATGCGATCGGCGGTCCCTTGTCGCTGCTCGAACGTAGGAGGGATTCGAGCTACCGATCGGTCTTATTGGATCAGGAGCACCAGGGGGTGGCGTTTCGGCGGGGGACTCTGTTCGATCTCCACTCAATCTCAAAGGGCTTGTGGGCCGATCGCATCGCTTCGGTCCTCTCTTCGTCCTATGGAATAGATGTCCTTGTCGGCCTGGGCGGAGATATCGCCATACAGTCGCCTGGGGGCACGCGCTTCTCTATTGCTGTGCCACTGAATGGTGGTTCGACTTGGAGTCCTTCCGATAGCGTCTTTGCAATCGAGTTAAGCGGTGGAGGCGTTGCTACGTCTTCGGTTCGTTGGAGAGCAATTGAGAGACTAGGTAGAAGGGGCACGAAAGAGATCAGAGAACACGTTGTGGATCCGAGAACGCGTCACAATAGTACTGGGAAGTTCGCAACGGTCTCCGTGGTGGCTCCCAGTGCAGCTCTTGCGAATGTCTACTCCCTAGCTGGGATCGTTGACGACGTGCGAGGACGAACGCTGTTGAGTGAGGTGGGCTATCCAGCTCGTTTCGTGGCGCGCGAGGGAGACGTAGAGTTTGTAAACGGTTGGCCGAGACCAGAGGTCGGAGGGTCGGAGCGATGGCAGCTGCGATAGCGATCCCCTCACAGCTGTTGTGGTACGTTACTCGATCGAGTGGTCTTATCGCATTTGGGCTGATTACGGCAGCGGTGGTCTTAGGGGTGCTCGGGGCGGAACGATTTCGCACCTCCGAGCGACCTCGCATTCACTATGCAGAGCTCCATCGTGGCATCGCTCTCTTCGGCACCGTCATGCTGGCTGTCCATATCCTTACTGCTGTCGTAGACCCCTTTACCCACCTGGGTTGGACGAGTATCTTTGATCCTTTCGGTAGGACCTATCGTCCCTTGTATCTTGCACTTGGAATCGCAGCCTTCGATCTCCTCCTGGCCGTCGTCGTGACCTCGCTGCTGCGTAAACATCTGCCATTGACGCTTTGGAAGCGCATCCATTTCGTGGTTTACCCGGTCTGGGTGGCAGGGGTTATGCATGGTCTTGGCACTGGCACCGACTCCAAATTCCTCATCGTACAGATCTTCTATCTTGTGAGCTTGGCGATTGTGGTGGTGGCGGTCTGGGTTCGAGTGCTCTCCGGTGATGTCGGTTCACGACTTGCCCGTTTTGGGCTTGGGACGCTAGCACTGGCGGTACCAGCTCTCGTGATGATCTGGGCCTATCGGGGCCCGGTCCTTCCTTCTTGGTCGTCGCACTTTGTTTCGTCTCGTTCCGTTGCAGTCTCAACCGCTGGGTCGCAGAAGCAGGTCTCCCATGAGGCGACCCATGAAGGTTCTTCCGGCGAGCCGAACGACTCAAGATCTTCAGAAGGTGGTTCTCGTGACTCGTAGAGGCCTAGCGCGTCGGTGCTCACTTCATTGGACTTGGTTGGTTGGCTGCAGTGGACCAGGGTCGAGACTGGAAGGCTGAACGACGTGACGATTCTCAGTCATGACTTGCGTGGAGTTGGGTGGAGTAGCCTCAGCAGGCCAGCCCAGGGTGACCCTACTGATTTCTCTGAGCACTCGAGGTGCTTTGGAAGCTTGGATCTCGATAGCTCCACAAGGCTACCGAAGGAGATCACAGAACTGGCGGAGCGCTGGTCGATTGCGGGACGAGGTGGGGCTGGGTTTCCCCTTGCGCGCAAGATCTCCGCGGTCTCGAGCGCTTCTCGTTTAGGTCGCTCGCCGATCGTGGTGGCGAATGGTGCAGAGTCGGAGCCGCTCTCCTTCAAAGATCGAGTGCTCTTGTGGACTCATCCCCATCTCGTCCTCGATGGTTTGGAGCTTATCTGTGCGGCAATTGGAGCCAGGGAGTCTTATCTCTGCATTCATGAAGATGATGCCCTCTATGGCTACTTACAAGCGGCAGTAGATCGTCGTCCGGATCACGGTCGTGTACCGCCACTACGGTTGGTTGAGATCGACGGAGGCTTTGTGAGCGGGCAGGAGACTTCGCTCGTGTCGTTCCTTGATAGCGGAGTCGGCCAGCCAAGATTCCAACCACCGCGTCCGTCTGTCAAAGGAGTGAGAAATCGACCGACGCTGATCTCGAACGTGGAGACCCTTGCTCGCCTGGCTCAGGCCTATCATCAAGACCGCAGTGGGTCTCGGTCTGGTACCTTGAGCTATCTCGGGACCTTCTGGACTCGCAAGGGAGGTGTGGTCTATGAGGTTGAGTCGTCCCATAGTCTCAACGATGTACTTGCACTCTCTGAGGAGCCGCCAGAGGTCGAGTTGACATTGCTCGTCGGTGGCTATTTCGGGTCTTTCCAGCGAATTTCGAACACTCTGCGCTCGACTCCCTTGGAACGAATCTCGTCGGCATCTCTTCGCTTGGGAGCAGGAGTTCTCGTTGCTTTCCCTTCCGACGCATGCATGGTAAGGGAGGCCATGAGAGTAGTGCGCTATCTAGGGTCGCAGAGCGCGGGACAGTGTGGCCCATGTAAGTTCGGATTGCCAAGTATCGCCTCAGAGCTCGAATCAATCGTTAGAGGAGACGAGGGTTCGATCGTACGAATCTGGGAGAGAACACGACAGCTCCCTGGTAGGGGTGCATGCTCAATGCCAGACGGCTTCTCGCAGCTCGTTCAGTCGGTGTTGCATACCTGTGAGGAGGAGCTCGATGATCACGTGCATCGGGGCTGTACAAGAGTGGACTACGGGATCATTCCCGAGGCTCCCCGAGTTGGTGGCCACGATGACGATGTGGTAGGCCAGCGTGTCCGGCGGCACTAGAGGGACGTCACGCCGTCGCTTGCGAATTCAGATCGACCCTATTCGCTGTGATGGTTATGGCTACTGCGTTGAGCTACTGCCAGAGCTTCTCTCTTTTGACGATTGGGGCTATCCGATCGTGAACCACAGCGAGTTGAGCACAGCGGACGAGGTTGTATTGGCGAAGAGGGTCGAGCATCTCTGTCCGAGGCTCGCATTCCGTGTCCTGCGTGAGGCGAAACCGTAGGATGTACTCAACACTCGATAACGAGAGATTGAGCGCAGTTCCTTGGATTCCCAGCTTCCTAGGTGAACATTCGTAGAGCTGGGATGGTGTGCGATAGGCCCGCACCTCACGAGCATCTGGGGTGTCGCTGGTGGCTGATTCTCTAAGCGCGAGACGGTGCTGAGGGCGGTAACGGGCAACGAAGGTTTTGAAGGGTCGTTACGCCTGCACGCTCCTCGGTCGCTTGTATGAGGAAGGGTGGTGCAACGTTCGGCAGCATTAGGTTGTCTTTGGTGACGACGTGAGAGCCGCGTACGAACGATTCGAGTGCCATGGTTCAAGAAGGTTGAGATGGTGCTAGCTGGCGCAGAGGTGTACCGAGGCGGAGGTAGCAGGGGTGGATACGCTTTTTGAGTTCTCAGATGACGGAGCTGTCGCCCCTCTTGCTGCTCGGGCTCGTCCGCAGCGACTAGAGGATGTCGTCGGACATCGAGCCGTGTTGGGCGAATCGAGTCTTCTGCGAAGAGTGATCGAAGGGGGGCGGCAGTGTGCGGTCATCTTCGCTGGTCCACCTGGCGTCGGGAAGACAACGATCGCTCGACTCGTAGCCCGAGAGCTTGGAGCTTACGTTGTGGAGCTCTCTGCCACGAGTTCCGGGGTGAAAGATGTCAAAGCTGTAGCTACCGATGCAGCGAATCGCTCTCGGACCCATGGGCAGATAACGGTCTGTTTCATCGATGAGATCCATCGGTTCTCTAAGGTGCAGCAGGACGCGCTGCTCGCTCCATTGGAAGATGGAGTCTTCAGTTTGCTAGGAGCAACGACTGAGAACCCATACGTAACGCTGGTTCCTGCCCTCCTCTCGAGAGTTTCGGTGATCGAGCTCGAGGCGCTGCCGGGTGGTGATGTGAGGGAGATCATTCGCCGAGGTGCTCTTCACGAGAGGGTGACGGTATCGGAGACACTGCTTGACGCCATCGCTGCGGGTGCTCATGGCGACGGACGACGGGCCCTCTCGATCTTGGAGTCTGTGGCATTCCGGGCGAGAACGATGAGGGGTGCATCTCCGGATCAGCCGCTTGAGCTGGGCGACAGCGATGTCGAGACCCACGAACTTGTCGCGTGGAAAGGCATCGACGCCACGACACACTATGAGCTCACGTCGGCGCTCATTAAGTCGATGCGAGCCTCTGATACGCGTGCAGCGCTCTACTGGCTTGCTCGTTTGATCGTTGCTGGTGAGGAGCCACGTTTCATTGCTCGCAGGTTAGCGATCTTCGCCTCTGAGGACATAGGTCCCCACCACAATCAAGCTCTTGCCGTTGCTAATGCAACGTTTGCTCTGGTAGAGCGCATTGGTATGCCCGAGGCGCGGGTGACGCTTGCGCACGCAGTCATTACGATGTCGTCGCTCCCCAAGTCTCGACTTGCCTACGACGCTATCGAGGTTGCCCTCCAAGAAGCCTATCGAACGCAGTCAGCAGGAGTGCCCGAGCATCTTCGTGGTGGGATTCGAGCGATCGAGGAGCGTTTTGGTCGCGTTCCGACGGGGTCGAGTGCAACTCGTCGGTCGAGTGATAGTAACCTTCCCCCGCAGGTGCCTAGTGATCTCCTCTCCAATCTCTTGCCAACTCCAAGGATTGAGTGATGGAGCGCGGAGTTACGACCGCAGACGTAGTTCTGTGAGAGTGCTGAGAACGGTGCTCGGTGTTGAGCTGTACGGAAAGATCAGCGTGGTACGAGCTCAATGAGGTACGTCTCGATCGGTACTACCGACCACGGCGAGAGATGGGTTGCGCTCTGTAGGGAAGGCCTGCACTGTGGCTGGGTGGCGGACCGCCCTACCGAGAAAGATTTGGACCGTTTCACTCGGTAGTCCATCTTCGTAGACTCTTCGATGGTTCTTGCTCGCTGAGGTCTGACGGTAGCTACCGTGACGTCGAGTTGACAGTACGGTTGTGATCTTCGAGCAACAAGGAGGTCGGTGTCAATGGTTTTGGGCTCGATACGTATCGGAAAGGTCGTACTCTTCGTGATCGAGCTCCATGAGTAGGTGGAGTAGCTCTCGGCGGTGACGAGATGAGCGAACGGATTCCTGGTCGATTCGACGTGCAAGCTCTTCTTCGTCTTTGAGCGAATCGTATAACGAGAGTTTGCGCAACGCTTTGGTGTCGAGAACTGAAGTGGGACTGACCCGAGCTGCTCGAGAGGCCTGAATCCTCCACCGTTCGAGCGCCTGGTAGCGCCGGAGAGTGCGCAGTTCTCGTGTGCCGCCGAGAGTCTCCTCGATAGCTGTCAGGGTTGTGCCTAGGTCTTGCTCGCGATGCGCCTGGAGCGGTTCAGTTGGACTTAGGGCGTCGAGGAATGGAGATCGTCGTCGACGCTGGGAGCGAGCGTTGAAAACCCGGGACTCAGCGTGAGTAATCACGAGCGAGTTCGTCGCCCTCGTCATAGCCACGTAGAGAAGGCGACGCTCCTCCGCAAGAGCGGCTGCGGTGCGAGCGTGACTGTGTGGAACGAGCCCGTCTTCGACGCCGAGTAAGTGAACGTGGTGCCACTGCAGCCCTTTTGCCCTGTGGAAGGTGCTCAGGGTAATACCTTGAGAGCGAGCGACCGTGTCGAAGGCTCCTGCTTCGTAGAGCTCGACGAATTCACTCAGTGTGAGCGTAGAGTCTTCTCGTCGGGCTCGTGCGACGGCTTCGTGGAGCCGGTGGATCGCCTCTAGCGAGACTGTATGCGGTGCGCTACCGTCGAGGTGCGACTCCAAGATATCTCGTAGCTCGCTCAGCGATTGGGGATGCTGTGAGTAGGTGATCTCCTGTAGCGCTGTGCGGGCAGCATCGGCGGTTGAAAGGTCTGTACTCTCAGAAGTGTGGTAAGGAATCGATGCACGATGGAGCGCGACGCGAAGCGGTTGCAGGACGTGATGCGTGCGCGCCAACGCTGCGATAGCGCGGGGGGAGACTCCTCGATAGAGCTGTTCTTTGATATGCCGTATGGCTATTGTCGTCTCCTCGAGCTCGTCCTCTGCGGCGAAGATTTGCGGTCGAGAACTTGGTTGTGTCGGTCGAGTGGCAGAGCCTGGTGACCCGACTAGGTCGTTGGGGAGCTCTCTTAGGAGACTGTTGGCACTGACAAGGATCTCTGGAGTGCAACGATAGTTCTTGGTCAGTTGAATCATCTTCATGTCAGGAAAGTTGGAGCGCATCTCCCCCATGAGATTGGGGTCGGAACCGCTAAAGCCGTAGATGGCTTGGCGAGGATCTCCAACGATCGTGACTCGGTCTCTCTCGCCAAGGTAACCGAGAAGTACATGCACCTGTGCTGGACTCATGTCTTGGAACTCATCGACGTAGAGCTCACGGTAGAGAAAGCGTTCACCTGCAGCGAACTGTTCGTCTTCAGCAAGTGCAGTAGCGCAGGATGAGAGGATATCGTCGAAGTCGAGAAGGTTGCGTTCCCTCTTGAGCTGCTCGTAGCGCACGAAGATGCTCCTGATAGCGCTCGGATCAACTCGATCGAGTAGAAAACGAATCCTATCGCTCTCGGTGAGTGTCTCCGGGGTCAGGCCTGCAGCTTGGGCGAGGCCGATGATCTCCATCGCTGCTCGAACGCTCTGTTGGGAGCCGGGTAGCGATTCACTTTGGTCAGGTGATGACCGAGAGGCTCCGGTTTCGGCAACGGCGAGGGCGATCAGCGACTCTTTTCGCTCCAGGACCGAGGGTACACGCATACCTCGATAGGCCCAGTACCGCTTTAGCGACTGTAGCGCGATCGAGTGCAAGGTACCGGATTGAATACTTTGGCCGTCGAGGAGCTCCTCGGTACGACGTTTGAGTTGATATGCTGCGGCGCGGGTGTAGGAGATCGCAAGAATACGACTTGCTTGAGCGGCCCGTGTCATGACTCGATAAGCAATTCGTCGGGTGAGAACCGTTGTCTTCCCTGATCCCGCTGGTGCGACGATGCAGAGAGCTGGAGAGGGTTCAGTTACACAGAGTCGCTGTTGTTCGTCGAGAGATGCCAGCAAGTCCTGATGGATGGTTCGGTCGTCGGTCATCTGTCAAGCGGAACGAGGAGCACCAAGGGATCTCGGTCGAAGGCCGACGAGGGCCCCTCTTTGATTGTCGGTCGGTTCTGAGCAACAGAACCATGGCTCCGAGGATACGACTGAGAGGGCTGTGCGCACCTGAACTGGAGGACGTATGAACTTACGTTCCAGGACATCTTCTGCGGCTTCGATGACCTCATCGATGGTATCGCTATAAGCTGCTCCTCGCTCCGCGCCACGAGAGGTAATCTCTCCGATGAGATTGGCTAACCGGTCGAGACGAGCGTCCTCGTTGAACCACTGGTAGGTGTGTCGTGTGGCGTCGAAGCCTTGGAGTACAGCGGTGACTTCAGGAAGCTCGAGTAGCAGTGAATTAGGCGGGATTAGGAGTCGTATGCCAAGCTGAACCGGCTCGACAACGGACGTGAGATCGTTCTGAATGAGAAATGAAAATATGTCAAAGATGTCTTGTTCGGTTGTCCACGGTGTGAACGGAACGAAGGTGGGGTGGAGTCCGATGCCTTGGCGATCGAGGATATTGGCAGCTCGTTGCGGGTCGGATGGGGTGTGGCCCTTGTCGAGGATGCGCAGTACGTGGGGCGAGAACGATTCAATCGCTGAAGTTACGTAGAGACATCCAGCGTCAGCCATCTCCGACCAGAGATCTCGATGTCGGATGATGTGTTCGACCTTCACGGTTGCGTCGAAGGTGACAGTTGGATGGCGATGATGGAGCTCTGCGATGACCTTGCGCGCGTGAACTGGAGCATTGAGAAAGTCAGGGTCTCCAAAAGAGAGATGTTTCGCACCGGCACTCACAAGGTTGTCAATATCGTCCATGATCGAATCGAGCGAATGGACCTGAATCCGCCCATCGAAGATACTCGGTATCGGACAGTGCCGACAGCGGTGACGACAGCCGACTGTGGTGTCGAGTGATCCTGTGATCTTCGTCTGCGAACCGATCGTGATGGTTTTATAGAGCTCAAGTCGGGGAAGGAGATCTCTTTTGGGCCGATAGGACTCTTCTTTTGTGTTACAGTCACGAAGCGTCGGTTGCTCACTGCCTTCTAGCCAGCCGATGAGGTCATTGGATTGGCGGCCGTTGTGAACATAGGTCTCACCGAAGTCGCAATTCTCGAGAAGATCGTTGAGTGAAGAGGCGTAAAGGCCGGTGAAGGCGATTCGAGATCGAAGACCTACTATCTCGTTTAAGTTCTCAAGTAGCTGCTGGGTAAGCGTCGCCGAGGTCAACATTGAGACAAAGACGACAATGCCGTCGCAGCCCTGCAGCAAGGAGAGCCAAGGGTCATCCGTGGCTGCTGGGTCGAGTTTGAGGTGGTGACACGCCGAAACTAGTTGAGCTTGGATGTGGCTGGTAAGTGAGAGATCGATAATTGCGAGAGTGTGTCCGCGCATGCTCAACAGTCCGGCAAGCTCTGCGGCTGCCTGTGGTTGTCGGCCGAGGTCGTACGATGAAATCAGAAGGAAGCGCACACCTCTACCCTATGGTGCTTACTGTTAACCGTGCGCAACGTCCTCAGCGCGATGCGTTGGGGCAGTCTCGATCTCTACTGAGGCGACCCGTAGTACGGCCCTGAGGGACTGCAGCGCCGCTTGTCTCCCGGGTGCGCGTACGAAGACAAAGCCCAAGTACTGTTCGGAGAGCGGAGGTGCAAATACTTCGCTCCCAATCGGTGCCGTGATGTCAACCTCCTCGACGAAGGGAATGCTCTTGATCTCATCGAGATTACGCAGGCCCTGGAAAATGCCGCTTGCCGGTGTGGGCAGCATCACCACGCCAGCCGCAGATCGTCCTTGTTCGGTGTGGTGGGTCTCGGCGCCGAGCGCATTGAGAATAACAAGATGCTCTAGGGTCTCTCCGGTCGAGAAGCGAAGCGTCTTTGAGCAGAGCCCTCCAATGGTGCGGGCTGCAAGTTCGATGAGATACGGTCGACCGTCTTCAGTGAGGCGGAACTCTGCGTGGATAGGGCCGAGACTCAGCCCGAGCGAGCGACAGGAGTGCTCAAGTATTCGATGAAGCTCCTTGGACTGTGCGTCGGTAAGGTTGGTTGGGGTAAGGTATATGGTCTCCTCGAAGTAGGGCCCGGTGAGTGGCTCCGGCTTGTCGAAGATAGCGAGAGTCACTAGTTTCTGTGCGTTCAACATCCCCTCGAGAACTACTTCGCGACCCTCAATGTACTCCTCAACGAGTAGCGGTTCCCCTTCGTGACCGTAGTGGCGATTGACGCTAGCGGTGAGTGAGAGAGCATCGTACAGCTCAGCTTCGCTGTTGGCCCGAATGACTCCACGGGACTGCGAGAGAGATAGAGGTTTGATGACAACTGGACCGGTTCCGAACTTTGCTGCGATCTCGTTCACACTTTGGTCGGGGTCTGTAGGGTCAACCGTCAACCACCGAGGTTGTGATGCCTCGACGCTCCCGAGCCGCTTGCGCATTAACTCCTTGTTAGACGACGCTGCAAGGGCTTCCGGCGAAGAGGAAGGAAGGCCTAGACGCTGTGCGAGGGATGCAGCGAGCAATGTCGAGGAGTCGTCGACGCCGACAACCGCATCGTACTGGGAAGAGTCGATTTGAGCGAGGATCCGCTCCGAGGCTCCTTCGAGTGCATGGTGATCGAGGTCTGCTACGAGAACGTTGTCTCCGAAACCGTAAGGGTACGGTTGATCGGTTACGACCGTCACTGCGACCCCAAGAGACCGTGCTGCATCGAAGAAAGCTTGATTTCGATAGCTCTTTGACGGCAAGACTAAGAGGATTTTATTCACTTCAACTACCATGATAGGGGGCTAGTAGACGAGACCTAGAGTCTCGGAAGGATCAAGAGCACGTGGATGATGTAAAGACGATTCTGTCCGTGTCACAAGATGCACTTGCAGCGGTTAAAGATGCACGTTTGGCGGAGCCGGATCCTGAGTTGCTCGGACTCTGGATTGAAGTCAACGGTGATAACGGTTCGAGCTATACCTATGACGTTTACTTTGAAGAGCTCAGTGATATCTCTGATGGCGATATGACCGTGACCTATGATGATGTTGTCTTCGTTGTGCCCAGTGGCTCGGTCACACGCTTGCAAGGTGCAACATTAGACCTCGATCCGGGCGCTGGTCTTGTTCTTTTGAATCCGAATGTTCCGGAGCGACCTAAGGTCCAGGAGTTTCCTCCTGAGGCCCTGTCGAGTGAGCTAGCACAGCGAGTGATTGAGATTCTGGCGGATGAGGTCAATCCGTCGATAGCGGCGCACGGGGGCCGGGCAGATCTTATGGGAGTGGTAGACGGCGTTGCGTACCTGGCTCTGAGCGGTGGATGCCAAGGGTGCGGACTTGCTTCGGTAACGCTATCTCAGGGCATTGCTCTAGCCATTCAAGATGCTCTTCCCGAGATTACCAACGTGGTAGATGTTACGGATCACGCCTCTGGATCGAATCCGTTTTACGCAGGTTCGAAGAAGTAGAGCCTTTATCGATTGGCCCTTTGAGGAGCCCTGCGTGGAGAGACTGATATCGGCGAAAGCGGTTGTGCTCACAACTGGCTCTCGACGGTGTGGTGAGTCATAGTAGAAGAACGACGAAAGGTGGGGACCAAAGGGTCCGCCACCTTTCGCTTTTGCTAAGAAACTCAGCTTTTGCTTTTTGATTAAGCCTTGGTGAGTTCGACCTCAAGATGGATGGTGGCCTCATCGCTGACGACGGCTCCACCTGTTTCAAGGAGTGCATTCCAGGTCAGTCCGAACTCCTTGCGCGAGATCTTGGTCGAGGCCGAAAATCCTGCACGGACGC
>JBMFXG010000021.1:0-21108 GCA_049964535.1 Acidimicrobiales bacterium | reverse complement strand
GTCATAAGATTCCACCCCTACAGCACCAAAAGAGCAGGTGACGGAGCTGGGCTTACTTCGGGGAGGGGGAACTACGGCCTAAGAGGAGACTTCCCGAAAGCTCCACAGCCTCCAGTCTCGAGTGCGAATCTCACAGAGGGTACTTATGGGTGCGACGCTCACACCGATCAGGCACGTGTCCACAACGTTTCTCGCTCGCCCACGAGACAAGTTCCCACTCACCAGACTCACAGGTCACAACCTCGCTCAGCCCTACGGGGTACTGCCCACGTACGAGGCACTGCGGACCACCAGATCGCCACCTACTCAAAGAAATATAAGGTCGGCCTTTACTACCACAGTCCACGCGAAAGGGCCCTTGTCGATCTCTCAGACGTAGAGTTGACGACAGAACTCCGAGGTCCATCCACCCGAGTCACGCCTAGCGAAACACCTCCGCGTCGTCGGAAGATCATGCTCCACAGATAGTACACATTGCGGCGCCACGTACACCTCCAGGGTTGAACCACGATGCCAAAACCGCATGGGCAACGGGAGACATCTTGGCAAGCCTGCACCGTGGATCGGCTTTGGAAGCAAACGACGCTGACCAATGCGCCGAGCGCAAAGTCCATAGCAGTACTAACGCTCTTCCCAGTTGAATCCTAGAAAGTGGCCATTGAATAGAGATAGTAAAAGTTTGCGAGTTGGTTCCCGAGAATTCAAAAGACTCGGAGCCGAAAAGATAGAAAAAACGTTAAGACGTGGAAGATAGCCGCCAAAACGAAGGGTAGCGGCGGCTGCCGAGACCGAATGGACACAAGGAGACGTCATGGACAACTCAAGTGAGTACCACGTGAATGGTTCTGAGAACCAGAACCCAGCTCGATCCGAAGATGAAACTCGGCCTAATGATGATACTGCGAACCAGCAGGGCGATGAGACTGAACAAGGCAGAGAGGGAGTTTGGACGTACCCTCTCGACGACGTCACCGAGCCTGAGTTCTCTCATCCATACGCTTCGGCCAGTTCAAGCGATAGTTCGGCGACCGACGGTGCTTCGGAGGCAGTAACTGACAGGCAGTCATTGACTGGCAGCCGCCCGACCTTTTCACCGGGAGATGCACCAAAGGTGAGCTATCCTCACGGTAGCGTTCCCTACACAAAGACACCAAAGCGTAAGACACGAGAAGGCCGTTCGGGTCGCACGCTCGTCGGCGCAGTAGCACTTACGGCAGTCGTAGCGGCCGGTGTGTCGGGTGGAGTGAGCTACTACTTCGCTCACAACTCCTCCTCAACTTCGACCGCCACACCCGTGATTCGTCAAGTCGTCGGCAACTCTAATGCGACGGCAAGTGCATCGACCTCTTCAGGGAATCTGACTTCTCTCCTCTCAAAGGTGGAGCCAGCCATCGTTGACGTGACTGCGAAAGGCACGACGACCGTATCGAACGGCTTCTTTGGTGGTGGAACACAGGCCTTTGTCTCGGAGGGAACCGGCATGATCATGACATCGAACGGATATGTCGTGACGAATAACCACGTCGTCGCCGGGGCAACGAAGGTCACCGTGACACTCTTCAACCAAAGCAAGACCTACCCAGCAACCGTCGTCGGAACGAATCCGACAAAAGACGTTGCGGTGCTGAAGATTGAAGGAGCACCAGCGCTACCAACGCTCACCTTCGGAGATTCTGCAAACGTTGCAGTTGGAGATCCCGTGGTCGCCATCGGAAACGCGCTTGGACTCAGCGGTACCCCAACCGTAACAACCGGTATCGTTTCAGCTCTCGGTCGAACGATTACCGCACAAAGTGAGACCGGCGCCACCGAGCGCCTCTACAATATGCTGCAGACCGACGCACCGATAAACCCCGGCAACTCAGGCGGACCGCTCATTAACTCAGCGGGCGACGTAATCGGGATGAATACAGCGGCGGCCGGAAGTTCGAGCTCTGGAACATCTGCGCAGAACATTGGCTTCGCAGAGCCAATCAACTCCGTGCTCCAAGTCGTGAAGTCGATCGAGGCTCATCCGAACGCCGCTGGCTCTACCACATCAGGCAAGGGTTACCTTGGGGTCGCGGTACAGACTCTGAGTTCCTCGATAGCGGGTCAGCTTGGGTACAACTCGAGCCTTAGCGGAGTCTTAGTGGACAACGTTGTTGCAGGCTCACCCGCAAGTCAGGCTGGGATAGTCTCCGGCGACGTCATCACCTCAGCGAACGGTACGACCGTTACCTCCGTCACACAACTCGTCAAAATAATCCAATCCCAGAAGCCCGGTTCACAGATCACTATCGCCTGGGTCGACCCGAACACCGGTCAAAACCATGCTACAGTTACGCTGAGCAGCGCTCCTGTCGCATAGGTCTGAAAGTATCCAAGAGAAAAGGTATCGCAGGTGAATCAGAGCAGCTCTTCTTCAACCGGAGCCCGAGTGGGTAAAGACCCACTCGGGCTCAAGATCCTTGTCGTTGACGACGAGCCACCAATTACCGAACTCCTCAACATGTCGTTGGGGTTTGAAGGATACGAAGTCGCTCTCGCTAACTCTGGTCGAAAAGGGCTTGAGCTCCTTGCGACGTTCCGCCCAGATCTCATCGTGCTCGACGTGATGATGCCTGATCTCGATGGTCTCCAAGTACTGCAACGAATACGCGAAGAAGGTTACAAAACGCCGGTTATCTTCCTCACAGCTCGGGACGCAGTCGAGGATCGCGTATCAGGCCTCACCGCAGGCGCCGACGACTATCTCTCCAAGCCATTTTCTCTCGCAGAGCTCTCGGCTCGAGTGGGAGCCATTCTTCGGCGTTCAGGCTCTTCTCCCGACCGCAACACTCGACTGGTCTTCTCAGATCTCGTTCTCGACGAGGACACACATGAAGTCTTTCGCGGCGAGGAGGAGATCGAACTCACGGCAACGGAGTTCAAACTGCTTCGCTTTCTGATGCTCAACGCTAATCGCGTGGTCTCAAAAGCTCAGATCCTTGACCACGTCTGGGAGTATGACTTTGGCGGTGACGCCAATATCGTCGAGACCTATATCTCATATCTACGCAAGAAGATCGACGCTAATCATCCAGGCATCATCAAGACCATCAGAGGCGTTGGATATAGTCTCCGCGTCCCCTCCTAGACTTCAGAATGTCCTTACGCAGTAAGCTTCTTGCAACTATCCTTGGACTCTTAGCACTCACGATTCTTATTTTGGATTTAGCTACCTACTCGTCTCTCCGATCTTTCCTCTTCCAACGACTCGATCAACAGCTCGAATCTTCGGTCGGACAGGCGGGGCATGCGCTCGGTGTGGCTTCGACACAGAGCGGCGCCGTACCAGAGAATGCGCTAGGACAGTGGCCCGTGGGGACCTACCTTGAGTTTCTCAACTCCACCGGCGTCGGAGTAATCGTCAGAATCGGTGGATCGATGGGATCGGTCGCCGCTGCTCCAAAGCTCACAGTCACGAACCATGGGCACCTCGCCTACAACTTCAAACTCAATCAACCAACGACGATTGCTAGCTCTTCTCCTAATCCGTCGTTCTACCGAATTTTTGCAACGCAAGGCCCAGTGAACGATGCGCTCGGAAACGGGATCGTCGTCATCGCTCTGCCAGAGAGCACTCTCGAAGCGACGCTCCATCGCTTACTCGTCGTGGAGCTACTCGTCTCATTCGGTGTCCTGCTGCTCCTCTCCTCGGTGGGAGGCGCTCTCCTCCGGATCGGCTTGAGACCTCTCCAAGACATGACCGATACCGCAAGCGCCATCGCAGATGGCGGGCTCGAGCGGAGAGTGGAGGCCCGTGGCACCGGAAGTGAGGTCACCAAGCTAGCGAATGCACTCAACAAGATGCTCAGCCGCATCCAAGGCGCCCTCGACAAGTCCCGCAACTCCGAGGATCGCTTGCGGGTCTTCATTGCCGATGTGAGCCACGAGCTCCGCACACCGCTCACGTCTATCCAGGGCTATGCGGAGCTCTACAAACACGGCGCTTTGCGCGACGAAGCTGATCTCAAGAAAGCAATCGACAGAATCGAGTCAGAGTCCAAGCGCATGAGCGTGCTCGTCGAGGACCTCTTGCTGCTCGCGAGAATGGATCAAAATCGACCACTCGTGCTCGAGGAGGTCAACATGACTGCGATCGTCGAGGCGGCTGCCCACGATGCCTCCGTGGTCGAACCGGCCCGGCCGATCACGACGGTTCTTGAAGCTCCCTACTGGGTCCTCGGGGATCGTAATCAGCTCACACAAGTCGTTGCAAACCTCCTCTCCAACGTGCGGAGCCACACGCCGGCCGGTTCAGCAGTGGCAATCCGGGTCTACCGCATCTCGCGATTACAGCCAATTCCTCGAGGAGCACGTTCGAGTGATCAAGTCGTCGATCTCTTCGGTAGTGTCGATCCGACTATCAAAGGTCTCATCTGGGAGTCGTTTCTCCGCATCGAGGTTGAAGATCATGGGCCCGGACTGGAGAAAGAGCAACTTCAAAGAGTATTCGAACGCTTCTACCGCTCAGATGCATCGAGATCCCGAGCTGCTGGCGGCGCAGGACTTGGCCTCTCACTCGTCGCAGCCATCACCCAAGCTCACGGCGGTCGAGCTTGGGTGATGAGCGATGGTCCAGGTACGGGCGCGACCTTCGGTTTTGACCTTCCCCTCCTCGATACCACGAACCAGGAGGAGAGCCTCGACAACGTCGATTAGCATTCCTCCACGGACCTACGCCGTCAAACCTGCGACTTGCGATCTCTCCAACCAGGACAAGATCCACTAAGCTCCAAAGATGATGTCTCTCGATTACGTCGATCGAATACTGCGTTCTTCGGGGATGATCATCGAGCTTTCGACGAGTACGAACTCCTCACAGAATGTGCCAGCCTGTCCAGACTGGACGCTTTCTGATCTCTGTCTTCACCTCGCCGAGGTCCAGCGCCGTCAGCTTCTTCGGCTCGGCTCCACCTCTAATCCTGACCCATCGCGTTTGACTCCACTTGGTGACGAACGATCACCGTCTGAGCACTTGCGAGAGGCCACGAGCGCTCTCGTAGCGGCACTTCAGGAGCTCGATCCCGCTTCGCAGGCTTGGAACTGGACAGGAACCAATCAAACCGTCGCCTGGGCTCAACGTCGCCAGGCACACGAGGCAACGGTCCACTGTTTTGACGCTCTCGCAGCCGTAGTTGGGGGGAACGACGTACTCTCGTTCATATCACAGCTCGACATCACCGCAGCCATGGCACGCGATGGTGTACGCGAGATCGTCGACGTGCTCCTGCCTAGCTGGTGGCCAGATCTCACGTCACCGATAGCGAACGACGCCACGATCGTGCACATCGTCTCTACTGACGCCCCCGAAGTCACTTGGGAGCTCCAAATCAGCGGTGACGCCTATCACGCCTCCGCCACGCCGACCAGCGCTCCTCACCTCCGAATTGCTGCACCCAGCACCTACCTCTATCTCTGGTGCTGGAACCGATTGGAACCGAGCAGCGAGCTCTTCGAGATTACAGGAGATCTCTCGATGAATGCGAAGTATCGAGCGCTCGTTCACTAACGCTCGATACGAACCATTGCCATCGTTGATTTGATGAACCCGTGCTCAAGACACTGGTCACAAGAGCACGAGTCGGGTCGATAACTTCCTGCCACCAGCACCGAGAAGTCCCTGGCGCTCAGCATCAAGAGATCGGTAACGTCCATACCTTCACGAGCCGACACCACCACGCGCCGTGAGTGCGCCAGAGAGCGTGCGTCATCACACGAACCGAACCGTGCTCAACGGTCCACAGCACCTCCTGATCTACACCGCTCCGCAGACTTCAGCGCTGCGGTGCTAACCGACCCCTGCAGGTCAGACCCTACTCAGAGACCAGCTACCCAAGCATGATTCAAACGTCTCGACCGAGCTCAACTGAGTCCCGATTTGCCACTCTTGAGTTCGCCTACGCAGCCAACGATACCGATACCGTGACCAGATCGTTAGGCGAGCTAGCCCCAAGGGGCGAGAATAAGTGCCCACTCGAACAATGAGACCAGCGAACCTTACTCAACCTAGCCGATAGAGCCGTCCATCTGAAGCTCGATCAATCGAGACCACTCGACCGCATACTCCATCGGAAGCGTCTTGGTGATCGGTTCGATGAAGCCATTCACGATCAAACTCATCGCCTGCGCTTCGGAGAGACCTCGAGACATGAGATAGAACAGTTGATCTTGCCCCACACGCGAGACCGTCGCCTCATGCCCTATCTGGGACTGACGTTCATTGACCTCCATATACGGCTTTGTTTCCGATATCGAGTGATCATCGAGTAGCAATGCGTCGCAGCGCACGAAGGACTTCGAGCCCACAGCTCCTTCGTCAACGTGCACGAGACCTCTATAGGTCGAGACTCCACCGTCTTTCGAGATCGATTTGGAGATAATCGTCGACGTCGTCTCAGGGGCGGCATGTACCATCTTGGCACCAGCATCTTGATGCTGGCCCGCTCCGGCGTACGCTACCGAAAGAACCTCACCAGAGGCCTTCGGGCCAACGAGGTAGACCGCCGGGTACTTCATGGTCAAGCGAGATCCAATATTGCCATCGATCCACTCGACGTGAGCCTCTGCTTCAGCACGAGCACGCTTGGTCACCAGGTTATAGACGTTTGTCGACCAGTTCTGAATAGTCGTGTAAGTGATCCGAGAGCCCGGTTTCGCAATCAGTTCCACCACCGCTGAGTGGAGTGAGTCTGTCGAGTACACCGGTGCCGAACAGCCTTCAATGTAGTGAATTCGTGAACCTTCATCGGCTATGATCAGAGTCCGTTCAAACTGTCCCATGTTCTCGGCGTTAATACGGAAATAGGCCTGTAACGGCATCTCAACGGTCACGCCCGGTGGGACGTAGATGAACGATCCACCGGACCAAACCGCCGAGTTCAATGCAGCAAACTTATTGTCATTCGGCGGTATAACCGTACCAAAGTACTCGCGCACGAGATCTGGATACTCGCGAACAGCGGTATCCATATCACAAAAGAGCACGCCTTGATCCTCGAGCTCCTGCCGATTTCGGTGATAGACCACCTCGGACTCGTATTGAGCTGTGACGCCAGCGAGATACTTACGCTCGGCCTCGGGTATGCCGAGCTTCTCGTAGGTCAACTTCACAGAGTCCGGAAGCTGGTCCCAAACATCGACCTGCTTCTCGGTCGGCTTGATGTAGTAGTAGATATCATCAAAGTCGAGATCGGGCATGTTCACCGCAAACCAAGGTGCCATTGGCTTCTTCGTGAAGTAGCGAAAAGAGCGCAAGCGAAACTCTCGCATCCACTGGGGCTCTTTTTTGATCCGGGACATCTCCGCAATTATCTCTTCCGAGATACCCTTCTTCGGTTTAAAGACATAGTCCTCTACGTCACTCCAACCCAATTGATACTTGCCGAGATCGAAGCTCTCAGGAGACATAGTTGCCACCTCTCGTTACGTGCGAAGCTACTCCCCACCACCTGGTGGTAGTCCAAGAGTAATTTCTCCTACATCCATAGTAACAACTACGTCGAAAGGGTAGACCTTCACGTGAGAGGTATACGGTTCTTTTGGATACAGGGCTAAACAGGTAGTTATCTGTACTCCGTCGTCAAAGAGCGAGAGAAGCGAGCAGCTAGCATAACCCTGTCATGACATCATCACCACGCCACGCTCTCTTTGCGCCAAACCAGAATCCTCCCCATCACCCACCGATTATCCACCATCGACTCCAAGGTCTCGGTGCAGATCGCTCTGATCCGTTCTACTGGCTCAGGGAAGAGGAGAACGAAGCGACGATCTCGTACCTCAAGGCGGAGAATGAGTACTTCGAAACCGTGACTCAGGCACTACACCCTCTTCGGGACGAGATCTTTGGAGAGATCAAATCACGCACGCTCGAGACCGACCTCTCGGTTCCCGTACCAAAGGGCCCCTTCGAGTACTACGCACGAACCGAGGAAGGAAAAAACTACCCCCAACACTGTCGAAGGCCGCGAGACGGGGGCGACGAAGTCATTCTGCTCGATGAGAACCTTCTCGCTGAAGGACATTCCTACCTCGCACTTGGTGCCTCAAGCGTCAGCCCCGACCATAAGCGCCTCGCCTTCTCGGTCGATTACGACGGTTCCGAGGTCTTCGCAATGAGCATCATCGGGCTCAATGAAGACGAAACGAGCGAGCCCCTCCACGACGAGATCGCAGATACCTCGTACGGCGTCGTTTGGTCGGCTGACTCCGAAACGATCTTCTACGTACGCACCGATGATTCAATGCGGCCATACCAAGTCTTCAGACACAAACTCCGTACGGCCCCTTCGAGCGACGTCTTAGTCTACCAAGAGGATGATGAGCGCTTCTTTGTCGACGTCTCGAAGACCTCAGACGAACGTTATATCATTCTCGATGTTCAATCGAAAACTACTACTGAGCAACGAATCATTCCTGCAGACACGCCTGAAGCAGCCCCTCAACTCGTTATGGCTCGTAGAGCCGGAATTGAGTACTCACTCGACCATCACGACAGTGGATTCTTCCTCGTCACCAACGACGGCCGTATCGACTTCCGTCTGGCCTTTCATGAAGATACTTCGGACTTTGAACACGCCAACTGGGTAGATTTCGTCACCTTGCAGGACGAAGATCGTTTGGAAGGAATCGAGCTCTTCCAATCGCACCTCATCCTCCTCCTTCGCCGCCAAGGACAACTTGAGCTCCAACTCTTTGACTTTGCCTCTGGAGCCATGACGACCATTGCGCAACCAGATGCCTATGGAACGATCTGGCCATCACTCAATGCAGAGTATGAGACCACAACGTTCCGCTACGACTTTACTTCATTCCTCACCCCGCACTCGATCTACGAGCTCGACCTTCGGAGTGGTCAAACCACACTCCTCAAGCGTCAAGAGGTGCTTGGGGAGTACGATCCAGCGCTCTACGTGAGCGACAGAATCTGGGTCAAGGCCCGAGATGGTCGAGAGATCCCGGTCTCACTCGTACACCTCAAAGAGGTCACCTACGACGGCAGTAACCCGACCCTCCTCTATGGGTACGGCTCCTACGAGCACTGCATCGATCCCGGCTTTTCCATTACTCGTCTCTCTCTCTTAGATCGCGGCTTCATCTTCGCCATCGCCCACGTTCGCGGTGGAGGTGAGCTCGGTCGACGCTGGTATGAGGAGGGTAAACTTCTCAACAAGAGAAACACCTTCTGGGACTTCATAGATGTGGCTCGCTTTCTCATCGACCACAACTACACCAGTCCCACAAAGCTCGTCGCTCGAGGTGGCAGCGCCGGAGGAATGTTGATGGGGGTCATTGCCAATGAGGCACCGGAGCTCTTCCAAGCCATTGTGGCAGAGGTCCCATTTCTCGACTGCCTTACCACTATCTCCGATCCCGAGCTACCGCTCACCGTGACAGAGTGGGAGGAGTGGGGGGACCCACTCAACGACCGAGCAATCTACGACCTGATGCTGGCATACTCCCCCTACGACAACCTTGCCCCAGCGGACGATTTTCCGGCCTTCTACGTCACCGCGGGCATGAACGATCCGCGCGTCTCTTACTGGGAACCGGCGAAGTGGGTAGCAAAGCTTCGTTTGCTCGCCCCAAAGGCATCGGTAATCCTCAAGACCGAGCTTGGCGCTGGCCACATGGGACCGACCGGTCGCTACGACGCGTGGAACGACGAAGCATTAACCCTTGCGTTCCTGATCAGCCTTACTAGCGAGTAGGGAGGACACCAGGCCCGTCGATCGCCACCAGTTCGTCCTCTCCTAACCACCACGCGCTAGTGCAACAGGCATCGCCTCGTCCTCGCTGCCCTGAGAAGGCCACGAGCCAAGATCGGTTGTTGGCAGGGAGATTGGTGGAGATCCCCTCACCATACCTGAGTGCCGACCTTAACTCGGAGCTACCAGCACCCAACCCTTACGACGCCGTAAAGGTAAAGTTATAAGGTCCAGGCCCTGCAGAGAACGCAACAGGTAGCCCATTCACGTTCAGAGAGAGCACGCCGACGTTTCCAGTTCGGAGCCAAAGCGGAGCGGTCGTCGTGATCGTGTACGACTGCCCAGCGGCAAGCGTACTATCCCAAACGATCTTCCCATAGGGAGTTGACGACTCTTCGACCCAACATGGCGCAGAAGCGTGCAAGACGACCGTGAGCGCGCTGGAGTTGACTTGGAAGTCCGCCCCGCTGGAAGAGGTCGATACCGCCGAAAGTTGTGTAGCCTGCGTCGTGCTCGTTGTCGAGCTCGGCACCGAAGTACTCTTCGAAACCTTCTTATTGACGCTACTCACAGCTGTACCAGCACGGGACGGCTTTGATTTTGAGAGTGCGACCAGGACCCCGGTGACCGACACGACGCCGACAACCAAGACCACAAGTAGGCTCGCTATCCGACCGGTCCCAGAGCTAACGTGACGCCCTTTCGTCCGATGCGGGACCTCCATAGGCCGAGCGGCAGCAGCTGGGACACCGTGGATATCGTCGAAGACGACCCGCTGCATCTCCACAGTCGGCTCATCGAGCGCAAAGGCCTTTGCCCTCTGAGCTGAGCCCAGTTGCTCCTTCTCTCTGCCGGTCCGGGAGCGCTGACGCTGGTCTGAGAGCTTCCTCAAGCTCTGGGAGCCTGCTGCCTCAGTGGGTCGAGGAGGTTCCGGAGGATTGAGTCTCGCTGCGAGCCCTTCATCGGGACCGACCCTGGCATCACCGAGTCGAGTTTGACCGGCACTGTTCGCTACGCCCATCGTCCGAACGTGAGCGTAGCGCCTCGGGCCCTGCTCTTCTACGGCATCAGTCCCAGAAGCGGAGGCTCCATGGGCGATATCTTCCATCACGTTCATGATGCGCTGATGAGACTCTATTGACCGCTTCTCCTTACGGAAAGCAGACATCGTTGCTCCAGATACCGCTCCAAGAATAAGAATGAGAATTGCGACAATTAAGATAGGTGTCACTCGGTCAGTACCTCTCTGTTGTCCGAGGAGTTTCGACGCCCAGACTCGGATGGGAAAATTAGGGTATCCCTACACCACCACTGTACTACCCAATAATCTACGCTAACCAACGCCTTCTCTCGCTCGAGTCAAGCAAGGTCTGAGGAAATCCACAGGCACACCTTTAGAATCTCACTTCCGGTGCTTGACACGCCACTTATAGACGTCTATCTGCCTCGTTCGTGCGCTCTCGACCTGCACCAGTCAGGCCAATGGTCACCGACTGACCGACTCCAAGAAGCTCACCAAGCTCTTCCTCGCTCAACTCCTCCTGCTCGACAAGGCGCAAGACAACACTCCACACCCGCTCCTCATACTGAGACAACAGCTCAGTCGCACGAGCCTTCGCCTCGTGCAAAAGTATCTCAACACGCTCTCGCTCTCGCGACTCGCCAAGTAAAATACTCGTCATCTCACTAGGTGATAGGGGATGCAAGCTCAACAGAGTCTCCCCCATGGCGAAGTTCATGACCATACCGAGAGCGAGTTCGGTGGCCCGTTCGAGGTCGGACTGAGAGCCGGTCGAGACCTCGCCGAGAAAGAGCTCTTCGGCCACGAGTCCTGCTAGCAGCGACGAGAGCTGATCCATGAGCTCAGTCTCCGTTTGCAGGTAGTAATCATCTGCCTCGTACGATGCCGTGAGACCGAGAGCGTGCCCACGTTTTCGAACCGACACCAAACCCACACGAACCGGCCTCCTGCTCAGCCATGCATAGCACCCGTGTCCAGCCTCATGAACCGCTATCCGCAGCTTCTGCGCTGAGCTATACGGGGCGCCCTCACTGAGGCCAAGCGTCATAGAAGAGACCGCATCGAGAAGATCCTGACCTCGAACGGTTCCCTCCCCTCGTCTCCAAGCCAAGACTCCGGCCTCTTCAATCAGTCGATTAAGCCCGGCCTGTGACATTCCGCTCGTCATTGAAGCAACGAGCTCGACCGTATCGCGTAGCTCCATTGCTGACCCAGCCACGGAACGACGCTCGAGCAATCCCTCTAAAATCTGCAACCTTGCGACTCGTGGGGGAAGATCGAAGGTGATTGTTCGATCGAATCTTCCGGGTCGGATCAGCGCTGGATCGAGATCAGCGGCACGATTAGTCGCGGCAAGCAAGAGAAATCTCGGTCGAATGGCTGAGACACGACCATGCTCAGGTACGTGCAGTAGTCGCCGTAGCGAGCGTGGAGGTTCGTCAAAGGATTGGAGCTGTACCAAGAGCTCCCCCACGACTCCAGCCACCCCATCTCGCGCAGAAGAGCCGCCGAGCCCGGATCGAGCCACACCAATCGCATCGAACTCCTCAATGAATCCGATGGCGCCTCCGTAGCGAGCGCTCAAACGCCGCAACTTGCGAAAAAAGGACCGCAACTTCCGATTGGTCTGCCCGTAGTACATCGATTGAAAGGAGGAAGCACTGACAAAGAGAAATGGGACGCCCGCTTCACGAGCCAAGACCTTTGCCGCCATGGTCTTACCCGTTCCTGGTGGTCCCTCAAAGAGAACGGCGCGTGGAGGCCGAGCACCGTAGCGCAGTTCAAGGGTTGCAAAATGGCGATACTCATCAACGAGTTGGCGTAGCGATGCACGATGGTGATCCGCACCATAGATGTCGTCGAGTCTCACGTCAACGTCCTCGGGGCGCACCGCCCGGTGGGGAGACCGCCCTAGCCCAACCATTGGAGCCACTACGACGACTGCGAGCAGGAGCGTCAAGAGCAACGCCGGCGCATAGAGCTGCCACTGGGAAGGCAGGTGAATCCCGAACGAAAGAGACTGGCCACCTATGAATCGCAGGACGTCACGACCGGCCAGTACGGTCAGCACGGTCGCTAAAAGGAGGGCCAGCGACCGATATCGCTCTCTCTGCGCTGCGAGCGCACAGCGAGCGATATCGTCCATAGAGACCTCTCCTGCACTACCGTCTGCGCCTAGCTCGTCCGTTTTCGAAGAAGAGTTCATTGGATTCCCGCTCCTTGCGTCACCTCGCACTAGTTACCGCTCACAGCGGTAACTCTAGAGGCCTACTGTACACCAGATTATGTACGCAGAGTGATTTTTGGGCGAAGATGCTCCGGAATTTCCTGGAGCAGAGGGTTCTTGAGATCACGCTCCGAGATAACTGGGTTCTCGACCCCCCATGAGGCGTGCACCGCTGGGTCGTCGTAGCGAAGGCCGAGCTCGTCGGAGGGATTGTAGTATCCGTCCACCAGGTAGGTCAACACGAGGTCGGTTATCGTGGCAAATCCATGGGCCACACCGGGTGGGATGAAGAGTCCCACCTCGTTTCGCTCACCCATTTCAAGTGAGATCGTCGCTCCCTCAGTGGTAGAGCCCTCTCGAAGATCAAAGAGAACGACCGTCGCTCGCCCAGAAGGGACGTACCAGTAATCGGCCTGATGAAGGTGGTAGTGAAGACCGACGAGTGAACCAGCGACCTTATCGGACCTCGACCCCTGAACCATCTCCCGACCAAGAGGGAACCATGATCGACGGTAGGTTTCACTAAAGCGACCCCGTGCATCGCTAAACGACGACGGCTTCACCACTAATACGTCAGCAATCTCTGGATGGGCAATAATCTCTGCCATAGCGAGTACTCCTTCATATCAATCTGATCTTCAAGATCGACATTACGCTAGGGCAGCAAGATCTCCATGCCGGCCCGCGCCGCCATCAACCCGACCGACGGACAGAGTCGAGCAAGATTCTCCATCATCACATCGAGCTCTCGATCGGTCCGACTTGGATCGTGATGATATAAGGCGAGCCTCTTCGCCCCGGTCGATGCTGCGACGTGCAGTGCGTACTCCGCCGTTGCATGCCCCCACGAGCCCTTTGCTACGAGATCCGAAGCCACAAACTGCGCGTCGTGGATCAACAGGTCTACACCGTCACAGAGCTGAGCGACATTCTCGTGGATCGACCGCCCGTCCTTTGGAATTTGATGATCGGTGACGAAGGCTATCGAGCTCCGCTCGGTATCAAGGCGGAGTCCGACAGTTGGATTGGTATGCGGTATCGAGAGCGCCGTAACGCTACAGAACGGGTCCTCGAAGTGACGTATCGCCCGAGAAGGAGAGATTGTGAGTTGACCGGGACGCTGATTCGGAGACACCGGAAAAAGCGGTGGTGACAGAGACTTGATCACTACCTCCTCAACGTCACCGTACTCAGCAGGAACCACCACTTCTACGTGAGCGCCAGCGGCATCAAGGGGAGCGAAGAAGGGAAGTCCTTGAATATGATCCCAATGAAGGTGAGTCAGAAAGGCCGTTACGGTCTGAACGCCCTCTGCAACAAGATCTCGACCGAGCGCTATCGCACCGCTACCGAGATCAAAAACGATCGGCGGCCCAAGTTGATCGCCGTGCGCCTCGCGTATGACGCAGCATGAGGTCTCACCACCGAAGCGAAGGAACTGATCTCCAACAACTGGGTACGAACCCCGGACACCGTAAAACTTGAGAGAGATCACCGTCTAGTCACGCTAACGAACTCATTCCGACACAAAATCTTGAGTAGTGACCGACGTCACAGCTCACTCGGCGTGCGACAGCAGCCCTGCATTCGTCAGCGCAAGCTTCAAGTCATGGGCATTCGACGCCTGCTCCATCGCTTCCTCAAGGGCTATCTTCCCATCTCGAAAGAGCTCAATCAAGGATTGATCGAAGGTACGCATGCCATAGAACCCACCCTCCGCAACGATCTGTCCTATCTCGTAGGTCTTAGCCGGATCCAAGATGCACTGCATGACACGTCCATTGTTGATCATGATCTCAAGAGCCGGGTAGCGACTCTTGCCATCTGTAGAACGTACAAGCCTCTGGCAGATAACTGCTCGCAAGGTTCCCGCTAGAGCAACCCGTATCTGCTGTTGGAGGTGAGGGGGAAAGAAGTCCACGATCCGAACGATGGTCTCCGCCGCACCGATGGTGTGCAGGGTGGAGAAGACCAGGTGGCCGGTCTCCGCCGCCTGCAGTACCGCAGTGACAGTGTCGACATCGCGCATCTCGCCGACGAGGATCACATCGGGATCTTGTCGCATCGCAGCTCGCATGGCGACAGCGAAGCTCTCCGTATCCATGCCGATCTCTCGTTGATTGATGATCGACGCCTTATCTCGATGAAGAACCTCGATTGGATCTTCAATCGTCACGATATGGTCGTGCCGGGTCGCATTGACGTGATCGACCATCGCCGCAAGTGTTGACGTCTTGCCCGAGCCCGTTGGACCCGTGACCAGTACTAAGCCTCGTCGCTGGTCAGCGATCGAGTTCAAGGTATCGGGAAGCCCCAGATCGGCCGTGGTAGGTGGATCAATGCTCACCGATCGAAAGACCATCGAGACCGTCCCACGCTGAATAAATGCGTTAACTCTGAAACGCCCCAAACCGGCCTGTCTATACGCGAAGTCCGCTTCCTTTTTAACCTTGAAGCGTTCCCATGCCGCGTCTCCCATCGCTACTCGTGCTATCTGGGCCGTCGAATCTGGCGAGAGCGGGTCGGTTGGGAGGGGCAGGAGTGCTCCATTTACTCTCGTCCATGGCTGCGAGAATGGTTTGATATGCAGGTCCGAACCGCCCGCTTTGAGGAGTTCACCTAAGTAGTAGTTCAACCGTTCAACGTACTCCACGCCGCTCGACCAGCCTCCGCTCCGTCATGAGATGGTCTCCGATGACTACCTGCGGTGGCCACCTACAACCTTAGAGCGTGGTCGTTAGCGAACCTAGGGGGAGTCTACGTTCTCCCGACCACGCTCCGTGTTCAAAGGTCTATCGGTAGTCGTATCGGTTCCTTAAGTAGAAAGCCGTGAGTTAACCAAACTTCGCCGATCTGCTGCAAGCTGAATTCATTGCAGTGGCGCGAGCACATATCGAAAGGTGTCAGACGGTACAATTGTGCTCTCGAGCTGACCAGCTACAACCCGAACATCGACTGAGCCTACAGGCTGCAAAGGCGCTGCGACCTCCAAGGCATTCGACCCCGATCGAGCATAGATCGGTACCTCTACCGCTCCAAAGCGTACGCCGGTAGCGCTCTGAAAGTTCGAACCGTAGATCCAGATGTACTGAACAACCGCTCCGCTTTGACCGAGTGCGGTCTCACCCGAGAGACTGAGAGAAGAGAGAACCGGAGCCAACGCTTCAGGCGATGATGCCGGAGCAGTGGTCGAGGGAGCCGTGCTCGCTGTGGAGGCTACGGATGCGCTCGGCAAAGCTGTGTTCGAGACTGTTGCGGTCGATCCGATCGAAGCCGAGGCTGCGGGCGCACTCGCCGAAGCCGTAGGGACCATGGAGGTGGTGGGAACAACGGAGGTCGTCGGCATCGAATCCTTCGCTGGAGTACTTGTGTTCCCCGTAGATCCATGACGGATGATCGACGCGCTGGTCATCTTGGTCCTACCGACCACAGGACTTGACGAAAGCGAGGTTCGTGGATGCATACTCGCAGTCACGACAATGGCGACTCCCATCACCCCAAGCGCCGTAGCCCCAACCGCCACTCGCGCTCTCTGTCGAATCGGTTTCACAGCAATCTCCTCCGTCTCTTGACTCACTGGGTGCCCTTAGCGCTACCCAGTGTGACGTAAAACCACCAATAGTGTCAAGAGATCGCTCAAGTTTTTCCGCAAAAACTCCGATTAAGCGTCCCAGACCGACTCATCGTAGGGTCGACGACGCTCCGGAGCACTGGATCTCCTCCAAACCAAGACCTTGCGACGGAAGTAGCAGACCTCCTTGCCATCTTGATTAAACCCTTTGGTCTCAACTGTGACCACCCCGCGGTCCGGCTTCGACTCGGAGGGACGCACATCCAATACTCTTGTCTCGCCGTAGACGGTATCACCATGGAACACAGGGTGGCGATGAATCAGTGACTCAACCTCCAGGTTTGCAATCGCTGCACCAGAGATATCTGGAACACTCATACCCAAAATCAGCGAGTACACCAGGTTGCCGACTACCACGTTTCGACCTTGCGGAGATTCCTCGGCCGCAAAGAGGGCATTGGTGTGCAACGGATGATGATTCATCGTTATCATGCAGAAGAGATGATCATCGTACTCTGTGATCGTCTTACCTGGCCAATGTCGAAACCGGTCCCCAGGAGTGAAGTCTTCAAGATACCGGCCGAAGGGCCGCTCATACACAGTCATCTCGATCAGTGTAGAGCGCCTCCGAGGAAGGTATCGATCAACCTAAGGGCTCTCCATCGGGCGCCTCTCGCGTCGAGAACGAAGCGACCCATCCCTCTTCGCTCTGACCATCGATCGTGAGACGCCACGAGAAGCTCGAACCAGGAGGGAGAGGAAGTGGTCCTAGATTCACCGCCAAGTTGACTGGGATCGACGCTCCAAGAGGAATTCCTACCGGGTCACCAACTTGAAAGTCTCCACGAACCTCAACGGCTTGAGGACCTTCCGGCGTCTCAAAAAAGATTGGGGAGCCATCTTGATCTTGCAGAAAAAGCTCCCAGTGGTGTTCTGCTGAGGTCTCACCCCACTCAACGTCGATCTTGAGAGCGATCGCCATTGGGGAGACACCCGGTCCAGTGACGGTCCAGCCACCACCGAGTATGAATAGTTTGCCTTCAGAGACGAGCGCTGAGTCGCAGAGTAAGATGGATGCTTTCACAACTGATCAAACTAGCGTGATTTCGTGACAACCACCGACCTTCTCGACCTTCGAGACGACATCTATCGTCGTCCACTCGTCACTGCGCTCGAGCGAGTCGGCATTGAACGAGGCTGGACCGTAGCAGATGTCGGAGCTGGAAATGGGGACGTCTCCGTCGCTCTTGCCACCGTAGTTGGAGAGACTGGACGCGTCTACTCCATCGACATCGACCCCCGACGTCGCAACGACGTTGCATCTCGTGCCTCAGAGCACTCACAGGTCGTAGCGATCACCCAAAGTGTCGAGGACCTTGCGCTGCCCGAGCCGATCGATCTAGCGTTCTGTCGGTTTCTGCTCCTCGGCATACCCTCACCTCGCCAGGGTCTCACTCAAATGATGAAAGCAGTTCGCACCGGCGGATGGGTCGTTGCGCAAGAGCCAATCACTTCAGCAGGCAGAGTTGGTCACCGTCCAATCAGCGCAGATGCTCCGGGTATCCTCCATCCTGATCTCGGCCTGGACCTCCCCGCTCTCTTTCACGCCGTCGGACTTGAGCTCACCGATGCTTGGGTAGAGTCACCGGTGGGCTATCGCAATGGACCGGTCGTTGCGTACCTTGAGGAGATGACCGATGCGACCATCGACAATGAGGTGGTGGTAGTCCCTCCACTCATGACGGTTGTAGGTCGCAAGACAGAACTGTAGCCAGTCACGGCCATGTCGGCGCGTTCGAGGTGAGCGACCCCAAAGAGGCCGTGAAGCCTTGGTAGACTTGGAAGATGTCACGTACCTACCTTGACGAGGCGGCCAGAGTCGTCGACTTTCTTCAGGCAATGAACCTCGAGCTCACCGAAGCGCTCGTCGCCAACGGAGAGGCAGAGGACGAGCAGGTCTTCGCTTACGACCTTGCCCACCTCAGCGCTGGCGCGCAGGCGGCGAGCGTCATGGTCGGGTATGGTCATCACGGCCCCATGGAGGAGCAGCTCGCTCTCGTTTTCATTGCCGATGTTGCCCGGGAGGCCTGCGCAAAGCTGCTGGGACGAGAGGCTCTTCTCCCGAGATCTACTGCGAGTTCTTCGTCGATCCGAGACTTTTTATCAGAGTTCCTCCAACCTAAGGTCTTAGCGGCCCTCGCTCAAGCTCCTGGGTCGAACCATCTCGAGGAACACTACGAACTCGTTCAAGAGACCTTCCGCCGGTTCGCAACCGAGCGGATCGAACCATACGCTTCAGAGGTACACAGAAAAAATCTTGACGTTCCCGAGGATATCATCGCCGGCTTAGGCGAGTTGGGAGCGTTCGGACTCTCAATCCCAGAGAGTTATGGAGGCTCCGCTCAACATACTCCTGACGACTTTATGGCAATGGTTATTGCAACCGAGGAGCTCTCTCGAGCCTCGCTCAGTATCGGAGGTTCCCTCATCACGAGGCCAGAGATTCTTGCTCGCGCACTCCTGCGAGGTGGGACCGAGGATCAAAAGCAGCGTTGGCTGCCACTCCTCGCAGACGGTTCGGTCATGAACGCAGTCGCAGTCACCGAACCGGACTTCGGTTCCGACGTTGCTCATCTTCGGACCACAGCCTCGAAATCTCCACATGGGGACGGCTGGTTGATCAACGGAGTCAAGACATGGTGCACCTTCGCAGGACGCGCCGACGTCTTGATGCTCCTGGCTCGGACCGATCCTGATCGGTCACTAGCGCATCGCGGACTCTCGCTCTTTATGGTGCCAAAAGAACGCTACTACGGAGAGGCCTTTACGATCGAACAAAGAGGTGGTGGTAGACTCGAGGCGAGGGCAATCGACACTATTGGCTATCGTGGCATGCACTCCTACGAGATCGCATTCGACAATTTTTTCGTCGATGACGACACCCTCATCGGAGGCGAGGTCGGTCTTGGTCGAGGCTTTTACTTCCAGATGGAAGGCTTTGAGAACGGACGAATCCAAACCGCAGCACGAGCTGTCGGGCTGATGCAACGAGCGTACGAAGAGGCTCTTTCGTATGCTCGTCATCGCAACGTCTTCGGTCAGGCGGTACTTGACTATCAGCTCACCTCAGCGAAACTTGGACGAATGGCCGCCATGATCCAGGCCTCCCGACAGTTCTCCTATCACGTTGCGGGACTTATGGGTAGCGGTAAAGGAGCACTGGAAGCCTCGATGATCAAGGCGTACGTCTGCAGGGCCGCAGAGTGGGTGACCCGCGAGGCAATGCAGATCCACGGTGGCATGGGATACGCAGAAGAGTTCACCGTGAGTCGCCTCTTCGTCGATGCAAGAGTCCTCTCAATCTTCGAAGGTGCGGACGAGACCCTTGCGCTCAAAGTCATCGCTCGACGCCTCCTCGATCAGGCAACCAAGGGCTGAGAGATTGGAGAGGCTCTGCCGGAACGAGGACAATCAACTGGTCATAAGCCGGAGTATCGCTAGGATCGAACGCAAACGGCTCGTTCAAGGCGCAGAAGAGTGATGTCGATGACACAAGAAAACGAAAGTTTGTAGAGGGAAGGGATGGGCGTGAGACGAGGCCTTGGGAGTATTGTCCTAGCCATTGGTCTCCTCTGCGCTTGGGGGGCTACCTTTGTCTATCTCAGTCAGCTCTCGCTTCTGAAACCAGGACGGCTAGCGCAGGCCTCGACGACACTCATTCACAACTCTGCGGTCCGAGGTGCGCTTACAAATGCTCTTACGACTAGCCTCACACCCCTGCTTGGCAGCACCCTCAACATACCGACCGGTACTTTTCACACAATCATCGATCAGGCCGTCGCCAATCCCGCAGTACAGACCGCCTTCGCTGCATCGATGAACCAAGCCCAAGAGCACCTCCTCGGAGCATCGAATGGACCGATAGTACTTGGAGGATCAGCCTTCTCTCAGGTCGTTGCCGCCGGAGTCGTTCCGTTCTCGTCGACCGCCGCTTCAACCATTGCGCAGCAAGGAATCTCCATTACCATTCCCGGCTCTGCTCTGCCGAATATCGGATCCTACGCGCGAAACGCACACAAGATCGAGAAGCTTCTTCTCTCCCTCGCCATCATCTGCGTCATCATCGCCTTGATCATCCACCCCAGTCGAGGCTCGGTCATCCGAAGAATCGGATTCTGGATGATTGGCATGGCCTTCGGCAATGCGCTGATCTTCTGGTTTATCCCCACCTACCTGCTGCCACAGATCGGGTTCAGCTGGGCGCAGATACTCGCAATTGTGCTCCGCGCCGTTAGCGGACCGGCCACAAGCTTCTACGTGGTGCTCCTCGGCCTCGGTGTCATCGTTGCCGGTCTCGGTCAAGCAATCAAGAAGTTTGCATAAAAAACACCTTCGGCTCGGGCGCCGAGCCTCGACAGAACCCTGAACCTCGGCCCGTCTTGTCGGTCAGACACCTCCGACGAGCACGCCCTGCGCCGGGCCCTACCGTCCCCTAGGCCGTAGTTCCCCCTCCCCGAAGTAAGCCCAGCTCCGTCACCTGCTCTTTTGGTGCTGTAGG
>JBMFXG010000020.1:0-21369 GCA_049964535.1 Acidimicrobiales bacterium | reverse complement strand
GCGGAGTATCACCCGTCACCGCCCTCAAATCCTTGAGTTCATCGAGCTCCCAAGGACGCCCACCAGATGGCATATGAGTATTCTCAACCGACACGAGAGCCAGCGAGTGGCCGAGATACTCAAGCAGCGTCATCTCACGCTCCACCTCAGAAGGGTTCAGAACGCCCCGTTCGTCGCTCACCGAGTGAATCTGCACTGACGAGTTAACTGCCGAGCCACTTCGTTCGTACTGGAGCACGTGTTGATTCTTACCGGCAATCACGACGTCTCCCGGTGAGGTCCAGGTCCGTAGCGCTATCTGGTTTGCCATAGTTCCGGAGGGAACAAAGAGGGCAGCCTCTTTTCCGACAATCGATGCGTAGAGTTCCTGTAGCTCTCTCACCGTTGGATCTTCGCCGTAACGGTCGTCACCCACTTCAGCTTCGTACATCGCACGACGCATCTCTGCCGTTGGTCGCGTGACCGTATCTGATCTCAGGTCTAACGCCCCAAGATTCTCTCCCGCAGATGACATTCTCGTACCAAGCACAGATCCCATGACTCTACGGTAATCGGAGGTACGAGTGCTCCCCACGCGTCAACGTATAGCTTGACTGACATGAACTCCAACGAACTCCTTGACATTGCAACCCAAGCAGCGCTCGATGCGCTACAACTCATCAAGGACTATCGTGGGGAACTCGCTCGAACCATTGAGACTAAGTCTTCCACCACCGACATGGTTACCGCTCTTGACAGAGCCTGTGAAGAACGCATCCGCCAAACGATATCCTCGTACCGACCGGGCGACGGCTTCATTGGCGAAGAGTCCGGAGAGTACGCCGGAGGAGATACGACTTGGATCGTAGACCCCATCGACGGAACAACGAACTTCGTATACGGCTTCCCGGCGTATGCGGTATCGATAGCGGCGAAGGAGGGGTCGGAGAACCTCTGCTCGGTCGTCTTGGATCTGCCGCACGAAGTGCTCTTCACAGCCAAAAGAGGCAAAGGAGCTCACCGCAATGGGAGCGAGCTTCGACTTCGCTCCACCAAAGAGCTAGACCAGGCTCTCGTAGCAACCGGGTTCTCCTATCAACCAGCCAAACGCAGAGCACAAGCCCTTGCACTTTCAACCGTGATCGCTCAGGTCCGAGACGTTCGCCGAACCGGAGCCGCCTCCCTCGACCTCGTCGCAGTTGCAGGCGGACAGGTAGATGCATACTATGAGGCTGGACTTAAGCCCTGGGACTACGAGGGCGGACGGCTAATCGTCCAGGAGGCCGGAGGAAAGGTCGGCTCTCTCGAGACGGACCAACCGACTACGGAGATGACCATCGCCACCAACACGACCCTGTTCGAGCCTCTTCAAGAACTCCTCAGAGCGGCACTCGCCGACTACCAGACGGTAACTCCGAGCGACTAAGAGAGACAAGGTCGATCCATCGCTCGCCTGTCGATCACGCTGAGATGCAACCCAAAGATCATCATCTCGTTACGACCGAAACCTACCCCTCAGACCTCATTCTGAATCGTCGAAGCCTCACAGAGCGACTTCAGGCGCTCCAACGTCTTGACGATCGCTTGATAGTTCGACTTCGGGTAGTTCAACAGCTCGTACAGGAAGCGACCCCGAGCCTGGCTCCACTCAAAGGACTCTGTAACACGAGTCGAACCATCGCCCACAGGTTCAAGCTGATAGCTCCAGACGTGCCGACCGTAGTGACGCCAGGCGATCTTCTCCCCTTCCACGAACTCGATGACCTGGTTCTCAATCCGATACGGAACGAGAATCCTCATCTTCATACCAAAGCGTGCATTGAGATAGAGCCGCTTTGGACCCTGGTCAAGGCCGAGGACCGAGCCCGAGCCATCAAACAAACTATGTCGTGATGGAGTAGCCAAAAACTCGAAAATGATCTCTGGAGCTGCTTGGATCTCGATCGAAGCCGCAACGCAAAACAACCCCTGGGAAGACACCTTCTCACTCACGATCTTTCGGCTCCTTTATCTCTGTCGACTTGTCGAGCGACCTTCCGGTCAGCAAGGAGGCCTCCTCTTCAAAGTCCGACCAGCGCTCAAAACCCTTATAGACGCTAGCAAAGCGAAGATAGGCAACCTCATCGAGACGATGAAGGGCATCCAGCACGGCGACGCCGATCTCTGATGAGGTGCACTCGTCGCCGCTATTGCGGAGTGACTCCTCAAGCTCACTCACCAAATCGTGTACAACCTTCCCGTCGACACGTCTATTTTTGACTGCCGCCTCAATACCACGAATCACCTTCGAGCGATCGAAAGGCTCTCGAGCGCCACTGCGCTTCATCACAGTCAGTCGAACGTCATCAATTCTCTCAAAAGTGGTAAAACGACGTCCACAACCGAGACACTCACGTCTACGACGAGTGACGCTTCCGTCATCAATCGAGCGTGAGTCGACAACTTTGTCGTCATCGATGAAACAGTAGGGGCAGCGCAAGGTCCATCTTTCGACTCAATGCCCTCACGATAAGAGCAGATACCTTAGTCTATGCTCCCACTCGATCCCTTGACCGTGGTCTCCTACGAGAGGCTAGGTAATGAGATCTCCTCACCGGGATAGATCGTGGTAGCCCCACCGAGCGACTGTAAGATTCGATACTCGTACGTTTCGATGTTTCCACCGTGATCAAATCTCTGTGCAATAGAGAAGACGGTATCACCGGGCTTGACGATGTACGTGTGTTGAGCGGTTGGTATCGAACCAGAAGTCTGCGCATCTAATTTGGCCATAATCCCGAACACGATCAAGATCGCAACGCCGACGAGGGCGACACGTGTAAGACTCCACCGGATCACATCGATACCGATGCGTTGTCGCCTGACGAACGAGTTGGGCACTGACTCACGACGAACAAGATCACTTGCACTTGATAGATCGAACTCACCATCAATACCATGACGGACAGCACGCCCCGCGCCATCGGTGCGGCTCTCCCTACTAGTTCTTCGTGCATTTTTTACGAACATATGTTCAGTATGACAGGTTTCGAACATATGTTCCACATCTTGAGGAAAAAAAGATTAGGATTTCATCAACAAAGGAGAGAACCCGTGAAAGACGTAACACAAAAGCGACAGGAGATTCTGGACTTCATCTTGAGCCAGCAACAACTCAACGGCTATGCACCGTCCGTACGGGAGATCGCTTCTGCAGTCCAACTTGCATCGCCCGCAAGCGTTCAGTACCACATCAATGAACTCATTCGAGCTGGACTAATCACCCGAGCAGCGGCGAAACCGAGAACCCTCCGCTTTACCGACGACCGTTCCAACAGCGGCCGTCGAGACAGAAATGTCAACTACACCGACCAAACCATTGAGGTACCACTTCTCGGTGATGTAGCTGCCGGATTCGGTACTCTCGCCGAGGACCGTCTTGACCAAGAGACGATTGCGCTCCCAACGCGACTTGCCACAGGGCGAGGGCCATTTTTCATGCTCACGGTTCGTGGCGACTCGATGATAGACGTCGGCATCTTCGAAGGAGACCTCCTCGTAGTAGAGGAACGCAATACTGCCATCGACGGAGAGATCGTAGTTGCTCGTATCAACGACGGCACTGAAGGTACGGTCAAGGTCTATCGATCTACACCGGAGGGTCCATACCTTGAAGCACGAAACAGTGGTAACGCGAGATATGCAGAGCCCATTCGATTCGAAAGCACAAATGATGCAATTGTCGGTCGGGTTGTCTCACTCCTCCGAAGCTACTAAGAGCTTCGCTAGGGTCGCGTAGGCACTGTACATCTCCGCTGTCGACACCCACTCGCCAGCCGAGTGTGCAAGCAAAGGATCCCCCGGTCCAAAGTTTGCAGCCGGGATACCCTGGGCCGCAAAGTAGGAAACATCGGTCCAGCCAAGCTTCGCCCTTACCTCGATCGACAACTCACGTAACGCTGCTAGAACCGGCGAACTAAGTCCCGGAAGAGCGCCCCCGGCGACATCCTCGGCGACGACACTGTCAGCCTGCTCAAGGGCTCCATGGTCCCGCAGGTACTGCTCGAGTCGCTCGCAGGCCTGCTCCTGAGTTAGGTCAGGAGCAAACCGATAGTTCAACCAAAGCTGCGCAGTATTGGGAATCACATTGTTTGCCACGCCACCGTCGACGCGGACAGCGGATAGTGACTCTCGGTATTGCACGCCATCGATCACGGGCTCACGTCGCTCAAAGGTGGAGACAGCGGTAAGAAGTGCATGTAAGCGTTCAATCGCGTTTCTTCCCATCCATGGTCGGGCACTATGAGCCCGGGTCCCTCCAAGCTCGACCCTCACGCGGAGCGTTCCCTGACAACCGGCCTCAAGATAGTTCGAAGTCGGCTCCATTAAAATTGCAGCATCGGCCTCCCGAAGCTCAGGCATCTCGTTCATTACCACACGAAGCCCGTTACGAGAGAGGTCAACTTCCTCACAGACGTAGAAGATCAGCGAGAGATCACCATCTAACTCGTCGAGCTCCGCGAGCGATAGCATGACCGCTAGCCCAGCCTTCATATCCGTAGCGCCGAGTCCATAGACGCGATCCTCGGTAGTCACGAGACCAACATCTGCTCCAAAGAGCGGAACCGTATCGAGATGACCGGCGACAACCGTAAGTTGTCCACGATTACCACGGCGATGAAGGACGACATTGTCACCTATTCGTCGTATCTCTCCATCGATACCTGCCTCCTGAAGACGAGCTTCGACGAAATCTGCTATCGCAGATTCATCACCAGAAACCGAAGGTATCTCCACGAGTCGACGACAGTCCTCAACTAGGCGGGCATACCGGACGCTGTCGACATCATGGTTCATAGCGCCGCACCGTGATCACGTAAGATCTCATTCAGTACGGTCTTGGAGTGACGCTCCCCTTCAACAAGGCGCTTGATGACGAGCACGCATCCTAGACCAAAAGTCCCACCGGGAAAACTCTTCATGCGCGTTCCGCTCACGGCAACGCTCCATGGAGGTATTATTCCCCGGCCGAGCTCCTCTCCGGTTTCAGTGTCGATGACCGGGATCGATGGATTGAGAATGACTCCTGCGCCGACCACGGCACCGACCCCAACACGAGCACCTTCGGTCACCATTGCCCGAGATCCAATAAAGGCATCGTCCTCAATGATGACTGGGGATGCCTGCGGTGGCTCTAGCACGCCACCAATCCCGACACCGCCAGAGAGATGGACGTTTCTCCCTATCTGAGCGCACGAACCAACCGTTGCCCAGGTATCCACCATCGTGTTGTCGCCGATATAAGCGCCGATATTTACGTATGAGGGCATAAGGGTTACGCCCCGGCCGAGGTAGGAACCGAATCGTGCTGACGCACCGGGCACAACACGAACTCCAGAGCTTCCGTAGGATCGCTTGAGCGGTAAACGATCTCGATACACAAATGGACCGATCTCTGAAATCGTCATTCCTCGAAGTCGAAAAGCTAAAAGAATCGCCTGCTTCAACCACGCATGTACGACGACCTCACCGTCTTCCGCTACTTCCGCTACTCGAAGAGTACCTTGATCAAGCAGCTCAAGAGCGTCGAAGACTCGATCCCGAGCTGCGGCATCGCGCTCGGTCAGGCTGTCACGTCGCTCCCAGAGCGAAACGATGTCACGGTTGAGAGATTCTATGTCCATAGCCCTGCTAACTTACAGGCTGACAGCGCTCAGTCGCTCAACGATTCGAGAGATGACATCGGTCGTAGTCACCACAGCAAGTCGTAGGTAGTCGCTCACAGAGGAACCATAGAACTCACCCGGAGAACCAACGATGCCCCCATGACGAGCTAAAAACTCTGCAACTTCGAATCCATCTCTAAACCTGCCCTCCGGACCTCGAAACCAGAGATAGAAGCCACCTTGGGGGAGTTGAACCGCAAACCCCACCTTGACCAGAGCGTCCCGCAGCAGCACAAGACGCTCTCGATACCGTCTCCGTTGATCCTCCACGAGTTCATCATGCGAATAAGCCCAAACACCGGCACTTTGAATCGGCCCCGGCACCATCATGCCTGCATGCCTGCGCAAGTCGCTCAATTGGCGAACCAGTTCGGGGTCTCCCGACACCGAACCGAGTCGCAGGCCGGCAAGATTAGATCGCTTTGAGAGCGAGTGCACGGCGAGTACACCCTCCTGCGCAAGTTGCAAGACTGAGTATCGCGCCCCATCCCAGATGAAATCGCTGTAGCACTCATCCGAGGCGAGAACCGCTCCGTTCCGTTGTGCCCAGTCCAAAGCGTCGGTGAGATCTGTGCACTGTCCAGTCGGATTCGACGGAGCATTCACCCACAGCACGAGCGAGCGCTGAGCGATCTCGGTTGGAACTGAATCAAGTAGCAGTTCACCTCCACTACCCACTCGGACCGGATACGCCTCGCACTGATGGAGCAGGGCACCCATGGCATACGAAGGATACGAGATCTCTGGATAGAGAACAACATTTCGCTCTGGTCGAAGAAGTCGAAGGTAGCCGGGTAGCGACGTGATGAACTCTTTCGATCCGATTGTAACCGTAACGTCGTCACGATCACAGTCGGCTCCGAAACTTCGCTTCAGCCAGTGGGCGATTGCACTTCGTAGCTCGTCCGAACCGGGCGACGGAGGATATCCACGCTCACGACCAGAAGCACCAAGGATCTCAAGCACCTCTGGAGACGGCGCGTCCACAGGAGTCCCAATCGAGAGATCTACGACCTCCTCGTGAAAGGCGGTCGCTATCGACCGTACTTGTCGAAGTCGTTCGAATGGATAGATCGGGATCTGAAAGACTGGCATCGAATCTCTTTCGTCCACTCCTACCGTCACAGATGGTCCCCCGCTTCCATACCCGAACCGTCGTAGTCGCCAATGATACTCACAACCTCACCGAAGCTCTTCTCGAAGACGCCCTGCGAAGTACGATCAAACTTCACCAACATCCGAATGCCCTCCGCATCGGACCTTGATGAAAGAATCTCGCCCTCACGATGCATCCAAGCCATGACCTCACCCGCATCAAATGGAACAATGACCTCAAGTACCTTGGTCGAGCGTCGAACAGCGTGCGCCATCGTCGCAAGAAGCTGAGGGATACCCGCTCCGGTGCTCCCTGAAACGATCACCGAATGAGGGAAACGCGCGACGAGCTCCTCGGTCGGACGCCCGAGATCGGACTTATTGAAGACCATAATCTCTTCGATATCGGGAACGCCAATCTCTTGGAGAACCTCATGAACCGCCTCGATCTGCTGCTCGGCCCGCTCTGAGGCTCCATCGACCACATGAAGCAAAAGATCCGCTTCAGTGACAATCTCAAGGGTCGACTTAAACGACTCAATGAGCTGATGGGGTAGCTTGCGAATGAATCCAACGGTGTCAGTCAGGAGCACCGCTTCACCACCATCGAGCTCAAGGCGCCTTGTTCGGGGATCCAAAGTTGCAAAGAGTCGATCCTCTGCCAATACACCAGCAGAGGTGAGAGCGTTCATGAGTGTGGACTTACCGGCATTGGTATAGCCGACTATGACAACATTGGAGACTCTCGACTTCGCCCTCGACTTGCGTTGCAAGCGACGAGTCGAACCTAGCTGGTTCAATTCGCGCTTTAAGGTCGAGATGCGCTCCTGCAAGCGCCGTCGATCCTCTTCGAGCTTCGTTTCGCCCGGTCCTCTCGTTCCAATACGTCCAACTTGCTGAGAGAGGCTCTTACCCTTACCTCGAAGGCGTGGAAGCCGATAGCTCAAAAGGGCGAGCTCAACTTGTGCTCGCCCTTCTGGAGTCTTCGCATTCTGCGCGAAAACGTCCAGGATCACGGCGGTACGATCGATAGCAGTGCGACCGAAAATTGCCTCGAGATTACGTTGTTGTGCCGGTGAGAGCTCTTCGTCAAAAACGACGGTGTCGACGTCTAAGACCTCCGACAACTCGTGAATCTCGTCCGCCTTCCCCCGACCGATGAACGTCGCCGGATCGGGTCGATCTCGTCGCTGAATCACTTTTCCAACGACTTGGGCGCCTGCTGTATCGACCAGAAGCGCGAGCTCTACGAGGGCCTCATCGACTTCATCGACCGACGAGCCATCAAGAGCTACTCCAACCAACAATATCTTTTCGACAAACGAACGTTCGATGAGCGTCATAGTCGCTCCTTCATGGTCGCAACCTGGCTCAACGTTACACGGATCTCACCGAGATAGTCAGTCAGTCCTCCGAGCCAGAGCGTCTTGCCATCATCTCGAACCGTCAGCTCTCCTCCAGGATTGACGACCGTGACCTCACCTTGTACGAGTCCCATCGCTCGTGCGACAAGGAAGCTTGCGCAGCTGCCCGTTCCGCACGATAGGGTCGGACCAACCCCCCGCTCCCATACCTTCATGATCAGCGTATGATCATCAACTGGAGTAATCCACTCCACATTTGACCCGCCTTCAATCTCACTCGAGATCAACGCTCCAAGAGGATCGAGTTCGAGTCGCTCAAAGTCCAACCTCTGTTCGCTCGGGACTACGACAACGAAATGTGGATTACCCATAGAGACATGTGTGCCTGCGACTCCGGCCACCTCAGCACTTTCGAGGATAACACCGCTCGACATAGATGTTTCGCTGCGTAGCGTAACGTCTGTACTTGGATCGCCATCGAGAACTCGAAAAGACCGATAGCCCGCCTCGGTCGAGACGGTGAGGATCTCAGGTCTCCCCGAGTTTACCTCTTTACTGAAACGGCTCATTGCGTGACCGAGACAGCGAAGACCGTTGCCACTCATCTCGGCTCTCGAGCCGTCAGAGTTCCAAAGCGTCATCTCCCAGCCAAGATGACCATACGAAAACTCTATTAAACCGTCGGCGCCCCACCCATAGTGCCGATGGAGGAGGGCCCGAGCGGCCTCCGAATCTAGTGCTGCGTCGGATTCATGCCGGTGATGAACCAAGAAGTCGTTACCGATGCCAGAGAATCTCCAGAGCTGCAACTGCGGCTCGCTAAGACGCACGGTCTTGCATTCGACTGAGCTCACGTTCGATCACCTCTCGCCCCTCTTGGGCGCTCTCGCTCCACACAATCCGTGGATCTCTACGAAGCCAGGCTAACTGACGACGAGCGAGCTTTCTCGTTCGCCGCTTGATTACGGAAACGGCTTCCTCGAAGTCCATGACACCCGCAACCACCGCTGACAGCTCTAGGTATCCAATCGCCTGACTGGCGGTCCTCGAAATTATGTAGCGCTGTTCCATAATGTGTGCCACCTCTTCAAGCCAGCCGCTTGAGAGCTGCCGGTCGATTCGTCCATCAATTCTCGTTGCCAGCGCTTCCCAGCCTGGGAAGAGTCCAACCAGTACCGTCGGAATCTCAGGGTAAGCATGGAGCTCGCTACCGCTCACAGACGCACACCCAGAGCTACCGAGGGAGACCTCTAGAGCTCGAATCACTCTTCGCGAGTTCGTAGGATCTACAATACGAGCGGCACCGTGGTCATGACTCTTCAAAATCCGAAAGAGGCTGGCGGTCTGCTCACCGCCGACATCCAGTTGTTCAAGCCACTGCCTCAGGCCGTTGTACCTTGGAGGTGGTTGCATCCCGTCGAGAGCCGATCGAAGGTAGAGAGATGTTCCTCCGACGAGTACCGCGTGCTTACCTCGTTGCTCCAGATCCATGAGCGTGAGCTTGAACAGCTCTATGAACCGGCCGAGTGAAAACTCCTCTGTGATCGAGGCCACATCTATCAGGTGGTAAGGAAGACCACCAAGCTCCTCAGAGGAGGGCTTTGCTGTGCCAACCGTGAACTCCCTATACACCGTCATTGAATCAACAGAGACGATCTCACAGTCTGGGTGCAACTGCGCAACCTCGAGTGCGAGATCCGTCTTGCCCACACCAGTGGGTCCCACAATCCCCACGAGCGGTTGTCCTCCCCCTCGAGCGGTTACCACGGAGAGCCGAATTTCGCAAGAACATTGAGAGGGAACGGCCGGAAATACACAACACAGCGAAGAGTATGTAGGGGTGAGTTCTGAAACATCATCCAAAATCCTAAAGCCAGGAACGTCGTTCGACGAGCTTTATGCTCGCTGCCGTCAGATAGCACCCAGAGCCTTCAGCGAGAACCGCATCAATAACTATTGGGGATCGCAGTGGCGCGACGAAGGTAAACCTCAACCAACCATCTCTTCGCTCGATGGGTCGCCAATCATTGGTCCTTCGATGTTAGAGACGGACCAAGCAGCGCTCGCTCTTGATGCATGCGTGGCTGACCACTTCGAATGGATCAAAGTTCCCCTAGCGGAGCGTAAGCGACGCGTTACAGCTGCAATTAACAAGATTGAAGCCAATAAGGAGCTGCTTGCTCTTCTGCTCGGTTGGGAGATCGGCAAACCATTCTCTCAGGCCATGGTCTCGGTCGAAAGAACCTACAGTGGTGTGGCGTGGTACGTCGACAACATCGACGCAATGCTGGAGGGGCGAGGGCCGCTTCCTGGTCCAGTTTCAAATATCGCGTCATGGAACTACCCTCTTTCAGTACTAGCCCACTCACTCTTCGTCCAGATGCTCGCCGGTAACGCCGTCATAGCGAAATCTCCAACAGATGGCGGTGTAGCGGCGCTAACGTTAGCGATGTCGTTCGCAGCTGAAGAGGGACTTCCCGTCACGCTTGTGTCTGGATCTGGTGGCAAACTCTCTTCAGTGCTCGTGCGCTCCCCTCAGATCGGATGTCTAGCGTTCGTGGGTGGACGAGATACTGGTGGTCAGATCGCATCAGAGCTTGTCCGAACCGATAAGCGTCACATGCTCGAGCAAGAAGGCTTGAATGCTTGGGGCATCTGGGACTTTACGCAGTGGGATCTTCTTGCACCTCAGATTAAAAAGGGCTTCGAATACGCGAAACAACGCTGTACGGCCTATCCAAGATATATCGTCCAACGTAGCCTCTTCGACAAATTCCTTGAGATGTACCTCCCAATCGTCGAGTCGCTCAAGATCGGACATCCATTTGCAGTGGATAAAGCAGACGACCCCATTCCAACCTTGGATTTTGGACCGGTTATTCACGCCACAAAGGCAACCGAACTCAACGAGCGCATCGAGGATGCTATTGCTCGTGGGGGTATCCCGCTCTTTCGTGGGCACCTAAACCCCGAACTGTTCCTTCCTGGTCAAGATAGGTCGGCGTATGTTGCGCCGATGACGATCCTCGACCCACCGAAATCGTCACCGCTCTACCATGCTGAACCATTTGGACCAGTTGACACCATTGTCACCGTCGACACGCAGGCCGAACTCCTTGCCCAGATGAATGTCTCAAATGGATCGCTCGTCTCATCGATCGCCTGTGACGATATCGAGCTTGCGAATCGTCTCGCTGAAGAGGTTCATACTTTTAAGATCGGTATCAACAAGGTCCGCTCTCGTGGAGACCGAGACGAGCCCTTCGGGGGCCGTGGAGCCTCGTGGAAAGGCGCCTTCGTCGGCGGCGAACTCCTCGTTCACGCAGTGACTGAAGGGCCAGCAGGCGAGCGACTCTACGGCAACTTCCCGGACTACCAACGGTACCCCACCGTAATTTAAAGGCAATACAAAACCCCCGTGAGGGATAGCAAAAATGACAGGAGACGATCTCGTCAATCAGCGAAAGAGTCAAGGAAACGCACAGTCAACCTCGACTCTTTCGCTGTGCGTGGAGATGATCCTCTAAGAAGCTTTGGGAAGATCCTGTCGATCAACTACAAGCATCGCTCTTGCTTCCCTTGAGCGACTGTTACGACTCGCTGATCGCCATAGCGCCGAGGAGCTCGAGCGAGCCTGTAGCTATGGGCTCTCCCTTAAGATGACGTCTCGGGCATCTATTGCTGCAATTGTGGAGGCAAAGACCTATGACCACGACGTGAGGTATGCAACTCAGGCACCGCTGCACGAGAATCTTCGCAGTCATGGGTATTTCAATGCCCGCAGCCAAAGCGTGCAGAACGAGGCCGATCAAGACCACAACACTGAGCTCGACCGACGAGCACAACACGGTGCGCAATGAGCGACCTTGACCGCAACCTTGTGGGCTTTCGTGAACTCCGCCTTCCCGATGCCAAAGCGGAGTATCTCCGCCAACTCCGAGATCCTGCGTCCTATGAGCTCTCCTTTGATGAGCGCCTCTGCGCTCTCTTTGACGCTGAGTTTGCTGCTCGAAGCACACGAAGAACCAAGCGGAGAATCCATCAACGGTGGCTTTGGTTGTTCGCCTCTTTCATTATCAACTTTCCCGCCCTCACTAAATCACGTTCAACGAGTTGCCCAAGCGGGGGTCGATACTGAGGGCGTCGAGAACCATCACAGTCTGATCACTGTTGGACCGACAGGCGTTCGAAAGACATCCCTTGCCTGTGCTCTCAGCCATAGCGCCATCAAAGACGGCCATAGTGCCCCGTATGTTCGCGTCCCACGTCTGCTCGACGAACTCAGTGTCGCAAGGGCCAATGGTCGTCTGGCTCGAATGATGGCCACGCTAGCACGAACAAGCATCTTGAGACTGGACGACCTTCTTCTGAGGCCCGTGAAAAACGATCAAGCCGCAGATCTCTTAGAGGTAGTCGAAGACCGCCGAGGTCGCTCAATCATCGCCACATCACAGCTACCTGTCAGTCACTGGCACGAAGGAATGGGAGATGCCACCATAGCCGATGCAATCCTGGATCGTCTGCTCCAACGGACACACCGAATTGAACCAACAGGGACGTCTCGACAGCAAAGAGACACCACGACAGGAGAGGGTACTGAAGTGAAGTAACTAGACTGAACCTACCCCTCCCCCAACAACAAATACCCACATCTACCTGGGGTTCTGCAAGAACTGGAAGGGTTGTGTCTGTCTACAGGGGGATCTTGGCTCCAATCAACTCAAAGGCTCGACGTTGGGTCGGGGTGGGAGTGGTTGTTTTGTGAAAGATGACATTGGTTCCCTTTACTTGACAGGTTGTGCGAGTGAGGGTGTCGAGCTCTTGGAGGAGGCTCCGAAAGCTCATGACCTCCATGCCGTTCGCATTGACCTTGGTAGCTGCTTTGGTACGTGCAGAGACAGATACTTCCTTCTTCGCAACTGGAGAGTGGGGTATTTGTGGCTCTTCATCTCGAAAGGTCAACGCCGAAAGGCGTTCCTTGGCGAGATGTAGGAGATGGGCGCTCAAGACGCAGGCAAACACGTGAGCTCGTACCCGATCTTCAAGGTAGTGCCGGACGGGTCGTACCCCAATATCAATACTCTTCATTGAGCGAAAGACTCGTTCAATGTTGGCCAAGTTCTTGTAGTAACCAACGACATCAGCGGAGCTTGCGTCAGTGGTTCCAATGGTCGTCCGAATCACGTAGATGCCATCGAGTCGAGCCTCAGCGGCGATTGACTGCTCGTCGAGTTCGTAACGAAACCGTGCTGGACCTATCTCGACCTTGATGTGCTTGGCCATCTTGGTAGAGGCAAGAGCCGCCTCAACCTTTCGCCCGATTGCCGCCTCACTTTTGAGCTTGTTCTTCGCAACCAACGCCACCACGTTGTCAAGTCGTGCCTGAGCTACACCAAGGAGGGATTGACGTTCCATGCTCCGCCTTCTCCCAAGCGCCTCGTTCTTTGCAGCGATGAGTCTTTCGCCTGGATAGTCAGGGTGAGTGATCTCAAAGAGGTCGGTGTCATCAAAGAGTCCGAGTTGGATCGCACCATCGTTGATGAGAGAGCGAATCTGAGTGGAGCGCAGCGCACTGACGTAGAGATAGCTTGGGTCAAGTTTGGCCAGGTGGTCGATGTTCGCAGCTGAGAACATCCCCCGGTCACCAACGATGATGATCTTGGTGAGCTTGTGCGTCTTTTTGAGATCATCAACCACACTGCGAAATGAAGCAAGGTCACTGGTATTGCCGTTGAAGACCCGGACCGCTAGTGGAAGACCCTCAGTCGTTGCGACAACGCCGTATTCGATTTGGGCTTTGCCCCGCTTCTTGTCTCTTGAGTAGCCATAGTGACTCAGTGGACACTTGGTCCCTTCCATGTAGCTCGAGGAGAGATCATAGAGCAGCATCGATCCCTCTTTCAGGTGAGACTTGATCAGGTGAGATTCAAGAGCGTCTTGGTGTTCTGTGAGCCAGTCGAGCGTCTCGTAGTAGTCATCGATGTCATAGGTACCAATGCCGAGGTCATCGCTGAGGGTCGTGGTGCTGAGGTACTTGAGGAGTCCAAGCTTTGAAGATCGGTTGATAGCCTGAGCGATCACCATTGCAAGCGCTACCTTGGACTCTTTGCAGTCTTTACCGAGTGCTCTGATGAGTGAAGACTGTTGAGCAAGTGCATGAAGTAAAGCGGTGGCTCCGAGCTTCTTGGTCGAGATGATGTCAAAATCGCTACCGGCCTCAATAACCGTCTTAGAGGCTAAGGCAAGCCTCAGAGCCTCGATAGCTTCCATGGGTAGCTTCGAGATATTGGCAACCGTTTCATGTTTGACCTTGCCACCTTCTCGGAAGCTCCGCCGTACCAACCAACTGTGATACTCCTTCTCACCTCGTCTGCTCACGATGTGAGAGACATGCATCGATGCCTTATCCCTTTCCACATGGCTACATTATCACACATCCAGCTCGATGTCAACTAAATTACTGGCTACAGTTACAACCCAGACTTGAACAGATGAGCTGATGAGGGCTGCAAAACGAGAGAAGAGGAGGGGTAAGTTCGGGCTAACGACAGGCCGTTCTCGTTCACCGATGGAGTACAGACGCAACACCGAGCTTTCATCAACTGTTAAAAAGCCTGGGTGCGAGGGCCGGTCGATCAATCGATCGATTGAGACGCCCCATCTCCTCAAGAGCCGAAGGAGATCATGGAGCACAGCCCAAGACCTATTCACGCTGAGGGTAACGGACCGCGCGGAGCTGCATGATTCGCCAAGTGTGAGCTAGCAGATGTCCTCGACACTACGAGCCATTGGTAATCGGCATACGCCGATCTTTTCCGAACGACTTCTCCGTTAGTCGTACCCCCGGCGGACTCTGTCGTCGCTTATACTCAGCACGGTCGACGAGCCGCTCTATTCGCTGGACCTCCCCACGAGAGAGCCCGTGAACGAACACTTCAGAAGCCGTCATATCCAAGTCGATCAGCTGATAGAGGAGCGGATCTAAGAGATCGTATGAGGGCAGCGAATCGTCATCACGTTGATCTGGTCGAAGCTCTGCAGATGGTGCCTTAGTCAGTATCTCTTGTGGAATCAGCTCAAACCCTGCAAGCTGATTTCGATACGCGCACAACTCGTAGACGTGAGTCTTCGGTACGTCTTTGATAACAGCAAAACCTCCAGCGGTGTCTCCGTACAGCGTCGAGTAACCGGTAGCCAGTTCAGACTTGTTGCCGGTCGTGAGCACCAGCGAACCGAAAAAGTTCGAGAGAGCCATCATGAAGGTGCCACGAATCCTTGACTGCAGATTCTCTTCCGTTAGCCCTAATCGGAGCTCCCCAGTGACTCCTTTGATCATGTTGAGAAAGCTCTCAAAGATATCGTCGATCGATACCGACTCAAAGCTCACCCCAAGTCGACGAGCGAGCTCAGCGGCATCGTCCACGGAGCCCTTGGACGAGTATCGCGTCGGCAGGCCCACGACCTTCAAGGCCTGCGGTCCAACCGCATCGACGGCGATGGTAGCCACCAATGCCGAGTCGACCCCACCCGACAACGCCACGAGACACGACGAAAAGCCATTCTTGTAGACGTAATCTCGCGTCCCTAAGACCAAAGCGGAGTAGGTCTCCGCAGCATCGAAGTACCCGAGCTGAAGGCGATTCGCAACGTGAGCGACATAGCCACGCTCGGCCTCTGCGCTTCGTGGGCCCATGAGCTCCAGCTCTTGACCAACGATGTTACCGAGCGCAGGACCATCAGAGGTCGAGCGAGCTATAACGCCGGAACTCGGGGTTACGACTACCTCAGTTCGCGCAGGACCGGCATCTACTCGACTCAGCCCCCGAGGATCTAGCAGACGTTTACGGTAGCGGGACGGGAGATCTAACTCAAAAACCGCCAGCTCCTCGTGAAAGCGGACTCCGCTCCCAACCAACTCGCCGTAGTGGTCGTAGAGCAGCGAAGAGCCATCGAAGACGAGCTCATCTTGACCGCCAACGAGGTTCACGTAGAAAATCGCTACCGAGTTGTCAGCAGCACGTGTCGATAGCATGCGCTGACGCGCCAAGTACTTCCCCTGAGCAAACGGAGAGGCGTTCACATTAACGATAAGGTCAGCCCCGTCTCGTGCGAGCCGAGCGATCGGTCCGGCTGGTGCCCAAACATCTTCGCAGACCGTGACCGCAATATTCACCCCTCGCAGCTGTACAAGGACCGAGCTATCGTGCCCTGGCCTAAAGTACCTTGCTTCATCAAAGACTCCATAGTTCGGCAGATTCTCCTTACGGTAGATAGCACGCACCTCACCCGCACTCATGACGGCTGCGGCATCATAGAGATCATCTTGGCGATCGACGAATCCAATGACCGCGGTCGTAGCCCTGCACCGCGCAGCAATAATCTCCAACGCTCGAAGATTCTCCGCCACAAACTCAGGCTTCAACAAGAGGTCCTCTGGCGGATAACCCGTTATGGCAAGCTCCGGAAAGGCGACGATATCGATCCCTTTCCGCTCAGCCTCGGCAATGACATCGAGAATTTTACGAGTATTGTCCTCTATCGCCCCGACAGTAACATTGATCTGAGCTGCTCCAAGACGTAGTTTCCTCACCCCTACAGAGCGTACTCGCTACGACGGGCTCGGTTTCAACCGGATCAGAGCAGCGACCTATCTGCACTCACTACCGTCGCCCTTAGGGCGTCGAGCGCTATCACTACCAAGACCACAAGGTCGCCCTCGGCCCAACGCCGTCCTCAATGGCACCTTCATCATCACTAAAAGTCGGAACCGTCGAGCTCGATAGACCCGTTTCACGCTCACCCTCGGCATCTCAAGCACAACTTTTACCCCTAGTGGTAGCGACCACGAACAGTTCGGATAACGTTCCTACGACCCCTGCAGGGTCGTACGACGGCGCCGACCACACCAGCTACCGACATCACGCCCCCTGACCCTCCCACCGAGATCCGAATTGGACCTCGATTCACATCACAAAATCTTCCGTGAACGCTCGATTAACACCTCTCAACTTTCCCACGTAGTAGCTTGAAGACATGGTTCGCTCTACAAGTATGGAGACGTGACAGGAAGCAAAGACGTGCAGAGTCAAATTCACTACGTACTACGGACCGTGGAAGAGCGGAGGATCCGCTTCATTCAACTCTGGTTCTCCGACGTGCTAGGCATCCCGAAGTCATTTCAGATCACCTCAGCCGAGCTTGAGAACGCGTTGCACGACGGTATGACCTTCGATGGGTCAGCAATCGACGGATTCTCTCGCGTCCAAGAGAGCGACGTCCTCGCTCGCCCCGATCCAATGACCTTCACCATCATCCCAACGGCAGACGGAGTAGGGCGCATGCTCTGCGACATCTACAACTTAGATGGATCACCATTTGAAGGATGTCCTCGCAACGTCTTACGACGCGCACTCGACACAGCCCAACGGTCCGGGTTCTCGTTCTTCGCTGCGCCTGAGCTCGAATACTTCTACTTCAAAGATGCAGATCCCCGCGTCTTGCCACAACCACTTGACTTTGGCTCTTACTTCGAACTCACGCTCTCGGACTTCCCTTCCACGTTGCGCCGCGATACCGTCTTGGCCCTCGAGGAGATGGGTATTCCGGTTGAGTACTCCCAACACGAGGATGCTCCCTCTCAACACGAGATCGATCTGCGCTACACCGATGCTCTGACGATGGCCGACAATATCTTGAGTGTCCGTCTCATCGTCAAACAGCTAGCTCTCACCCGTGGTGTACACGCCTCCTTCATGCCCAAACCCTTAGAGGGTGTACAAGGCTCTGGCATGCACACCCACTTCTCACTCTTTCGCAACGGGGCAAATGCGTTCTCGAACCCAGAGGAGCCAGGTGCTCTCTCTGATGTGGCTCGCGGCTTCATCGCCGGTCTACTCCACCATGCGGTAGAGATCACAGCCGTAACGAACCAGTGGGTCAACTCGTATAAACGTCTCGTAGTCGGTTACGAAGCGCCGGTCTACGTCTCATGGGCGCACAACAATCGATCGGCCCTGCTGCGCGTACCGATCTCAAAAAACAATAATCCCGAGTCGGCCCGGGTGGAGTATCGAGCACCTGATCCGGCGTGTAATCCTTACCTTGCCTTCGCAGTCATTCTTGGCGCAGGGATGGCAGGGATCGTCAACGGCTACGAACTCCCTGCGGAGAACCTCGACAACCTCTACGAACTCTCGCCCAAAGAGCTCTCCCGACTTGGGATACATGCGCTGCCGGGCAACCTCGACGATGCGATCCGTAAGATGGAGCAGTCAGAGCTAGTTCATGAGATACTTGGTGACCACGTCTTTGAATACTTCATCCGCAACAAGCGGGCCGAGTGGACCAACTATAAGGCGCACGTCTCACAGTTCGAGCTCGATCGATATCTAAGGGTTCTCTAGGCCTTGGATAATCTGCTCATCTACCCGAACCCCGCACCGGCGGCTCTTTTGCACGCTCTTGACGAGCTCTCGTATCCAAGTACGCAGATATCTTCTGCAGAAGCTGCCGCAAAGGTAGAGCCAGAGGCTGGTTGGTCAGGTGCCATCGTCTGCGCCACCGATGAACCCGAAACCGCCTTCAACCTTGCTCGAGCACTCCGAAAGCGAGATAGCCCAGTCGCACCACTTCTTCTCCTCATTGAACGGTCGCAGATAGGTCAACTTGACCTTCGAGAGGACCTCTTTGATGACTTTTGCACCCTGCCTCTCGACCCGCTTGAGCTCGATGTTCGCCTCAAGCACCTCTTCTGGAGGACCGGGAGAGGGGTCCGACCCGAGCTGATTGAGTATGGACCACTGGAGTTAAACCTTGAGACGTATCAAGCTGCACTCAATCGGGCCCCCCTCGATTTGACTTTCATGGAATATGAGCTGCTCAAGTTCCTCGCTTCCCATCCTGGAAAGGTCTTTACCCGTGAAACCTTACTCTCACGAGTCTGGGGTTACGAGTACTACGGCGGCGCACGCACCGTCGACGTTCACGTCAGAAGGTTGAGAGCGAAACTTGGCGAGCATCACGAAGGCCTCATCCAAACCGTTCGTTCCGTTGGCTACCGCTTCGGCCAGACCCGTTGGAACACGTAGCAAGCTGCCCAATTCGAGACGCTTACGCGCAATCACTGCCGTAGTAACGCAGTACAGCGGCAGTGATTTTTCACCAGGTGAACACACCAATGAGCGGTATCGGATTAGCCCCAATTCAGGCAAGCCTCGAGTCGCCATGCAAGTACGGCGCACCACCTAGATACAGCAAACCTGCCCCAAGAAGCCTTAAATCAGCGCGAGGTCACTCGCACCGTCAAGGAGCCGGAGACGCAGACTTGTTAGGAAAAGGAAGATCCGCAGCCACAGGTCTTTTGAGCATTTGGATTCGAAATGTGAAATCCCGCTCCTGATAGACCATCCTGATAATCGAGCGAGGCGCCTTTGATGAGAGCGGCCGATGCAGGATCTACCGCAACCTTGACCGTTTCAAAAGTCGAGACAATATCATCCTCTTCGACCTCAGAGTCAAAAAACATGTCATAGCTGTAACCGGAACAACCTCCTGGCTTCACGGCTACACGAAGGACGAGGGACTCAGAACCCTCCTCTTGAGCCAAAAGCTCGCCGACTTTCGCAACGGCCGTCGGGGTCAAAGAAATGACTGTTGGCTTCCTACCTATGCTGATCTGGCTTGTCGCCACGATGACTCCCATCTCTACGCAAAACTTTCTCCTCCATGATATTCGTCCCGCACAAGGTCTCAGCGGATCGAGCCCACACCACACACCTGCTCTTCGGAGAGGACGAAGACAGAGACGAAGGCACGAAATGAGTCCAGAGAGTCAAAAGACCGTGATCGACTCAGAGCTATCACTCTGTAGCATCGAAAAGCCTAGGGCGGCGGGGATAGGCGAGAGAGCCGAACTCGGGCCGACCCGAGCAACCATGCTGCAAACGCTACGATCACCTGCCAGGTCACTCGGCCCGCCACATCGCTCATCACACTCCACGATGACCGCACTTGGCCAGCACGGTAACCATGACGGTGGAACGGGAAGCTGATCGAATTCGAATCTGAAAGTACCTAAGGTAGAGTTATGGAGCAGCCAATTACCCAGTGGATCATTGAGCTCGCTCGCGACGTTCTCGACCCAGAACTTCAGACGAGCGTGGTCGACCTCGGCATGATACGCGACGTTCACTTCGACGAAGAAAATGGACGCGTCGACCTCACTATCTCACTCACGACGATCGGCTGTCCCTTGCGCAGTGAAATTCAACGCCGACTGCGAGAGGCAATCGAGAGCGACGAGCGAGTTCAGTCCTGTCACTTCTCAGTTGTCGAGATGGATCAAGTGGCAAAGCGGAGAGCGATGCAGATCGCTCGGGAGCGAGCATCGGAACGCGATCGCTCCTCAAACATCGGTCAATCGACCCAGGTCTTAGCTATTTCCTCGGGAAAGGGAGGCGTAGGGAAGTCATCGATAGCCACAAACCTAGCGCTGGCATTTGCCCATAAGGGGTATCGCGTGGGTCTCCTCGACGCAGACATCTGGGGCTACTCCGTTACCACGATGATCGGCAGATCAGAGAGAGCTCAGGTAGAAGGCACCAAGGATTCTTGGAAGATCCAGCCTCAAACTCTCGCTTGCGGGGAGGGTTCTCTCAAGTTCGTTTCTATGGGTCAGCTCGCCACTTCGGAAAACGATGCCATCATGTGGCGCGGGCCAATGCTCTCGCGCGCCTTTCAACATTTTGTCAGCGACGTAGCGTGGGGAGTTATCGACTACCTGATTATCGACATGCCCCCAGGCACTGGCGATATTCACCTTACCCTCGCAAGACTGCTTCCCCAAGCTGAAGTAGTCATCGTCACCACACCTGCAAAGAATGCAGCGACCGTAGCATCGCGAGTGGGAGATATGTCCACCAAGGCAAACCTCACCCTCGCCGGAGTAGTTGAGAATATGTCGTACTTCCGATGCCAACACGGGGAGAGGTACGAGATCTTTGGCAGCGGAGGAGGGCAGGAAGTCGCCTCTCGACTCAACATAGCGCTACTCGGCAAGATGCCGTTCTCAGAGGACCTTGGTCAATTCGACGGAACGGAGTCTGACCTCTTCACCTCCTTGACACTCTCTGCATCTCAGCAAGCGGTCAAAGACGCGTTGGTCGAGCTGTGCGAAACACTCGACGCACACTTCCAAGAGCGTACCCTCAACCTCCTTGGCTGCACCG
>JBMFXG010000019.1:0-21518 GCA_049964535.1 Acidimicrobiales bacterium | reverse complement strand
GCTCCAAAGGTCAAGAAGTCATCGGGCTCACCGGTCTGACAGACCGAGACGGAGACCCACGCCTTCCCTGCTACGCCGAGGTAGTGCCAGAGGTTCAACGTCCCATAGTAGATAGGCAGATACGGATCATCATTTGCCGTGATCCAGGTCCCACCATCTGGACCGAGCGCAGCTATCGTTCTCGCAAGCTCCGGATCTCCCTCGAACTCATAGGGAATCCTGCACATTCCTCGGGGAAGCTCAGAGGAGGTATGGAGCCCGGCACGCAGCGCATGGGATGCAACCACGAACTCCACCGTCGTCGCCCAGTGTGAGTCAACTACGAGAACAGTGTCGTAGTCGAGTGTTTCAAAGACCGAGGATCGAAGCCGTTCAAGCCCTGCCACTAAAGAGGTGTCTTCGCCACCATTGAGCGATCGCCGGATCTCTTCCGACAACATGATCGTCGGCACGTGTGCCAAAAGGCCTGCCCCTACTATCTCGCCCACACTCCTACCATCCCTTCGGTGACGTGACCGTTGTCTTGAGGTTGCAGTAAAAATCAAAGCTCCAGTTGCCGCCCTCTCGGCCGACTCCAGAGAGCTTGGACCCTCCAAAGGGCGCCTGGAGATCACGAACGTAGAAGCAGTTCACCCAGATCGTTCCCGCCACGACCTCGCCCGCAACCCGGTCCGCACGCTCCTTCGATGAGGTCACTACGGTTGCAGCGAGACCATACTTCGTACTATTCGCGAGTTGGATCGCAGTCTGTTCACCGTGGAAACGTTGGACGGTCAGGACTGGACCGAAGATCTCCTCCTGCACAATCTCGCAGTCCGAGGGCGGATCGAGAAAGATAGTGGGTCGAAAGTACCACCCACCGAGATCCTCGTTTCTCCCACCTCCGATCGCTGGGGTAAGGCCCCTGTGGGCAGCACGCTCTAAAAAGCCCTCGATACGGACGACGTGATCACCGTGAATCTGCGGGCCAATATCGGTCGTCATCTCTCGTGGATCTCCCTGACGAAGCCCTGCGGTCCGCTGCAACAGTCGAGCTATGAAGAGGTCTGCGATCTCCTCCTCGACCAGAATACGAGTACCAGCGAGACAGACCTGACCCGCGTTGTCGAACTGTTCCACTGCGATATCCACTGCAAGGTCAAGGTCGGCGTCGGCAAAAATAATGGTCGGTGATTTTCCTCCGAGCTCGAACGAGAGCGGTGTGATATTCTCTGCGGCCGATCTCGCGATCGCTCGTGCAGTCGAAACCGAACCGGTGAAAGAAATTCGCGCGATCCGTCCATCTCCAACGAGAGCCGCTCCAACCTCCGATCCAAAACCTTGCACCACGTTGAAGACCCCCTCGGGGATACCCGCCTCGAGCGTGAGATCACCGAGGACCGAAGCAGTGAGGGGAGACCACTCCGCCGGCTTCAGCACCACGGAGTTACCGGCCGCAAGAGCCGGTGCGATCTTCCACGTCGCTAGCATGAGCGGCGCATTCCACGGAGTGATTAGGACGCAGACACCGGCAGGATCCCATGACACGTGGTTCGTGTGACCCCGGGTCTCAAAGTCTGGATGGTCGAGCCCCAATAGCCACTGGCCAAAGAACCGAAAATTCTGCGCTACCCGGGGCATCACACCTTGGCGATGTGACCGGAGCAGCGCTCCATTATCAACGGTCTCAAGTTCGGCAAGCTCGTCACGATGCTCATCGATCAAGTCAGCAAGACGAAGAAGGATCTCGGAGCGACGTTCCTTTGAGAACTTCGACCACGTACGAAAGCCAACCTCAGCTGCGGCTACCGCCATGTCGGCTTCAAGTTCACGCCCTCGCGCCACCTCAGCGATCACCGAACCGTCGATCGGCGATCGATCGAGAAATACCTCAGAGGAAGCGACTCTCTGACCCCCGATGAAGTGGTTCGGCGAAGCGATTGCGGCCAACTGCGAGAGAGTATCCACCGTTCCTCCTCGTCGAACTCGACTCTGGCATTTGTTTGGTTCCAAAATAACAGCTCGAGACCGCTGCCGCAACTTATCAGGGTCAAAGCAGGCATCGGTCGCGCTGCGATCACTGACTCCAGCACAGCACCGATCAGCATTCGAGCGCTGCACCCCAATCGATGCTCTGTGCAAAGCGGTCTCACAAGGCTAAGGTGCATGAGAGAGCGACCAAACCTCACGGCAACGATCCCGATGCCCTGAGAGCTATCGATATCAAGGCAGGGAACACACGTGCCACCGTCACCTACAGTCAGAACCGTCATCATCGGTGCGGGAGCTGGCGGTCTCGCCATGGCTCGAGAGCTACGTCGCAGCGGTGACGATGACTTCTGCATCTTCGAACGGTCTGACGCGATCGGCGGTGTTTGGCGTGATAACACCTATCCGGGAGCAGCATGTGATGTACCGTCTCACCTCTACAGCTTCTCGTGGGATGCACCGAGGTGGCGACAACGCTACGCAACACAGCCCGAAATCTTGGCCAATCTGAACGCTCTGTGCAACCGAGAGGGTCTCGAGCCATTTCTGCGACTTGGTACTGGGGTCGAGCGACTGAGCTACTCTGAAGCCCTCCAACGATGGCATCTCGAGCTCACAACGGGTGAAACGACTACGGCCCAGGTCGTCATCTCGGCCGTCGGCCAACTGCGGGAGCCTTTCCTACCACGAATCTGTGGTTCAGAGCTCTTTGAGGGAGAGAGTTGGCACTCTTCATCTTGGCCCTCTGGGAAGATCTCGCTCGAAGAACGAGATATTGCGGTCATTGGAACCGGTGCCAGCGCCATCCAGCTCGTTCCAGAGATCGCTCGAAAAGCTCACTCGGTAACCGTCTTTCAGCGCACGGCACCTTACGTCCTTCCAAAAGCTCCACCATGGTCTCAGCTGCAGCAGCTTCTGTTTGACCATCTCTCCTTCACTTCCAAGGTCGATCGGTTACTTCTGTTTCTCCGGGGAGAGGTTCTAACCGCTGGATACCTCAGATCTCACTCATTGAGCAAGCGGGTAGCGCTTACGTGTCGCTCCTATCTTGAACAAGCGATTCCGAGCCCAGAGCTCCGGGCGAAGTGCACGCCGAACTACGAGGTTGGGTGCAAAAGAATTCTCTTCTCAAGCAACTGGTATCCGACACTACTGCGACCCAACGTGACACTCGTCGCCAACGAAGCCGTTCGTCTAGACGCAGACGGAGTCTTCGACGCAGATGGTCAGCATCACCCAGCTACCGTCGTCATCTACGCGACTGGCTTCCAAGGGCAGAGCTTCCTCCAGCCCATGGAGGTCATCGGCCAGAACGGTCAGACCTTGCGAGAGGCCTGGTCCCCGTACCCAAAGGCGTACTTCGGCCTAGCTGTTGCGGGGTTTCCCAACTTCTTTATGATCTACGGTCCCAATACCAACCTCGGTGCCAACTCTGTGCTCTACATGGAGGAGACTCAGGTCCGTTACATCGCCGCAGCAATCCGCTATCTCCACGCCTCTCACTTCTCCTCGCTCAATCTACGAAGAGATCAAGAGCGCTCTTTTGAGCGCTGGATCGCCAGAAGGAGCAAGTTCACGAGCTACACCAGTGGTTGTCGTTCCTGGTACGTAGATACACAGGGACGCAATATCAACAATTGGCCCTCGTTCACGTGGAACTATCGTCGTAAGCTCGGCCAGTTTCAGAGCTCAGACTATGAACTCCGTTGACCAGGAGATCGTAGCGCATGTCCTGGGAGTTGCCGTGCGCCTATCGATAGCTCCCTATACGTTCTTTCGTGGCTCGATACTGACGCCATCATCGGAAATTACGAGCATGGATTCCTACAACCGTCTCAAGAGCAAGCAGCTCGCGAGCTACGACGTTGATCACTCCATCGACTTTTTCAACCCTTCCCCGCACCAAAAGTCCCGATGCCTCTCTCGCAACGCTCCGGTAGCGAGTCCAAACTCCACGGGAACAGATCACGTTCATCAAGCCCCACTCGTCCTCCAAATTGATGAATGTCACCCCCCTTGCAGTGTGAGGACGCTGACGATGCGTCACGATGCCGCCAACTTCAACGTTGTGAGCGTTATCAACCGATTTCAGCATCTCCGACGACAAGACCCCAAGATCATCGAGTGCTCGCCGCACCACCTCCATTGGATGGCCGTCAACGATCACACCAGTTGAAAAAAGATCAAGCGCATAACGCTCCGTATGGTTCAGGGTCGGAAGCGTCGGGGGGGCTCGATGAGGGAGTCCCACCAACCCTCGACCACGATGCTCGGTCAAAGGACCGGCCATCCACATCGTTTGACGCCGCGTCAACCCGGTGAGCTCCTCAAGAGCTCCCGCACGGGCCAGAGCCGTAACCTGAGCCTGACTTAACTCCACCCGCTCAATAAGGTCGGCGAGGTCCTTATACGGAGAGCTCTCCACGATGCGCTGCGCAAGCTCTCGACCAACTCCCCGAATCTGTCCAAGTCCGACCCTGACTGCGGGGCCACCCGCTCCGTAGCGCAACGGTGACCCACGCTCAAGGGTTGAGGACCCACGCGGTTGGACGTGGCAGCGACACTCACTCTCTTCGCTTGGTCGCACCCTAGAAGCAGTCAAGTTGGAGTGTCGACACTCCAACGATGCATCGACGAGCGAGCGAGAGAGCTGAGGACCGAACACGGTAACGCCGTGCCGTCGAGCGTCACCGATCAAGGTATTTGGAGACCAAAATCCCATAGGCTGTGCCCGCAAGAGAGCGGCACAGAGTGCGGCAGGATAGTAGAGCTTGAGCCACGAGCTCACATACACAAGATACGCAAACGATGCCGAGTGGCTCTCTGGAAACCCAAAATTCGCAAATGCCGCCATCTTGTCGAAGATCGCATCAGCGGTCACCCCAACGATACCATTCAACTCCATACCACGATAGAAGCGCTCTTTAATCCCCTGCATCTTGGCCTGAGACCGCTTCGACCCCATGGCCTGACGAAGCTGATCGGCCTCTGCTGGAGTGAAGCCGGCAACATCGATCGCCATCTGCATCAACTGTTCTTGAAAAAGAGGAACCCCCAACGTCTTCGCCAACGACCTCTCCAACAGAGGGTGGAGGTAGGTGACCTTCTCTTGTCCGTTGCGACGCCGGATATAAGGATGGACAGATCCACCTTGAATCGGTCCAGGACGAATGAGCGCCACTTCGACAACGAGATCATAGAAGTGACGAGGTTTCAATCTCGGTAATGTTGCCATCTGCGCCCGACTCTCCACCTGGAACACTCCCACCGAATCGGCCTGGCACAGCATCTCGTAGACCTCATCCTCTTGGGGAAGCAACGCTATGTCCAACTCGAATCCGTACCACTGCTCAATCAAGGTCACTGCCTCGTGAATAGCGGTCAACATGCCAAGACCCAAAAGGTCGAACTTGACAAGACCGATAGCAGCACAGTCCTCCTTATCCCACTGCACTACCGTGCGATCACTGTGTCGCGCCCACTCGGTCGGACAGACTTCGACCACCGGTCTATCGCAGATCACCATCCCGCCAGAGTGCAGGCCGAGGTGGCGAGGACTGTGCTCGAGCTGCTGGGCATAGAGGGCGACGGCCGCAGGCACCTCGGCAACGAGCGATCCATCGGGTTCTCGAAGTCGCAAGGCCTTCTCGAGCGACCCAAAGCGCTCCACCTGTTTCGACCAACGATCGATCAAGGTAGAGCTATATCCCAGAACCTTTCCAACCTCTCGGAGCGCCGATCGAGATCGATAGGTAATGACGTTTGCCACCTGAGCGGCCCGTTCTCTGGTGTAGGTCGAGAAAACGTACTGCAGCACCTCTTCACGACGACCACTCTCGATATCGATATCGATATCTGGTGGACCATCTCGCTCTGGCGACAGAAAACGTTCAAAGAGGAGGTGTAGTGCGACTGGATCACAGTTCGTAATACCAATCGCGTAACAGACCGCCGAGTTTGCGGCCGACCCGCGCCCCTGGCAGAAGATATCTTGACGGCGACAGAACTCGACGATATCCCAAACAACGAGAAAATAGCCGGCGAACTCGAGCCGCTCAATGATCTCAAGTTCGTGGGCCAATTGAGCGTATGCTCCTGCTACCCGCTCGCTCTCCGGTGACCCGTACCGACGTTGCGCCCCCTCAGCGACGAGTCGTCTCAAGAATGCGATCTCGCTCAGACCATCGGGGCCTTGAAAATTCGGCAGCTTCGGCGATACCAACTGAAGGTCGAACGTACAACGCTCTGCTACCGACACCGATGCCTCCACCAGACCGGGGAAGCGAGCAAAGCGACGAGCCTGTTCAGCGGGAGATCGCAGATAAGCACTGTGTGACCCAAGCAGATACCCGTCTATCTCGTCCAGTGTCATCTTTGCGCGTATACCAGCAACGATGTTTGCCAATCGACCAGCAGCTGGAGCTGCATAGTGAACGTTTCCCGTGGCAACAGCAACGAGCCCTCCCCGAACCGCTAACGATGTCAGCACCTCATTACGAGCTACATCCAAGGGGTCTCCGTGATCCCAACACTCCACAACGAGGTCGTCACGACCAAAGAGCTCCCGATACTGAGCCAACCTACGATAGGCTTCAGCCGGACCGTGGTCCACCAAGGCACGACTAATCGGACCCTTCCGACAACCAGTGAGTACAACGAGATTTCCACGAGCTGCTCGTGCTATCGACTCAGCATCAAGGTCAAAACGTCCCTTCACCCCACCGTCTGCATGGCCCTGGCTAATCAGTCGCGACAAGATGCGGTATCCTTCAGGGTTCTTTGCCAGTACAACGAGATGGTCTCCCGGAGGATCGGTCGCCGACTGGCGAGAGAGGGGAGACCCTACCGTGAGCTCTGCACCGTAGAGAGCGGGAATACCGGCAGTTCTCGCAGCGGTGGCAAACTTGACGATTCCATAGAACCCATTGTGGTCTGTCAACGCAAGAGCCGAGAGGCCAAGACGACAGGCCTCGAGAACGAGATCTTCGGGATCAGAGACACCATCAAGAAATGAGAAGTTGGAGTGTGCGTGAAGCTCTGCATAACGAAAGGACTCTTGAGACACACGATCAGTTTATCGAACATTTGTTCGAAAATCTGATCGATTTTCTGCCTCGAACTCACCCCATAGCGGTTCATATCGCCGAGACACGAGACGCTCGCCCTCACCACGAGAGATGCAGTGCTACCCGGAGAAGACCAACCCAGGGCAAGATCCCTCTCTATCGCCTTCGAGACCGTCGCAACAACCATCAATCAAAGGTGGCCTCCAAGAACCATCGACGCTGCTCGCAGTAGATGAGGTGCACGCTTCGATCAGCACAGATCACCAGGAGTCGAGCGTAACGCCGGGCACGTTGGCTACTCCACCAACGCTCCTCAACAAGCCACGGTCCCCACTGCTCAACAACGTCGCTGCGATATTCACCGTCAAAAACGATGGACGTGATGAGATCACTCAGAGATCCACGACCGCCAACCACAACGGCTCCGCCACGCACATCAAGAACACGAATGGCACGTGGAGGTTGATAGACCACAGGCGGGTCCTGCCCAGCGAGAGATCCAGGCCATGGAAGGGCATCGCGACCACCTTGAACAGATCGTCGAGGTCGTTTCGGTGATCGTGGTTGTGGTGACGACGTCAATGACCGTTCCCGATGCCGGGGAGAACCGCTTCGACCCGTCGCCACGATCCACGGAACCATACGAACGCCTTCTTGCGGAGATCGTCCCCCGAGGGGCTGGAGCACACAGAGATTCTCCTCTCCAAGAGCCACCGTCAACCTCGTCAAGGAGCGAACAACGGCGTCGTCAGAGCTCGTTGGCTTCTCGGTCAGATTGAGTTGACGAGCTGGAGGTGGACCTACCTCAGAGAAGCGAACGAAGCACTCTTGAATCACGCCTCCCCGCCAGAGCTCTCCTTTACCCTCCCGTGCTTGGAGCTCCTGCACCGTTGTGACCAAACGCTCAAGTTGCCAACGAACACGATCGAGCACCACTCGTTCGGTCGCACCTTGGGGAAACCCCCACTGCACCACCGACCGCTCATCATCGATAACGACCTCAAACTCAACAGAGAACGCCGCAGACCCTGCCGCGCGCAGTGCCTCACACTGCGCAGCCAACGGAGCTGACATCGCAAAGAGCAACCGGTCCATCTCTTGTAGGTCTTCATCAAAAACGAGGTGGATCTCTTGCTCAGGACCGAGAGAGACCTGCGTTCCCGTACGATCCCTCTCCCCCCGTAAGAGCTGCAACAGCTCAAGGCCTTCTGATCCATATCGACCGGCGACATCGCCAGGGGCTAAGGCACAGAAATCTCCTAGTGTCCGCAGTCCAAGATCGGCACATGATTGCGCCAAGACTGACGGCTCAAGAGATGCAATCGAGAGCGCACTAACGAACCGTGTATTCTCGCCAACGGGAACCAGAACGCCTTGCTCTGCCGCAAGACTAGCGATATAGACACCGTGAGCGACTCCAAGGGAGAGCTCAACCCGATCGAGAGCAAGAGGTTGGTCATAGACGGTCACAACTGCGTGACGAAGATACTCGCGCAAGGTCTGGGTGATCGACTCTTCACTCCCTAGCACTCGTAAGAGTGCACGTAGCGGCACGTAGCAGGCTCCAACATCGAAAAATGAGAAAAATGGAGAGAACGCTCCACAGAGATCCATCAACTCTGTAAAGCCTTGGACCTCTCGTTCTCGATGCCGTTCGTACACGGTCATGTCGGGCCAGTAAGCCGAAGCATGACGAACCGCCATTGCAACCTTGAGTCCCTCCCGACGAGCTAAAGGCGAGACACCAAGAATTCGCCCTCGCTCGACCACAACAGAGAGTTCGTCAGGTTCACGCCCCAAAACATCCCAGGCCCAGTTCGGAAATCGCAGAAAAAGATACCGCGGCAGCACGGTGGTCACAACGTAGAGCTCGTCTTACGACGCCGACGCAACGACCGTACGTCCAACCCCATGGTGCTCAACCGTCACCACCACCTCGCCACGGTTCACCGACGTTATCCCACTCTCCAGCTCCATGACCCAGCTAGCTGAACGTAGATGCACCGTAAGATCAACGCCACCCTCCCATCTCGGTACGCCAGCACTACCGGAGTGAGCCACGCGCTCAACAGAGATAATGATCGACGACCTCTCTCGTGCTCGAGCTGAGAGACGCGCCATCTGAGCAAGGGAGAGATTTGGCGGAGTTACAACGATCGCAAACGACTCCAACAATGTCGCAAGTGTTCGGCTTGGATGCTGATCGTCATGGATAATGAGCGTCCTTTCGAGGTCCACGCCGCTACGAAGAAGGAACCCATAACCAAGATCGTCCACGTTGAACAGTGCAACCCACGCTCCGTGCTGCGATGCCGCTACGAGAGACTGAACAGCGAAAGAGTACAGCCCACTTCCATAGGAGCCACGCAAGCGAAGAACACTCCCCTTCCGTAGACCTCGCTGCGGAAAGATATCGACGATCCCAGGATCAACTGGCAGAACGTCCTGCACGAGCTGTGACGCTCGCCCCACAGAGGGTCGAGAAGAGATCGGCGAGAGACTCTGAACCATAGAGACAGTATATCGAACATATGTTCGATATACTGTCTCTATGGTATTGGGAACTGTGTAACGACCAGTTCAGGCCGTCTCTCCTTCAAAGAGATCCCACATCTGGGAGTACCGCCCTCCCGAGATACGTAGCTCGTCGTGCGGGCCAACTTCAACGACTTGGCCGTGATCCAAGACCACCACCATATCGGCAACCTTCGCAGAGGGAAGGCGGTGGGCGATTACCACCGTGGTCTTCCCTTCGCAGATTGCTGCTAACGCATCGAGAGCTCTCGCCTCAGAGCGAAGATCGAGCGAAGAAGAGACCTCATCGAGAACGAGTAGCGACGGTTCCGAGAGGTAGAGACGAGCGAGAGCTATGAGCTGACGTTGTCCAGCCGAGAGACCTCGACCTCGTTCACCTACATCGTGATCGAGTCCATCAGGAAAGCCGTTGGCGAAGTCCAGCACGCCCGTGACCTCCGCGGCCCAAAGCACCTCGGCTTCAGAGGCACCAGAGCGACCGAGCGCTATGTTTCGATAGATCGAACCCGAGAACAAGAACGGTTCTTGAGGAAGATAACCTACTTGAGACCGATACCAAGCAAGATCGAGCTGCGCAACATTGCGGCCATCGAGAACAATGGCGCCACTCGATGGATCGTAGAACCGTACTAACAGCTTCGCAACGGTCGATTTCCCAGCACCGGTCTCACCAACAAGAGCGACCTTTGATCCAGCAGGCAGCATTAGATCAATGTCTCGAAGTGCATTGGAAGCAGTGGATCCATAGTGAAATCCAACGTGGCGAGCTTGCACGTCACCTTCGACGCCGACGATCACTGCAGCATTCGGATCCGACTCGGTATTCAACGTCAACGACATCAACCGTCGAATCTGACGAGCAGCAACGGTCGCTTGTTGAATTTGATCGAACGTTTGAGAGAGCTGTTGGATAGGCGAGAAGAAGAGAGAGAGGTACAAGAGAAAGGCGATGACCGTCCCGACCTGCACCTCATGCGAAATAACGAGATGAGCCCCGACGTACAAGGTGACTGCTCCGGCAATATCAGAGAGCAGAAGAACGAACGGGAAGTAGATCGAGACGGCCTTCTGCGCCTTCATGCGAGTATCTCGATACCCAGCAGAGAGCCGCTCGAACTCCTCCGAGGAGTCCTTCTCCTTTGCATACGCCTGGCTCACCTTGAGACCGGAGACACCCTCTTGAAAGTTGGAGTTCACAAGCGCAATTCGCTCACGAGCTCGTGTGTAGACCCGAGACGAGTATCGCTGGTAGTACACCGTTGCAGCAATCAACAACGGAAGCGCCAAGAGCGGTATGAGCACGAGCCTGGGGGACATAACGGTCAGCACGATGACCACGCCTACGAGGGAGACCAATGCCACGAGTGCTGCTATCAATCCACTCTGCATGAGATTAGAGAATGAGTCAACGTCAGAGGTCATCCGGGTCATCACGCGCCCGGCCATCTCCGACTCGTAGTAGTCCATACCAAGGTGCATCAGCTGTTCAAAGATCTTCGAGCGCAGATAGTACAAAAAGCGCTCCGCAGTAATACCGGTGACCACGCCTTCAGCCCAGATCACCACGACATCGGCGAATGAGGCCAGGGCCAAGACGCCGCTTGCAATCAAGATCACACTCAATCGATGCGTCGTCACACCCGAGTCGATCGCAGATCGTACTGCGGCCGGCCCCACTAAGGCCAGGATCGCATCGAGTCCAACGAGAACCGCACCAAGTCCGAGCGCACCTTTAAGCAGTCGCAATGCCCCTAGAAAACGAAATGCGACCGGTCGGAGCGGATCGTACTCCTCAAGTGGCATCTTCGGTTCATCTTTCTCCGGAGGAAGCTTCTCGAGTCCCCGCCTCAGGGAATCGGTCAACGAGAGCGGTACCCCAGAACCACCTCGGAAAGACGGTCGAGCGCCACCCCCACCCCGACTTCCAAGCTCACCTGCACTGATGCGAGGAGCACGGCCGTCTGCATCCACGGCTGCGAGTGAAGGCAGCGTTCCGTCGTCGTTCTGGAGCTCCTCGAGTAGCTCACCTCCAGGGGCCAGAAGGTCACGAAACTCATGACAACGCTCAAGGAGCTCTGACTCGGTGCCACTATCGAGCACTAAGCCGTCCTTCATCACAATTATTCGTTCTGCGAGAGAGAGGGTCGACCGCCGGTGAGCAATCAAAATCAGAGTACGATCGACGGCAAACTCATCCAGCGCTTCGTAGATCTCAGCTTCAGTCGTGGCATCGACCGCCGACGTAGCGTCATCAAGCACCAGGAGATCTGGCTGGCCCAGGAGTGCTCGAGCGAGAGAGAGCCGCTGACGCTGTCCGCCGGAGAGGAGGATCCCTCGCTCTCCCACCATTGAACCATAGCCATCGGGGAAACCTACGATGAAGTCGTGGGCTCGAGCCGCACATGCTGCTCGGACGATATCCTCCTGCGTTGCATTGGGCGATCCGAGCGCAATGTTGTTGTAGATGGTGTCTGAAAAGAGAAAACTATCTTCAAAGACGATCCCGACCCGTCGGCGAAGCTCGTCAAGGGCAACCTCCTTGACGTCAACCCCTCCTACGGAGACGACGCCGACTTGCGGATCGTAAAAACGCGGCAGTAGTAGTGAAACGGTCGACTTCCCAGAACCCGACGCACCAACGATCGCAACCCGTTCCCCGGCCTTGATGTCAAGCTCGACACCTCTGAGAACCGGTTCTTGGGGTCGATAGGAGAACTGAACGTTATCGAAGTGCACTCCGATCGGGCCTTTGGGGATCTCACGAGGTGATTGGGGTGTCTCCACGAGCGGGTGGAGGTCTAACAGTGAGAAGATTCGATCTGCGCCGGCTCGAGCCTGTTCAGCGATCGCAACCAACGATGCCAGCTGTCGAACCGGCGCATTGAGCTGGGCAATGAAGGTAAAGAAAAGAAGGAAAGTACCTAGGCTGAGATGACCTTCATACGATGCATAACCGCCGACCGCAATGACCACAGCTTGCGTCAACATTGGAATAGCCTCCAAGAGCGCCTGTAGCCGTGAGCTCAGCCGAACCGTACGCGCTCGCGATCGAAAAAGCGATCGCGCCCGATCTCGCAGGAGTCGAACCATCTCGGTCTCAAGGACCGTAGCCTTCACCACCGTAATCCCGGTAACGGCCTCCTCGACGACGACCGCCACCTCGCCCTCCTTCTGCTGCGCGTCCCACGAGGCTGGAAAGACCTTCGTCCTGAGACGAATAGAGGAGAAGAGCAAGATGGGAAGCGAGAGCGCTACCAAGAGACCGAGTGGCCAATAGATCACAACCATGACCACCACCGCGCCAAGGGCCAAGAGGACGTTTCCGAAAAGTCGTGGCAGAAATGCTAGGAGGCCCTGGAGGAGTCCGACGTCTGCTGTCGATCTCGAGACTAGCTGTCCCGTCTGCAACGTATCCTGCGTGGCGAAGTCGAGACGCTGCAGGTGCCGAAAGATCTTTGTCCGAAGGGAGTACTGAACACCGAGAGAGACCTTGCCACCCGCATAGCGCCGAACGAAGGTTGTGATAAATCCGCTGGCTCCAAGCCCGACGAGAGCAAAGGCGTAGATCGATATGTTACGTCCACCACGCAGAATGGAGTGGTCGATGGCAGCTCGTTGAACCAGAGGTGCCAGAATATCAAGAGCGGTACCAACAAGAGCAGCAAGTATCGCAAGGAGAGTAAAGCCTGGCGTCTCTAGCGTGATGGCCCCAAGCCGTCGGATCCACCTAATCTCCGAAGGCGACGGTTGGGGCTCCTTGACGGAAGCTTTCAATGGCTTCGACCTCTCAGGCTGATCGTATCGCTCGACACAGGCCGCCTCTCTCTCCACTCGCTCGTCAGCTTCTCCATCGCTCCTCGCGCCGCACGATCCAACGAGATCCCCTTGCCCACACATACCGATCTCGTCCGAAGGGCTCATCCGCTATCACAGGCAGTCGGGACCTCTATCGGAGTCAACCGAAAGCTACTCAATTGAGCGCACTACTCTCGTCACATCCTACCGTTCACTGCCCATTGAACATCATTCCCCATGGAACCCGCTCATCACCGTGGCCTGCGGCGGGATCGGACGCTCCAACGGCGACACATCGTTTCGCGCACGAAACACATAGAAGTGACCGTCGAACCGGTCACTCGAGATGCGTGACATAGTACTGAGGACCATTACCAACGAAGTCTACGCCGTGTCGGTCGATTCCGAAGGCGACGACCAATTGCCCGCTCCTTGCGAATAGCAGAAGAGGTCGGCCGCTTCTCGTGACGTGCGCCGATGAGTCTCAAGGCCCGCGCCGCCGCAGTAACGGTCTCCTCCACCTCAAAGGTCGATCACTCCTGCACCGGCTTGATCGCTAGAGCCTCTTCGCTAAGCCTAATCTCTGAGCGCACCCTTGCGATGTGCCGTACGCGCTGGCAGTATGCCTCAAACCATGTCCGCCGATCGGGAGATCACAGCACGAGTACCGACCCGTTCAGCGGCAATGTATGGGTTCTGATAGAGCAGCTTCGGTCCAAAGGACCAGCTGCAGCGATGGTGGATACTCGGTCCAACGGCGGCAAGTCCCCGAAGATGAGTAGATGTTGGGTATCCCTTATTATCTTCGAAGCCGTAGTAAGGGACCTCTTGTGCCAGTGCAACCATCGCTGCGTCACGTGCAACCTTGGCAACGATAGAAGCTGCTGCTACCAGAGCGAAGCGAGTATCCCCACTTGGATAGGTTGCCACCTCGATGCCAACTCGCTTCGACAGGTAGTCAACCGATCCATCTAGCACCACGCTCTCAGGGACGACATTCGCAAATGAAAAGGCCCGTTGCGCCCCGAGGGTCAACGCCTCAGAGAGTCCGAGAAGATCGATCTCTTCCGTCGAAACTGTGCCAATACCGTAGGTAAGGACAAGGTCCGGGAGAAGCGCTGCGATCTCTTGACGACGCTTCGGCGGCAGAGCCTTCGAGTCCAGAAACTGTCCTTCCCTTAATTTCTCATCGTCTTTGCGATCTCGACTAGGACGTCGCAGGAGGTCGCTCAGCGGATCGTTTCTACCATCGCTCACCGCCAGTGCTACGACGAGCGGACCTGCCCAGGCACCTCTACCGACCTCATCAACCCCGCCCACCAGCACGAGGGTCGAGCATAGTTACCGATCCGAACCACTCAACGGTGACGATTCTGAGTCTCTCAGCCCACGCCGAAGCACCCAAAGCTGTACGTCACCAAAGTCTTTGAGATAACGAGGCCGAAGCGCCTTCGTAACATAGCCAGAGTCAACGTCGAGGGCACCTCGAAATCCCTCAGAGACCAGCAAACTTCCTGGATTTGCTATGTTGACGATCCGTGAGGCGAGATTCACGACCGTTCCGAAGTAATCCCCCCCACGGGCTAAGACCGTTCCGTACGACAGTCCAGCTCGAACAACCGAGAGCGTGTGCTGGGTGGCGTAGACCTCTTGAAGGCTGAGGCAGATCTCCGCGGCAGCCATTGGATCGTCCGCAACGAACATCACTTCATCGCCAATCATTTTGACGACTCGTCCTCCAAGTTTCGCTACGGTATCGTACGCGAGTGCCTCAAATTCCGATACGAGCGTTGAAAGCTCCGACGCAGTGAGCGACTGAGAGAGCACAGTAAAGCCAACGAGATCGAGGAATCCGACCGCCAATGCCAGTTTGGAGGAATCAAAGGAACCGCGATCGCGAGCGAGCAGATACCGGGTGGCAATGGAGTGGAGGTGGCGCCGCCAAGCGTAACCTAACAGCTCAGGGACTATCGGGACCATCGTTGAGGCGAAGCGGAGGAAGTGCTCAGCCGTCTCGGCATTGTCGGTCTCGGAACCCTCAATGTTGAGGTCGGCGAGCGCCGATGCTACGACCTCTGCTTCAGCGACTCTCGCCATAGATGAGCCAATAACGCGAGCTATCTGAAGTACGATCTCGAGGTCGACCCCATGAGAGAGTAGCGTTGCCAGAGCCTGGGCCGCACCGAGGTCAAGAGCGGTGAAGACCCGCTCATCATCACCTACATCGGCGAACCCTAAGGATCGCCACAAGGTGCGCAAGAGTGGAAGGTCGACAGCGCTTCGTTCAGCGATCTCGTTCAACGATAGCCGACCCTCAATGGGACCAACGACCGCTTCCACGGCGAGCAGATGGAGACGATCTTGGTCGACCGCGCGGTCTATTGAAGCATTCGAGATTCCAAAAGCACCAAGAGTCTTGCGCAGTCGCGACGAAACCACTGCGTTGTCCGAAGAGCCACTCGCGTCAGTGTCCACAGCTCTGACCTCGGACCCTCAACACCCCTTGGAGCTCAAACCTCCACAACAACCCTGCCTCCTGGTGGGGACTGTACGCCGCGGGCCCTCGACACCTGGTCCGTCACGCCGAACCTCTCTCACTACACTATGGCACATGCTCCCCTCGGACGATCGTCGCCCACCGGCGATCATTGAGTTCTCATGACGGTCTCGTCCTCTCAAGTGAGCCCCTCCCGAGACGCCTACACAGATAGAGCTCGGGGAGTGTCGTACTATCCTCGATCAAGCGAGCATGATAACAACGAAAATGCTCCGAAGCAGGAAGCGAATCGGCGATGACTGACAAGCCTTCGTCACTGACCGATAGCCACCTCAGAACCGTCGGACCGGGTGACTCTACGGGTACGATCCGAAAGCACCAGCCCGCTCGACGCGAGCTCGACAGAGACCACCGATCCGAAGCAGGGAGCGATACGGCCATTCTCGTTCCAATCAAGTCGTTTACGTGGGCCAAGACTCGTCTGCGATCCATACTGAACGACGAGGATCGAGTGATGCTTGCTCAGATGCTTGCGCTCAACGCTCTCGACAGTCTTGCTCATCAAGCGAGCACGTTCGCCGTCGCCGATGACGAGCGCGTCATATCGTACGTCCGCTCATCTGGACATACTGCCATCACGGTACCGAGCCGAGGGTTGAACACCGGCCTTCGTTCTGCACTCGAAATCGTCGCATCCAAAGGTTTCCGCAGAGCCCTCATCATACACTCCGACATACCGCTGATCGGATCCATCACGTCGCACCTTACGGCTCTCGAAGAGGGAAGGGCCGTCATCACCCCCGACCGGCACGGCGACGGGACGAACCTCTTGGGTTTCCCACTGTACAACCAACCGACACTTCACTTCGGTCAACGGTCAGCTCCAGAACATCTCCGTTCGCTCCGTGCTCATGGCCTCGAAACCTCGGTAATCATGAGTCGGTATCTCGCTTTCGATCTCGACACACCCATCGACCTGACGGAGTTCTTGAAGCTGGAACTTATTCGACCTCGTTCTCCCCACCTAGCAGAGTTCCTGCATCAGACACGGCTCACCGTTCCATCGATGACAGCGCACAACCCAAGCTCTCCGGTGACAAACAACGCTCTGACTAACGTGGTGACACCGACGTGAGTGAGAACGAACTCCATTGTTCGTGACAACGAACCGTGCAAAGCAACAAGAGAGATAAGGGGACAGTCGTGCAAGAGCCTGGTATCGGGACATACCTCCGAAGTGATGACGCCTCGACCTCCATCGACGCCCCAACGCCTCGATCGGCGCTCGCCATCGGAGCACACCCCGACGACATCGAGTTTGGCTGCGGAGGGACTCTTGCCAAGTGGGCAAAGAGAGGATGTCGTATCTCCAGTGTCATCCTTACAGACGGTTCGAAAGGGTCATGGACCCCTGGCGACGACCCACTCCTACTCGCACAGCGACGCGAGCGCGAGGCCTACAACGCAGCGGCACGGCTTACAGGATCGAAGGATCTGACCTTTCTCCGAGTACCAGACGGAGAGCTCATCCGAACCAACGAGCTCGTGGCACAGGTCGCCGCCGCTATTCGACGAACACAGTGTGATGTCATCCTTGCTCACGATCCATGGAAACGGTACCGGTTGCATCCTGATCACCGCGAAGCAGGTTGGATCGCACTCGATGCCATCGTTGCCGCTCGAGACCCTCTCTATCTACCCCATCAAGAGTTTGCCGCCCATCGACCCAAAGCAGCGCTGCTGTGGGAGGCAGATATCGTTGACCACTACGAAACCATCGAAGAGTCGCTCGAGGATAAGTTCTCATCCCTACTCTGCCATACTTCCCAGCTCGGGACGACGATGGGCATTGCGAATCCCGACGATCCACAAGAGATCAGTGCGTTCCATGAACGACTCATCGCAACGCACCGTAGCATCGGTAGTCGAGCACAGCTCGAACTAGCGGAAGATTTCAAAATCCTCACAGCTCTCTAAGAGAGCTCGCAACAGCTCGTCGTCGAACGACCCACTGGGTTGAGTCGAGCGCCGAGCGACTCGAGCTCTCCCAGCGGTCGGGATCTCTCCACTCGAACGGCCTACATCCAAAAGCTAGCGACAGATACCGGCCCATAGCAGAGATGCTACGAGAAGATCGATCCAGCCACAGCGTGCGACAGTCACTTAGTTGACATGTCGCTCCATCCCTTGCCAATACGGGGAGCGGAGTTTGAACTTCTGTAACTTCCCCGTAGCCGTTCGAGCGAGCTCATCACGAAACTCAACCGAGGTCGGACATTTGAAGTGAGAGAGCCGCTCACGACAGAAGGCGATGATCTCCTCCTCGGTGAGTGCCGTTCCCTCACGAGCAACGACAAGCGCCTTCACCGTCTCGCCCCACTTAGGATCCGGCACCCCGATCACCGCTACCTCAGCGACACTGGGATGTTGGAAAATGACGTCTTCCACCTCAATAGAGGAGACGTTCTCCCCACCAGTGATTATGACGTCCTTCTTCCGATCCGATATGGTGAGATAGCCGTCCTTGAAGAATCCACCATCTCCTGTATGGAACCAACCGTCTACCAAGGCCGCTTCCGTCTCTTGGGGTTGATTCCAATATCCGGCAAAGACGTGATTCGATCTCGCTAAAATCTCCCCGTTTTGATCGACCTCGATCTGTACGCCAAGAGCAGGCGTCCCAGCCCGAGAGAGACGTCGGGCCCTCTCTCGGTCATCAATGCCATCCCACTCCTTGAGGGAACGATTCACCGTTAACAGCGGTGAGGTTTCAGTCAGACCATAGATCTGGATAAGCTCCCAACCAAGCTCGCCCTGTAGCCTCTCAATCGTTCGAGAGGGAGGTGGTGCGCCCGCGGTTACGACGCGGACAAGATCCCGCCCAGGAAGCGGGCGACCCTCCTTGAGCCGTTGCTGGGCCGCGTCGAGGGTGGCCGCCCATACGGCTGGAGCGCCACAGAGTAACGTCACGCCCTCACTCTCAATCCGAGAGAGGATCGACTCCCCATCGATCTTGCGTTGAATGACGTGAGCTCCACCCATACCGGTAACTGCGTACGGCATTCCCCATCCATTGCAGTGAAACATGGGGAGCGTGTGCAGGAGGATATCTCGATCAGTGACGGTCGTGTGCCAACCCAGTATTGCTGCGTTGGTCCAGGCGTTACGGTGCGTCATTTGGACACCCTTTGGCCGAGCAGTCGTACCTGAGGTGTAATTGATCGAACAGGCGGAGTCCTCATCACCCACCCACTCGCTCGGCTCTCGATCGGGTCCCTGAGCAGCAAAGAGAGCTTCGTCGTCGCGTCCATTCAAGACGATACGTCGATAGTTCGCACTCTCTGGAACCAAGTGAGCGAACTCGGGATCGACGAGCGCGACGGAGGCGCCGCTGTGGTCCAAGATGTAGGCGACCTCATCCGCATTTAACCGATAATTAATCGGCACCAGAACCCGTCCATATCCAGAGGTACCAAAGTACGACACAAGGAACTTTCCGGCATTGGGTGAGATCAGCGCTACCCGGTCGCCGACGCCAACCCCCATCTCCTCAAGAGAGCGCGCCATGGATCGAACCCGCAGACCGAGCTCCGAGTAGGTCAACCGTCCGAGCGAGCCTTCAGTGCCGGGCTCATCGACGAGCGCAAGGCGATCCGGAAATACCTCTACCGCTCGGCGCAAGAAGTCTCCAACCGACATCTCAACTTTCACTACTTCCCCCTCCTCCGCTGTGAGCACACAACGAACCACATCACTACGTCGGTCTACCACCTTCACCGTGTCGACCGGCGCCGAGACCCCGACTTGTAGAACCATCCGCAATCCTACTCAATTTTCACTCACTGCTCCGGTTGGCGGCTGCCATGATTGCGGCACCGAAGCACACTGAACGAGCGAGCGCCACTGTCATCACCTTGTCAGGAGAGAGGAAACAGCGCCCCGGAGGACCCACACGTCCTCACCGATCCCACTCCCTTGCGAATGTTTCGCGATCTCTGCCACGTGCAAGGCTCAAGTCCTCAAGATCGTGCAGGTCACGACCTCTATCGTGCCCCAGAGATCGTTTCCACTCCTGACAGCGAACGTACAGACTTGTGACCTCTCGCACGAGCACAGCACGCTGGCGCAGTTCAGAGAGGACCTTCGGGGAGGTGTGCTCAAGTGCGCGATCGCCCCGCTCGAGGCGTTCCCTCCAGGCGTTTCGCAGGCCACTCTCCACATCGACGATTACGCTAGGAGTAAGCACTGTTCCGTGGAGAAACTCTGCAACGCTGTCGAAAGCTTCAACCGTATTACTCAGACCGAGTGCCTTTTGAGGAATGACAAGGGAGTGACGATCGCCTTGAGCGATTCCAATGACGGGTCGCACGTCCCTTCGATCACTGAGCAGTTGAGCTACTGACGAATCGACACCATAACTCACCCCTCTCAAGAAACCAAGATTTGCGGGAGAGACAGGCGCGCGTCGATCTACGAGCGCACCCTCACGAAGAGGATAGAGCACGCACTCGTGGCCGCAACCCGCCCCAGTGGACACGAGCACAAAGCGATCATCGACTGCCGCCTTCGAAGCCGTCACGATCTCCCCTGAGAGATACCGGTAACGACCAAGCTGAACGAAGGGGTGGTGGTCTCCTTCGATCAGCTGATCGGCTACCATCCTTCCAAGCTCACGATGCTCGAAGAGCACGGAAGAGTACAGATCAACGGGGGTTCCATGACCAAGGGCGAAGAGGTTCGTCTCTAGCTGCGAGCGAAGAGCACGCTTGGCCTCACTCAGAACACCTTCCGGCTCTCGCTGGATCTTGAGCTGTGAGCCATCCTCGAGCTCAACAGCGATCGAGACCGATGATCCCACTTGAAGGGAGTCACGCCATCGGTGTCGAAAACGCTGAACCGGGTCGTCCACGCTCTCAAGTGCACCGAGACGTCCAGAGCGCTGCAAGGTAGCCACATACGAAGAAGGAAGGCGGTCGAGGCTCGCCATCTCCACTACACCTTTGCCACCATACGTTGGCGGACCATCCGAGCTGAGCCCGAGCGCACGGTAGAGCTCACGCTCTTTCTCCGTGCGAGCAAGTAAACGACGAGTCCGCAGGCCAGTGATCTCACGATCGCGACCTGAATCAACACCTAAGGATCGACCCGATGGCATCGCCTCACTCAGGTCGCCACCGAGCTTCAGCTCTGGTGTTTCAAAGGGTTTGCGACGTTGCCGACGCGCCAGGGAATCGGTCGCTACATCAAGAAGCTCTGGGAGCTCTCGATAGGGCTCCGCCACGATCCGGTAGGCCACCTCCGCGTGGAATGGATTTGCGATCGGGGCGACGAAGATCCCGCCGCTGCGCATGATCTCAACTCCAAGCTCGTACAGCTGTGACGTCGAACGCTCAAGCGGGCGATCCTCAAAACGCAGCGCTCGCTCGGACCAGGTAACTCGAAGTTCGCTCAGATCGACAGGCGCCTTCGCTGACCTTGTTCGTAGCGCCGCTACTTGTCGAGAACGACTCGACGACCCAAATGGCACAGCCGCTCGGTTGACCTCTCGACGACGCTGCGAGAACTCCTCGATGAGACCTTGCGGCATACCTTTCAGCACGAGCGTCCCGAGCGGTGGTCCGCTCAGCTCCTGACCCCGCTCTGCGAGGTGATGACGT
>JBMFXG010000018.1:0-21733 GCA_049964535.1 Acidimicrobiales bacterium | reverse complement strand
ATGATGACCTCAATGTCGCTGCGGCGGTCGAGGCCATCGACTCGGAGGCGAGACGAGGACGCGGAGTCTCCTCCGCAGCAGAACTGCTTGGTCTGTCGATGGTTGCATCGTGAGCGAGGTGCCGTGCCCCTGTGCGCGTGGTCGAAGTAGTCAAGACCCTATGAAGGTTGGAGAAATATGTCGCTAACGATACATCTTGAGTCTGCCGAAACCGTAGAGGTGCCGGATGGGGCAGTAGGAGCCGAGCTCTTGGTTGGAAGGCGCGAGCGATCGTCGACCATCGCGCTTGTCGTCAATGGAATCGAGCGCGATCTCTCATGGCCCCTATCCGATGGCGACCAGATCGAATTCGTGGAGAGCTCGACTGAGCGCGGCCGTGCCATACTCCGACACTCGACCTCGCACGTCTTGGCCCAAGCCGTCACCGATCTTTTTCCAGGAGCGAAGTTCGCCATCGGACCACCGATTCAAGATGGGTTCTACTACGATTTCGACCTTCCAGACGGTCGACACTTCGAGCCTGAGGACCTCGTGCGTATTGAGGCTCGGATGCGAGAGATTATGAAAGAGGGCCAGAGTTTCGTTCGTGAAGAGCTGAGTAGCGAAGAAGGTAAGCGACTTTTTGCCGAGCAACCGTACAAGGTTGAGATCATCGAGAGAGTCGAGCGCTCAGACATTGAAGAGGACGATGTGAACGAGGTGGGCCAAGACGAAGGGGGTGTCTCGGTGTACCGGAACTCCTCCGGGTTCGTCGATCTCTGCCGAGGTCCTCACGTTCCAACTACATCAGCACTCGGACATTTTCAGCTCATGCGCACAGCCGGTGCATACTGGCGTGGAGACGAAAGAAACCCTCAGCTTCAACGGATCTACGGTACTGCGTGGGAATCTAAGGACGCGCTCAAGCAGCACCTACTCCGTCTCGCAGAGGCCGAGCGTCGTGACCATCGTCGTCTTGGAGTCGAACTCGATCTCTTTCACTTTCCGCCAGAGATCGGCTCTGGATTACCGGTCTTTCATCCCAAAGGTGCTCTCGTTCGCTACCTGATGGAAGAGTTCTCACGACAGTCCCATCTCAAAGCGGGATACCAGCTTGCCTGGACACCACATGTGGCGAAGTCAACGCTTTTTGAGATCTCAGGACACCTCGGGTGGTATCGAGACGGCATGTTCCCGGCCATGGAGCTTGAGGGCGCGGCCTACTACATGAAACCAATGAACTGCCCGATGCATATCTTGATCTATAAATCGCAAGCGCGGTCCTATCGTGATCTCCCGCTGCGGCTCTTTGAGTTCGGGACAGTCTATCGTTACGAACGATCCGGTGCGTTACACGGACTGGCACGCGTTCGTGGTTTGACGCAAGATGATTCACACATTTTCTGTCCGCCGGAGCGTTTAGCGGAGGAGATCGCCTCCCTCTTGCACTTCGTACTCTCGCTGTTGCGTGCCTTTGGCTTAAACGAGTTCGAGGCAGAGCTCGCAACCAGACCTGACAAGTCGGTTGGTGGGGATGCAGAGTGGGAGCTGGCGACCGATGCTCTGCGGCAGGCGCTCGATCGTTCGGGCATTCCCTATGTTGTTGCAGAAGGGGAAGGTGCCTTCTACGCTCCAAAGATCGATGTGCATCTGACCGACGCCATTGGCCGACGGTGGCAAGTTTCGACGCTTCAGGTCGATCTACAGCTACCACAGCGCTTTGACATGTCCTTCAACGATGCCTCTAATGCAAAGACGCGACCATACATGATTCATCGAGCGCTCTTCGGTTCCGTCGAACGATTCATGGCTATTCTCATCGAGCACTACGCAGGGGCCTTCCCGGCCTGGCTCTCTCCGGTGCAGGTGAAGATTCTGCCAGTCAAAGAGGAGGTTGCAGAGTACGGTTCGAAGCTTGCCGATCGTCTTCGAGCGGGTGGATGTCGGGTTGAGATCAGCGAGGCGAACGAACCCCTCGGTGCGCGGATTCGGAGAGCGAAGATGGAGAAGATTCCCTACATCTTGGTTGTCGGGGAGGACGACGTAGCCAACGGCACGGTTGGAGTCAATCGCAGGGGAGCAGATCATCCTGATCGAGACGTTCCTATCGATCGTTTTGAGGCGGAACTCCTCAAAACGTGCGCAACCCCTGTACTTGATTTCGGTCACTCGTAATGAGCACCGAGGCTCTTTGGGCTGGATGGCGGATGCCCTTCATGGATCGCGCTGCGGGACAACTTGAGACCGACTCAAGACCATGTGTGCTCTGTGAGATCGTACGCGGTGGTGAGGCAAGCGATGATGATCTTATGATCGTCCATCGCGCAGCTCACGCCCTCGTCGTACTCAACATCTATCCCTACACTGCTGGTCACGTTATGGTCGTTCCACACACCCATGGGGCGAAACTCTCCGATCTAGATGAGGCGACGCGCCTGGAGTGTGGAGAGCTTGTCGAACTCGCGGTACGCGCACTCGAAGTTGCGTATCACCCGGAGGGCTTCAATGTTGGCATGAACCTCGGTCGTGCGGGAGGTGCGGGCTTCGCTGATCACCTCCATACCCACGTTGTGCCCCGCTGGCTCGGTGATACGAACTTCATGACTTCGGTGGCCAATGTTCGAGTCCTTCCCGAAGCGCTCTCCCAGACGAGAGACCGTCTACGAGCGGCGTGGATGAAGAGTTAGTCAGAGCGCTCACAGTTCCGATTGAGGACCCAGTCGACGCACACGCTTCTGAGTTGATCTGCGTCAGGCTAGCTTGCTTTGTTTCATCCGACGAACGGCTGATCTGTCGATGCGAGATCGTATGCTGTCTCGACTCGGCAGTTATCAGGCGAATAGTCCATCTGAGTTTACGATCTCGTTCGATTTCGGCGAACGCTCTGTGCCGGTATCGTTCAGATAAGAACATGAGCCAAAGAACGGAACACGGTAGTTCCACGGTCAACCCTGTGGCTCGTTGACCGTAGTGCGAAACCCTGAGGAGCTCTCCGACATGCGTGGAACTCATGGTGCCCGATGGCTCTGCCAGCATCTTCCTATCAGCTCCAGAGCTTAAGCGATTCAGTTGGTGTTGGCAGCGGAGGTGTGTCTGAGCTGCTGCGCTCTCGTTCTTGAGAGCCCGCTTCACTGAGCTGAGCGTTGTGGCGCTGCTGTACTGTTCGCAGACACGTCATTTGACTGCCGAGAGGTCTGCACAGACTCAAGCCCCTCGCCTGAACCGAAGGACCGGTGTAGACCTCTTCGGTCGTTTCGGTACGAGATGAGGCCAAGAGACCGGTTCAGAGGAGATTGGATATTCTCTGCTTACCTTGCCTCAACGCCACGGTGTAGAGTGCTGCGCCCGAACATGGTAAGCGGAGATCGACCGTCTGGACCGGCGATGAGCTCAGCAGTGACCGAGTAGCTCTTGTTCTGAGTTGTTGTAGTCTTAGCACCGAGGAGCAAGCTGCACTGTCGTTGAGGGAGTGCTTCTGTTGGCTCGGTACGTGCGCATCGACGAGGCTTGCAGGCCTCAGTATGCCTCCGGGCGCACCTTTTCGAATGATGTGTTCATAGGGGGTTTGTCAAGGTGACTCAACGAGCTTGCTCGAGCGACGTGCGTAGGATAGATTTTGGTTACTTTGTCCGGCCGGCTTCAGAGTCCCCCAGTGGTGCGTCTCAAGTTGAGCCGGTCTATGGGTATGTGGTGAGGCATCCAGAGGTGACCATCCTCTTCGATAGTGGTATCGGTCTCGTCGATGATGAGACCGAGCTTCACTACCGGCCGCAGCGTCGGTCACTGGAGCTGGCCCTCAGAGACGAGAGTGTTGCGGTGGACGACATTACGGTGTTGGTCAACTCGCACCTCCACTTCGATCACTGCGGAGGGAACTCGCGCTTTGGAGATCGACCAATCCTCGTTCAGTCTGAAGAGCTTCAGTTGACGCAGGAGCCCAATTACACCGTCGCGGAGCTAGTAGACTTTCCGGGCGCCCGCTACGAATCTCTCGACGGAGAGGCGGAGATCGCCGATGGAGTGGTGGTCCTCCCCACTCCAGGTCACTCTCAAGGCCATCAATCACTCCTCGTGCGTGCTCACGATGGGACGGTGTTCGTTGCCGGGCAGGCGATGGACTTCTCGTTCTCAGGGTTCTCCGTTGCCATGAGTGGCGGTGCCTCAGCATTCGCAAGTGCGGCTCTCGCCCGCCGAATCTCGCTCGAGCGTGGCGTGAAGCTCGCAAGCTGGCCCGCATGGTTCGATCGAGTCTTGCAGTTTGACCCGACACGAGTGGTCTTCGCTCACGATGGAGCGATCTTCACTCCATAGCTCGCTCGACACCATGGCTGCGGGCGACCGCAAAGCGCCCGAACAGAACGATCGCCGCAGCGGTACACAGCGGTACCAGTGAATCACTATCGATACAGAGTCGGTATGAGTTGGGCCGACTTCGAAGGGGCCACTGCGGAGCTCGGTAGCGAAGTGATCGACGTCCACTACTTTGGTCTCAAAGAGCTAGCGTGTCAGCGAGCTCGTGGCGTACTCTTGTATCTGCGGCACAATCGGTGGTAGAGGACTCAGATTCCAACCGAAAAAGCGATGACTGCGCTCTTTCATCTGAGCCAGGGAGTCGCTCAGAGCAGAGCTGCGGCGCAAAGGGACACGTGGATAACAAGAGAGAGGTTTGTAGATTGAAGAACTCGATGAGGCGCGACCTTGGTGGTGGTGATGGCTCGACGCCTCGGTCGACTCGCTCCTCCTATTCGGGATGGTCGCCATCGACGGGGCTTATGGTCGCTGTGGTTCTGCTCGTCGTTGCTTCTGCGGTCTTTGCGTTCTGGGCGAGTCGACACCGAGGTAGCAGTGTACCGAGCTCCACTGGCGGCGCCCAGGCGCTAGCGACGATCCGGCCAAGCGGAATTCCATCTACGGTGAGTACCCGTCTAGCGAACATCATGTCACTCTCTCCAACTCAGCGAAAGAGCGCTCCCGCCTTTTCTCTCATCAATCAGTCCGGAGATCATGTCTCTCTGCACTCGCTTGCCGGGAAGGTCGTCGTCTTGGAGTTTATGGATCCGCACTGCACCGATATCTGCCCTATTGTGTCGAAAGAGTTCATCGATGCATATCGTAAGCTCGGCTCTTACGCCAATCGGGTGGTATTCGCAGCGATTAATGTCAATCAATATGCGCTGAGTGTGCAAGATGTTGCGCACTTCACCGCCGAGCAGGGTCTGAACTCGATTCCGTCGTGGCAGTTTCTCACGACGAATAACCTCTCATCACTCAAGCAACTCTGGGCAAGCTACGGCATTCAGGTCCAATCTCGAGGACCGACCGCCGACGTTATCCACTCTTCCATCGTCTACTTCATTTCACCACACGGAACCGAGCAGTACCTCGCGTCCCCGCAGGTCGACCATACGGCCGGTGGAACCGCATTTCTACCTTTGAGTCAGCAAGAGGCGTGGGGTCAAGGAATCGCCGCAATCGCTAAGAGTATGCTCTAGCGGTGCTCTCGTCCACCAGGGAGGGAGTTCACCAAGGCTGGTGAGACCTTCGAGGTCGTCGTGTCGACACAGAGCCTCACGTGTGAGCCTCCGGCCGTTGGTGTGAATACGACGACGGGCGAGAGTGGTAACCCTACCGGACGTCTGGTTCTTCAGTGGCTGAGACGAGGGAGAGTGTAGCCTTAAAGTTGGCCTGGGGTGGAGAGGCGGCGAATGCTCGACGAGGAGCTCTGGAGTTCTGACACGCTCGTCGAGGTTAGCTTACGGCACAGTGTTGTTTCTTCTTCCGTGTAGTGGTATCATGGTAGTGCCGCACTCTCGATAGGGCTTTGCTCTTGATGCCGTGTTCGAACGGCTAGAAGAATGCAAGGAGTTAGCATACGTGTTTGATGGACGGTTTCGTAGTGGGGTCGATAGCGTAACGGCACCCGTCGGTCGTTCTCTTGCCAAGGCTCACGTGAGCGCTGACGCTCTCACGGTCGTGGGGGTAACGCTCTCTCTTGTTGCTGCTCTTGCGATTGCCACTGGGCACTTCTTCCTTGCATTCATTTTCGTGGTCTTCACAGGCGTTCCTGACCTCTTAGATGGTCCCGTCGCAAAGGCTGCCGGTACGACGTCAAAGCGCGGAGCTTTCTTTGACTCCGTCGCTGACCGAGTGAGTGATGTAGCGCTCTTCGGCTCGATGGCATGGTTCTATCTCGACCACGGGAACCACGCTCTCGCTCTCGTTAGCTTTGGTACCTATGGAGCGGCCTCGCTTGTCTCCTACCAACGTGCGAAGGCAGAGCTCCTAGGTTTTCACGCCAAAGGTGGACTACTCGAGCGAGCAGAACGCGTCTTTCTCTTCGGAGCGGGCCTTCTCTTGAGCTTTGCCTTACCGTATGTGATGGTCTTCCTTTTCGTTGGAAGCGTTATCACGGCCGTGCAGAGGTTTGTCAAGGTCTGGCAGCAAGGTTCTGTATCTCCGGACTCGACGAGTCACAGGAGCTATCGAGGTCGTCACGTTTCTAAGGTACGCGGGCGGCGAACTTCTCAGCGACGCAGGACCTCTGAGCGGGTCCGGTCCACGCTCGCTACCTCTCGGGTCGGTCGTTCTCGCGGAGGAGCGGCGACACAGTCGCTGATGAGAAAGCTTCGAGATAACTCTGATCATTGAGTCAAGTTCTTAAGGTACGCCAAAAATATCTAGGGCGCTTACTACAACGGTTGCGCGCCCCTCAGCTCTGGTTTGAGCTGGGTGATCGGTGCGGACGGTTCCTTCCAGTTCGTGCCGATGAGCTCGTTTCTCTACTCGGCGGGACTATCTGGTACGTCGTTGCGTCGAAGGAGCGCCGTGCTACGGTGCGCCGAAACCACGATCTCATCTTACGGTCAAGACTCGGTACGGTTGCTTTGGAACTCCACGTCCTCAGTGCCTTCGTCAGCTACGTGCGCTACTACGTCGATCTCTTCACGACGATTCATCGAGCTCCCTCCTCACTCGCGCTAAGAACGACGGTCGAGAATGCGGGGCTCTTCTGGTCTGCTTATGAACAGGGTAAGGGCGTCATCGTTGTTACCGCACATCTCGGTGATTGGGACTACGGTGCCTATTGGTTCGCCCAGCAAGGTTGTGAGATCGCCGCTGTCGTTGAGCATCTAGAACCGGAGGAGCTCTCCAATTGGTTCGTGCGCCAGCGAAAGAGCATGGGTGTGGAGCCCATATTTGTAGGTCCAAATGCAGTAGCCGAGGTCGCCTCGAGACTCGCTCAAGGAATGGCAGTTGCTCTCGTGGCCGATCGCGATATCTCTGGGACCGGAGAGCTCATGGACTTCTTCGGAGAGCGACTGCGTTTTCCCTTGGGGCCGGCCCTCATAGCGGAACGTACCCATGCGCCTGTGGTTGGCTGTTTCGTCTATACCTCTCGATCCGGCCAACGGCGAATTGTCTTTGGTGAGCCGTCGCAGGATAGCTCGATCGACTCACTCAGACTTCGCGAGAGGGTTCGGCTGCGCACGCAGGCGATCGTGAAGCTCTTAGAGCATGCAATCGAACGAGCACCAGAGCAATGGCACGTTTTCGTACCGCTGGAGCGAGAGGCCGCTATAGATAGGGCACCTGAGCCACAAGAGTAAGGTCGATTGACTTCGGGCTCGGAGGTGATGTATATCACTTCGGATCGTGGTCGTGTGCGAGCATCTTTCGCCTTCGACCTCTCGCTGGTGATCAGCACTACGTGCTGGACGGATCGACCAGTTTTTCCAGATAGCGTGCGGGCTCTCTCGAGCGTGCGGGCTCTCTCACGGTATCTGAGCACAGAGTTTCGCTGGTCTGCGGCACCGAAGCTTCTTGCCGCTTCGCAAGCGAACCTAGGACACGGCAGTGCTCTGGATACGAACGAGGTGAGGGATAGTGGGCGGTGCTAAGTATCCGAGCTCTCGTAGGAGCGGCTGAGCCGTGCGTCGATAGACGGAGATCACAAAGTCGGCCGTGAGTTCGAAGCCGACCTCGGCCTGCTCGATGATCGCTTGTTCGATCTGTGGGACTGCGTGCCAACGGTAGGGGGTCATGGTGAAGAGGTCGAGGGCCGTGGTTGGCTCGTTGATGGTGAACCGGTAGCGAAGCTCGTGTGTATCAGTGAGCTGGAAGAGATCGCGACGGTCCCGTAGCGGATCTTTCACGACGTGGGGGCGGGCAGTTCGATAGACGAGGGAGCGAAGCTCCTTCAAGTGGTCGTGGGCGGGGTGAGCGGCTACGACCACGCCTCCAGCTGGTAATACCCGGGCGAGCTCGCTGCTATCGATCGGTCCGAAGATGTTGACACAGAGGTCGACCACTCCGTCAGCCAACGGAACGCTCGCCGCGTTAGCGACTGCATAACTGGTCCGCTGATCACGTTTCGCGGCGTGAGCGACCGCGATCTTGGCAACATCGAAAGCTAGTACCTCAGGCGCCTCGAGCGCACGGGTGTGGTGTCCTTCACCGCAACCAACGTCGAGCACTGCTCTTGGGGTATAAGAGGAGACCTTGGCAACGATGGTCTCGGTGAGGGCACGATAGAGGCCGGTGGCAAGGAATCGCTCTCGAGCCCAAACCATTTCGGGAGGGTCACCGGGAATGCGGCTCCGGCGCTGCTGGGCGAGCAAGAGATTGACGTAGCCCTCTCGAGCTACATCGAAGCTATGACCTTGCGAGCAGAGCCAACGTCGCTCGGTAGGTACAAGCTCCAACGAGGTAGAACAGACGCTGCATCTCCAACGTGTTGTTCGCTGCTCCATGCACTACAAGGTAGTGAGAAGTTGTCGTAAGCGAGGCCCTGGGTGTAAGCGGAGCGTTTTAGGTGGCATCCTTGTCCTCGGCGGAGTCGAAGTCGAAGTCGATGACGATATCGCCGGCCTTGAGCTGATCGCCAAGATCGACCAGAATCTTACGGACTCTACCGTCTGTCGGAGCGACAACGTCGTAGTGCATCTTCATCGCCTCAACGGTCACGAGTGTCGTACCTCGCTCTACCTGGGCATTTTCGCGTGTCGCTATCGAGACCACCGTGGACGGCATAGGTGCTACCAGTGATCCGAGCGGAAGCGTATGCTCGACAAGCTGGAAGCGGGGTGCAAGCCGCCACGTCATTTGATGTCGTGCGTCTGATACGGTGACGCAATCATCGTCGAAGAGGACCGTATACGTCGTGGTATGACCATTAATCTCAAGGCGAAGCGCTGCGTCGGCGACTGCGAGAACGACGACGCTGAACTGCTCATCGTTGTGAACACAGCTGAGCGTATCGAGGCCAACGAATCGATAGGTCACGACTTCAAGCTCGGGATCGTCTCCCACAAAGATGCACTGTAGATCCGCAGTGACGACGTTACGCCAGCCAAAGGGAATACTCCTCTGCACCCTGCGCTGACCGAGGAGTTGCTGTACTCGGCCCACCGTAGCGGCAATCAAGAGGCGCGACCGCTCCTCTTGATTTGGCCGCTGCGAAGCAATGAGGGCAGCAGGGTCGTGACGCTCGAGGTAGCCCGTATCGATGACTCCTCGTACAAACTCTTCCTCGTCGCAGATGGCGCTGAGCATGGAGAGGTTCGTCGCAACGCCACTGATGACGCTCTTGCGAAGTGCGTTTCTCAGACGCTCAATCGCCTCGTCGCGCGTCTCACCCCAAGATAGGATCTTCGCAAGCATTGCATCGTAGTACGGGGAGACGCTGTTGCCGCTGCTGTAACCTTGATCGATTCGGACTCCCGGCTCTTGGGCGAGCGTAAAGTTGGACAGTACTCCGGCCTGCGGTCGATACTGATCGGAAGGATCCTCAGCGTAGAGACGTACCTCGATGGCGTGGCCGCGTTGCGAAGCGTTCTGTATCTCACGTGGAAGCTCCTCGCCTCTAGCGATCAGCAGTTGCGCTCGCACCAGGTCGACACCGGCCACGAGTTCGGTGACACCGTGTTCGACTTGGAGACGAGTGTTGACCTCTAAGAAGTAGAACGAACCTTCGTTGGTGGCGATGAACTCAACCGTACCGACACCGACGTAGGAGATCGCTCGAGCAGCTGCGACCGCAGCATCGGTGAGTTGTTGGCGTAAGGCTGAGGTGATCGTCGGAGATGGTGATTCTTCGACGATCTTTTGGTATCTGCGTTGAATCGAGCACTCTCGCTCGAAGAGATGGCCGTAGTTTCCATGCGTGTCGCCGATGATCTGAACCTCGATATGGTGAGGGTCGATCATGAGCGGCTCGACGAAGACCGTGCCGTCTCCGAAGGCCGAGGCGGCTTCGTGAGAGGCGAGGCGTACGGAATCGGCGAGCTCCGCAAAGCTCGTGACGATTCGCATTCCGCGTCCACCTCCGCCGAAGGCGGCCTTCACCAACAGAGGGAGAGGGAGATGCTCTGCCTCTGAGGGATCAAAACGAGACCCGGTTCCAGTCGGAACCTCGACCGATGGAAGTGTGGGTACACCAGCACTCGCCATGATCGCCTTGGCCGTGGTTTTTGAACCCATTAGGGCGATCACCTCCGGCGATGGTCCTATAAATGTCAGGCCAGCATCGATGACGGCCTGTGCAAACTGTGCCGACTCCGAGAGAAAGCCGTAGCCTGGATGGATGGCATCTGCTCCACTTCGGGTGGCAGCAGCAATGATCGCCTCACTATTTAAGTAGGTCTCGGTCGGGTGATTGCCGGAGAGAGCGATGGCATGGTCTGCCTCTGCAATAGAGGGTAGCTCTCGATCGCTCTCAGAGTAGATCGCTACCACTTCGATGTTTAGATCGTGTGCTGATCGTATGACCCGTGACACGATCTCACCTCGGTTTGCAACCAGAAGTCGCTTGATCGCCGTCATGACTGGTAGACCCTACATCCGGAAGACACCGAAGTGGCTCCTCTCTGCGAGTGGGCGCCCCTGGACTGCGGAGAGCGTGATTCCGAGGACCGTCCGAGTATCTCGGGGGTCGATAATGCCATCGTCATAGATCTTTCCTGTCATCGCTAGTGCCTCAGACTCACGTTCAATCTGCGTCTCCACCCGTCGACGCTGCTCCTCGTCGGCCTGTTCGTCGAAGGCCCGTCCTTGAGAGAGAGCCGACTCCCTTGCAACGATCGACATGACTCCAGCTAACTGCTGGGGTCCCATCACGGCGATCTTCGCATTGGGCCAAACAAAGAGGAATCGTGGATCGTAGGCCCGGCCACACATACCGTAGTTTCCAGCTCCATAGGATGCACCGAGTATGACCGAGAGGTGAGGAACGCGTGAGTTGGTGACCGCATTGATCATCTTTGCTCCGTCCTTGATGATCCCGGCCTGCTCGTAGCTCTCACCCACCATGAAGCCGGTGGTGTTGTGCAGGAAGATCAGCGGAGTTCCGGTCTGGTTTGCTAACAGAATGAACTCTGTCGCCTTTTTCGCTTCATCGTTGAAGATGACTCCCCGAGCATTGGCGATGATGCCGACCGGCCATCCATGAATGGCGGCCCAGCCGGTCACCATACTGGTGCCATAGCGAGCCTTGTACTCATGAAATCGAGATCCGTCCACGATCCGAGCGATGACCTCTTTAGGATCAAGAGGAATCCTCAGATCAGCAGGGGCTAGTCCGAGCAGCTCTTCAGTGCTGAAGAGTGGCTCTTCTACCGCAAGAGGTGGGGAGAGTGGGGATCGATTCGCACCGATATCCACCATGATCTGTCGTCCGATGCGAATGCACTCCTCTTCGTCACGAGCGAAGTAATCTGCTAGTCCGCTCGTGCTTGCGTGCATCATCGCACCGCCGAGCGCCTCGTCATCGGCAACCTCTCCCGTCGCCATCTTGACCAACGGGGGCCCACCGAGAAAGACCTTCGCTCCGCGATCGACCATCACTGCGTAGTCGCACATGCCGGGGACGTATGCACCCCCCGCAGTGGCATTACCGAAGACGAGTGCGATCGTAGGAACCCCAAGAGCTGAGAGCCGAGTGTGGTCGCGGAAGATCTGGCCCGCCGGTATGAAGAGATCGGCCTGAGTTGTGAGATCTGCACCACCCGACTCGACGAGATTGATCACAGGCAGCAGGTTCTCCTGCGCAATCTGGAGCGCTCGAAGATTCTTCTTCAACGTATAGGGGTTCATCGTTCCGCCACGCACGGTTGGGTCGTGGGCAATGATGACGCACTGGATCGAAGCGACAACTCCGATGCCAGTGACGATCGATCCTCCAACATTGAACTCTGAGCCCCAAGCCGCAAGTGGTGAGAGCTCCAAGAAGGCGGAACCGGGATCGAGAAGGAGTTCGATTCGCTCACGCGCCAAGAGCTTGCCTCGTTCACGATGGCGCTGTACGTATCGTTCTCCGCCACCTCCGATCGCTTGAGCGAGCTCATCGTTCATGGTCTCGATCGCTTCAAGAAGGTGCTCTCGATTCGACCTATAGACCTCACTAGATCTCTCCAGATTTGACGACAAAGCGGGTCGTGCTGCTGCGTCGAACGTGCTCGTTGTCCTCATGGTCCTCACTTTCGTGCCAGCACTTGTACTCTAACACCCACAACGGCAACCTCTTGTTCGATGGGTTGATAACTCGAGAGGTCCTAGGGTCGATAGCTTTGCGAGCGGCCCTCAGTGACAGTCTTCTCCTGGGTTGGCCTCCGAACTCTCGCCCCGGTTCTGAGAACGAAAGCATGCCGGAGACGGTGCTCCGGGCTCTGACCCTCTTAAAGTTCGCCGTTGGCGAGTACGCTGTGGCCATGGTAGTGAACGCCCCTCGCCCTTGGTCGTGGAGTCGGTAGTTGTGAGAACTACCCCGATTCGCTCCCAGGCACTCTCGAAACGCCCGACCTCTCCGTTGCTCACGCCGATCCTGGCATCGGCAGGTATCCTCGTTGTCCTAGCGGTCGTACTCCTCTTTGTCGTCAAACCGTTTGCAACACATCAAAGTGCGCCATCTCCGCTCTTCAATTGGACCGCTCGCTACGCTTCTGTGCCTGTGGCAATCAGTGTGGATCTCAACTCGATCGTCGGAGCACCGTCGAGGGCTCTCGTGAATCAAGACTGTGCACAGCTTCAGTCTGATCTCAACGCAGGATCGAAGGTGCCGACGATCCCAGATAGCTCGCTGAACGCTGTCTGGCGCTCCACTCTCCAACAGGGCCAGGCGATTGTGACATCGTGTGGAGTTGTCGTCAAGACAGCCGGCGATACGGTCGGCTTCAAAGCTCTCAAACACGCTGCGTACGAGGCTTTCCTACCGCTTGGCAAGTTTCTCAAGGTCATCGATAACTTGCAGCGGTAGCGGGCTCGTGCAACGGGTCCGTCGCCGAAGATCGTAGTTTTTCGCAGAGCGTACCGTCGCTCTCATTGGAATGTAACTGGAAAGAGGTTGTGAACGTGGAGCTCTCTGAGGTCGTAGTTCGAGAGGTAGTGACTCGTCTTCGACGCGTCGAAGGTCAAGTCGGCGGCGTTGTACGGATGGTCGAGGAGGGACGAGACTGTAAAGATGTGCTTACACAGCTCTCTGCGGCCTCCAAGGCACTGGAACAAGCGTACTTTCGCGTCGTTGCCGCCGGCCTTACCTACTGCCTCCAAAATCCAGAACTAGCGAACACTACCGGTGACAGCGTGGAACAACTCGAGAAGCTTTTCATGAAGCTCTCCTAAAACGCAGACAACGTCCGCTCGCATCTGGGAGCTAGCGGGACTACCAAGTGTGACGCTAGCTCGGGTAGATAACGGTGACGACCGTCACTGACGGTACCGGATCTCTACGATAACGTGTAGAGTGTTGCAAGCGGTGTGAGTCGATACCGCAGTGCCCCTCTTTAATCTCCTCTTCGTTGAAACGGTCAGGGAGCCTCGAGGCTGCGCTACCTGAGTGAAATTCGACAAGAGAGTAGATTTGACGCGATGTTTGACGATACCATTGATACCGAGGCCAACGATGTACAGCCGATTTTAACTGTGATCGATGGCGCTGCGGATATGGAACCGATGGAGCTGGAGACGACGAGTTCGTCGCTCTCGTTCTCTGATCTCGGAATTAACCAGGAGCTCGTACGAGCTCTCAAGCGGATGGGCGTGGAGTTCCCAACGCCGATCCAGGCCTTGACTTTGACCGATGCTCTTGCAGGAAGAGACATCTGTGGTAAGGCAAGTACCGGATCAGGAAAGACCCTGGCCTTCGGCTTGCCCCTTCTCCAAAATACCAAGAAGGCTCGCCCGGGCCGTCCAGCTGCTCTCGTCTTGGTTCCCACTCGAGAGCTTGCAGTGCAGGTCCGAGAGGTCCTGAGCAAGCTCGTCATGGGCGGGAAGGGACTGTGGATCGAATCGTTCTATGGTGGAGTTCCGATCGATCGTCAGATGCGATCACTCCGTAAAGGAGTTGACATCGTCGTTGCCACTCCAGGTCGACTAATCGACCTCCTCAACCGAGGCTCGATCTCTTTGGGCGAGCTTCGACAGGTCGTCATCGATGAGGCCGACCTCATGGCGGATATGGGCTTTCTCCCCTCCGTGGAAGAGATCCTCTCGCACGCAAGTCCGGAGCATCAGACCATGTTGTTCTCGGCCACACTCGACGGCGATATCGATCGCGTTGTGAGTCGCTACATGAAAGACCCTCTTGCCTTCGAGGTTCCAAAGGTCGACCAAGCGGACGTAACGATGACCCATCACTTCTACGTCGTCGATGGACGCGACAAGGCGGCGATGATCGAAGCGATGAGCGCAGGCTCAGAGCGCACCTTAGTGTTCGTCCGAACTCGCGATGGGGCGGAGCGTCTCACGTACGAACTTGAAGATATGGGTGTCGACGCCGAAATGTTGACCGGCGGGGTCAAACAGGGCGCACGGGAGCGAGTCCTTCGCAAGTTCTCTGCCGGTCGAGTTTCGGTCCTCGTCGCAACGGATGTTGCCGCCCGAGGCCTCGACATCTCCGGGCTCGACCTCGTTGTTCACTATGACATGCCTGATGATAACAAGTCCTTCGTGCATCGTTCGGGTCGTACCGCCCGTGCCGGCGAGGCCGGGGTCGTTGTTACCCTCGTGCAGCGAAATCAGATTCGATCGGCCGGGCGCATTAAAAAGGATCTCGGCATCGAGGGTGATCTCCTCAAGGTTTCTCTCGAGGATCCCGCTCTTCGAGGTGTAGCGGTCGGGGAACGTCCACGGGGCGAGGTAGTTGAGGTCTTTAGTGCACCGAGAAGCTCCTCGGGCGGTGGTGGCGCTCGGCGTTCCGGTGGCTCATCGGGATCGACCAGGAGGTCATCGTACGGTTCAAGCTCAGGCCGCTCCTATGGTGGCGATTCCGGTCGAGGCGACAGTGGCCGTCGGGAGAGTTACGGTCGAAGAGGCCGCTGAGACGAGAGAGGCTTGGCAGCTTCTGATTTTGTACTTACGTACCCCGCCACCCACACGGTAGCGGGGTACGTTGTTTTTCAGCGACGAGAGATAGAGATCGATCCGTACTCCCTTGCCTCTTCGAAGTCGTGGCAGCTCACGTCAGCTCCCTCCTGTGGGGCGACCATCGGCGACCTGATCCTCGCGGAGGTGCTGCGGTTGAACTCCTTGGAGGACGCGACTCACCCAGTCGGTGTTGGTGACGACCACGTTGTTTGCGCTCTGTTTCTTCAGAGATCCTGGCGACCTAGCAGAGCCGCTCAGCGGTTATCGGCCACCTCGAGAGTGCGGTAGATAGCGGAGGAGCGTAGCGAAGTTGACGGTTCCCAACCCGGAGGCTACGTCGTAGCCGGGTCGAGCGTGGAAGAGTCCATGATGTCGATGGTGGTAGTCGTTGCTCCCGAGCGTAACATCGGTAAAGACCTGTGGATGAGTGGAGCTTAGGGCATAGAGGAGTGGGTTGAGGAGCCCGAGACGATGGTGCACGAGTGACTCAAGATCTGCGATACCAGCTCCGAAGACCGGAGCAGATCCACTCGTACCGCCGAGAACATCCCATCCGTACGTTGGAGTATCGATGAGAAAACCCTCAGCGAGCATTGAGATATCGGGAGCGAGTCGACAGCTCTTCCCTGGCCGACTACAAGACGAGACCGCTTCGGGATCGACCGTAGCGACCGGGCTCTGATAGCTGGGACGGTTCCACAGTATTGAGGTGCCTCCGCCGGAGCCGCCGCTATATGACGGATCGTTCCAGACTCGTGGCGCTATCGTTGGCGAGAGCGATAGGGTCGAGTTGTACTGCACCCCTCCAACGTCAGTGGCGTATGGCTGAGAACCAGGATCGTCGATGGCCAGCTCTGATTGTTGATGCGATGACCAGCAGTCCTCTGAACCGTCGTCGCCCGCTGCGGCGATGAAGCTCTGACCCTGTGCGGCGGCCTCTAAGAGCGCTAGGCGCTCTACGTGGACATCGATTGAAGCCGTTAGCTGTTCACACGAGCCCCAACTCGACACGATGAGCGCAGCACGATCATCGTTGACCATCTGGAAGTACATCTCGTCGGAGTTCCCTTGTGTCGCAGAGTAGATGTCGAGTCTGGCCCTGGGGGAGAGAGCGCTCAGTGTCTCTGCGTCGAGCGCAGCCTCCTCGAGATTGACGGACGAGGTATTGCCTGATCCTCCTTGAACCTTCGTGAAGGTAACAGCACCCGATGCGTGAAAGCAATGCTGAAACCTTGCGAGGTCTCGCTGAAACGCTGAACTTCCGTGCGTTGCGGTGGGGGAGGTGAACTCCGGCAGAGCGATCGTTACACCTCGACCAGAGCCTCCCTTCACGTAGAGGGCAGCGAGTCCATAGAGCCGAGCGATCTGCGCGGGCAGGTAGCTACCGAGGCTCTGGGCCTGTGCTTGGGCACTTCGACACGCTGCAAGCGGTGAGCTTGCCCGTACTGTGAGCGAGTGCAGCCGTACGAGTGCAGCCGACCTCTTGGCTGAAGCTCGAGCCTGTCGTCCTTGGGTGAGCGGTGTGCTACCGTTCGGGAAGAGTCCCATGGTTCCCACGACGCTAGATCTGAGGGTCAATGGAATCGTTGGAAGACGAGTGGCTTCTTCAAAGAAACCACGCGACCCGACACGAATGCGAAAGAAGGAGATCTTGAAGAGTCGGCCAAGCGCCTGGGTCGACCCAACCGCTGCGATGACGAGCTTGTTTCGCCAGAGCAAGCTAGGAGTGATGTGAGCTCGCTCTAACACTCGCTCAACATGTCCGATGATCTGAGGGGAGGCACCAAAGTCTGCAGCAAACCGTTGCGCCGAGAGGAAGTGGAGATACTCGTGAGAGCCTGGGGTCGAGGTCTGGCGTACGATGCTCTCGAGACCTCCAGGGTCACGGCTCCGGAGAACGATTTGAAAGTTGACCTTGATAGCGATACGTCGCTGTCTACGAGTGTGTGCGATGCGACTCATCGTGCTGAGCGGACGGTGACGATAGTGGAGAGCTGTTCGTGGAATGATATTCGAGATGGGCTCCCGAGGAGTCCTCGCCGCCCAAGTAGCGTTAGGCGTCCACTTAAGCGTCGCTGAGCTGGCCAGCACGCTCAGCGCAACGATGCAAAGAGTGGTCACGGCTTTTGTCTTTGTTCTCCTCACCTTCCGCCGCTGGAGTGTCTTAAACATGGCGGTCGACTCGCCTCGAAGGTTCGTTCTCCAGCGCCCTAACGCATCGCGTTGCGACGGCGTGCCCTACCCTCTGAGGGCACAGGACGAAGTAGGGTACCGCTCGTTCTCTGGGCGGTGCGATAGAGGAGGTGCTAGCAGGGTGTACGTGCAGCAATGACGAAACGCAATCTACCAGAGCAAGTCTGTAAGGTGGAGAGGAGGCCTACGCCACGAGCCAAGAGAACAGACCCAAATGTCGACGATCTTTCTCGAACAGCCTTTCAGGATGCCACTGAACCCCGAGGACGTTCTCCATCTCAACCGCCTCGATGACTCCATCGGGAGAGTACGCCGATGCAACGAGCGTGGGAGCGAGGTCCTTGATTCCCTGATGATGCAGCGTATTGACGCCGATGCCACCACCAAGGATCTTCGCTAGTTCCGAGTTCTCTTCGACGCTGATCTCGTGAGCTACTGCATACTCGAGGTCGATGCGACTGTGTTCTTGATATCCGCTGTGACCGAGGTCCTGGTAGAGCGTTCCACCTTGCTCAACGTTCAATACCTGAAGGCCTCGACAGATCGCAAGTAGTCGTTTTGAGGTCGCTCGTGCCTCTGCGATGATTGCAAACTCCAGACGATCTCGTGCCGGCTCGATATCTTGTAGGAGCTCTGAGGGCTCTTCGCCGTAAAAGAGCGGGTCAACGTCCCACCCACCGGAGATGATGACTGCATCGAGGGGCGCTAGCAGCTCCTGGACGAAGCTAGCAAGGTCTCCATCTTGAGCTATCTCCGGGGATTCAAAGGACCGAGCGGAAGCGCTCGACAGAAATACCGGCACCGCTTGCAGCTCGGTAACTGCGTCTGCATAGCCACGATGAATTCCATAACGATAGGGCTTCTGTAATCCGCAGGTAATACCGATCTTTTTCAAGCTGTGACCTACCTCGTATTGGTCCGTGGTGCTCGCTGCCCATACATGTGAGCTGTAGCAAACCTTCTCTATCAACTATATGGCCTTCTTGGCGTTTAGTCCCTCGGAGACGTCTGACAGCTCGAGCGCTGACCTCGTACTGGTGGATGAGCCTGTACCCATATCAGCGCCTCCTAGGACGAGCTCGACTCTTGCGACGTCATCATCGATCTGGTCTCTACTGGGCAAGCGATGGGTCTACGGTCCCGATTGTGGAGGAGAGGATTTGGGAATCGTGGTGGAAATCGCGTGTGGAAATTGAAATATGCGCACTGTCCGTCTAACGTTAGAGCGGCAGACGCGAGAGCGACAGGAAGCGCGCGTCCGATGCGATCGGAGTAGAGGTGGCTGAAGCTGCACCGGTTACGAGCGAAACCGATGGCGAGAGCTATCAGAGTCTTGAGGGTGTCTCGATTGCAACGACACTTCGGAAGATGCGAGCGACACTGTCGCGCTCCGAGCTCAAGGTAGCGGCAGTCTTGCTCTCTAACTACCCAGTTGCTGGCCTGGTCAACATCTCGTCTCTGGCGCGCAAGGCTGGCGTGTCCGATCCAACGGTTACCCGACTCGTCACAAAGCTCGGATTTGATGGTTTCGCCTCATTTAAAGCGAGCCTGCAATCGGAGCTCGAGCAGCGATTAATGCCTCCCTCTCGAATCGACGCCCTTGGGAGCGATACGCAGATGGAGTCGCTCGCATCCTCGGCGACCTTTCTCTCGACTGAGATCTCACGATCGTTCGTGTCTTTGAATCCGGACGATGTCGAGTGCGCACTCGTGGCTCTTGCGGATCTCCAAAAACACATCTACGTCTGTGGCGGACGAGTGAGCAGCGCACTCGCACAGATCTTCTCTTGGTCTCTCGAGGTTCTGCGACCAAAGGTATCGCTCATTGGCGCTACACCGGGGAAGCGAGTGAACGCCTTGTTGGATATCTCCTCTGACTCGGTACTCGTGGTCTTTGACTATCGGCGCTATCAGGCCGATACCGTGGCCCTCGCACGGCAGGCAAAAGATCACCACGCTACGGTTATTCTCTTTACCGATCCGTATCTCTCGCCGGCAGCAAGCTTCGCGGACGTCGTGCTCTACGCGTCGATCGCAGGGCTTACCCCGTTTGATTCGATGACCCCGTCACTCGCTTTGCTCGAGACCGTCATCTCGATGCTCATCTCGCGAATCGGTGAGGGCGCAAGGGGTCGGGTCAAAAAGTATGCCGAGCTATCGGAGACCTTTGAGAACTTCACTCGATCGTACTGAGTCGTCGTTCATAACCGCTGGGTACGAGACTCGAGACCTCGCTGATTCACCCTCAGTGAAGCTAGGTTCACCATAGAGAGTGGCGCGTGTGCACTGCCACCGGTCTCGATCGTCACAGAGTCATTTAGGCCTACCGGGCTGGTGCTGGTCTCGATCTCACTTGTCAACGGGCGGTACACCGCAGCGCTCTGACTTGTGTTATCGTTACAGTCAACTACCCCTTCCCCAACGCTGCACCTTGTCGGCCTCGCCATGGGCCAGCCCGAAGCTCCCCCAAAACCATCCAGTATCACGACCTGCCAGGACGACTATGGCATTGGTCTTGTCCACACCTAACCCAGACTCCAAGAGACCCCAAGTAGTTCGAAGGCCTGCGGCGGGCGGGGTGTAGGTTTGGCGCTCATGACAAAGGTCGAAGGAGCGGCAGCTTTCGCTTGCATGCGGTTGTCCATAACGGTTGCTAGCTCTTCTCAGAGGGTAGAGAAGTTCATGATTGGATGCGTTGTCGCTACCAGTGCCATCAGGTAGTTGTCGTTGGAATCCGATGAACAAAACGTCAGTATCTCCATCTGGTCATCAATGATGAGAGCGTGGCGTTGAAGCCGTACTCTGAATCGATCGAACTGAGCTGCGGATAGTCGAGCTCGAGGTTCGGGGGGTTCACAACTCCCATGAACTCTTTCAGTAAACTCGGCGAAGTGAGTACTTCCTAAGGTCTACCGAACGATAACTGGAGCCGTCTCGCTGGCCTCTTCGATGGTGCATCTAGAGCAGAGAACATGACGCTTGAGTCGAGGGTCGCGCGTAGGCTCGCGTCATCTCTTGCTGGAGCGATGCTCCACCTCGATAGTGAGCGCAATGCCTTCGGCCTCGGCTTCGGTCATCGTCCTTGGGCCCAAGTTCGCTCGAGTGGTCCCGTTCTGAGCTAGCTCCCTACGGCCTCTCCAGTGATCTCGCTCTCGCCTCGACCGGTTCGCATGGTACGGCACTCCCGGGTTGAGGTGCCCTGTCCTCCCTTGTGCGTGATACCGTTGCAGTGGCCACTGTCAACGCCCCGGGATCTAGGCTCGTTAACCCATTGAGCACTCGGATCGCACGACCTTGTGCGTCAGGTAGGCCAATTGCTGTCAAAGAAGCACTGCACACAGTCGATCGTCGCCAAATCGAGGCTGCGATTCGTAAGAGCGTAGCGTGACTGCGTATCATCGTTGATCACTCAGACGTGCTATCACTAAGGGTAAGCTTCCTGTAGGGATGTCTCCGGTGTGCTGAGTACTTCCACGAGCCAGGGTGAGTTGGCCGATAGAGTTGACCCTACTCTTTCGTTACGAGTGTTTTGGGATTCTCGGAACGCCGCCCAGACGTGTGGGGAGGAGCTAACCGATGACCGTAACATTGGTGGTGACGCACAGAGCAATCGGCGTTGAGGTTCGACGTGCAACCTATGAGATTCTGGTTGATGGTCAGCGTGCTGGATCAGTGGCGATGAACGATTCTGTCGAGCTATCGATTGATTCTGGACGCCATACTCTGCAAGTTCGTAGCGGCCGGAACTCAAGCCGCACGCAGACGTTTGATGTTGCAGATGGTCAGAGAGTCGCCTTCCGGTGTACCGGTAAGAGCTTTCTGCCAATCTTTCTCGCGTCTTTTGTGATCCCTGGTTTCGCTCTCCAACTCCGGCGCATGGCAGATGACCAGTCACTGTGACTCCAGTGTTGCAGGAGCGTGAAACTGCAGACTCATGGGGTCGGGGTGGATCGGATGTGCAGACCTCTGGAGTCGGTGGTACCGCTCATCGGAGCCTGTTGTGCGGTGTCTCTCTATCGATCGGAAGATCGCTAACCGAGCTTCAACATTCTCTCAATGGTGTTGCCGGTGAGATTATGGGCACGCATAGTCACTGTCCTCTGGACGACTCGACCACTGTGTCACGAGGACGTTGCCGTCAGTAAAAGACGTCTGAGCGCAGTTTGCCTTCGCGTCAGAGAGTTTTCGTGCACCCGGTATCCAG
>JBMFXG010000017.1:0-21901 GCA_049964535.1 Acidimicrobiales bacterium | reverse complement strand
GATCTACTCAACTTCGGCTTTTGGGCAATTTCGGGCAACCCTCGATCGACTTTACGTACTTACGGTGGATCGAAGCTAAGATCGAGCGCTGGTAGCACATTACCGCCCGAGGGTGACGAGATCGCTGCTCATGACCTCCGAGTTCAATCAGGAGGCGGTATCGCCGTGGCGGCTCGATCGCCCGCTTGACCTCGATAGTACGCTCGGTCGGCAACGAACGTCGTTTCCGACGTTCGTTGCGAAGATCGTCTTTCTAGCGTGTCGATACCGTCGGTGACAAGAGGGGCGTTTCTCAGCGTCTTGTTGTTGAGAGCTTTGCTTGCACGAGATGACGCTCGGTCGAACGCTTTCTATCGTATGAGAAGCGGACATTGCACGATGTCTTGCTCCGGCGGCGGCGGCGTGTACCTTGGCCAAGGTATGGTTCGGACCCACCTACAGGCAGCGAGCGAGAGCTCTTACGACTCGGTCGATAAGTCCGTTAGATCGGAGCAGAGATTTCGTGTCGTCGTAACGCTCGGTGTCTGTTTTCTGCTCGGTCTCCTGCTCGCTGTGCAGGCCTTCACTGGGGGCCACATCGGTAACCTCGCGGAGTACGACGACGGCGTCTACTTTGCCTCAGCGATAGCGTTGGTGCACGGAGTTCTCCCGTATCGTGATTTTACTTTTCTGCAGCCACCACTCATAGCGGTCTGGCTCGCGCCATGGGCTCTCATCTCCACCGCTACCTCGGCGCGCTTCGGTCTCGAACTTGCTCGGGGCGCAACGGATGTGATTCCGCTTCTCAGCGTGCTCATGGTGGCAAAGATATCGTGGAAGCGCCCGAGGTATTCGTTCTTGGTGGCGGTCGGCGTTACAGGTCTGTCGATCGGGACGATTCAGGCGAGTCAAACGGTCCTGCTTGAGCCCTATCTCGTCGTTTTGTGTTTGGCTGGGCTCCTCGTGCTCAACGTTGGCTCTGATCGAACTGCCAGCTCGTGGCGACTGATCCTCGCCGGAGCGCTCTTTGGACTGGCCGGGGCGACGAAGGTCTGGGCGATTATTCCGGTGGCGGTCGTACTCTGGCGAATGCCCGAGCCCACTGCGCGACCGCGACTGCAGTTTGCCCTTGGCGTCGTCGCTGGCTTTACTCTCGGCGCCGGCCCATTTGTCCTCCTCGCACCACTCACGGCTTTTCACGACTTCGTTCTCACTCAGGCTCTGCGTGGACCGAGTGGCATGGTCGTAGCGACGCGAGTTGGAGACCTTTCCGGCTTCCAGCTCCTCGTGTTGCTTGCACGGACGCTTCGTCCTCTTGGGGAGGTACTCGCTGTCGCTATCGTCGGTGGAGCTGTGTGGTTGGTCATACAACGAACGAGAGCTGCGAGAGTCGCTAGTGTCACTGGCGCCCATCGTGACGATATGCTCCTTCGTACGCTTGGGGTCACCATCGGCCTCATCCTCCTGGCTGCCCCGTCCTACTACTACCACTACGCGGCCTTCTACGCACCATTTCTCGGCCTTGCGCTCAGCACGTTGCCGCCCCTGTGGCGTCGAGACTCTTCAACCTCGCCGAAGAAAGGAAGCCTGACTCTTCTCAGCTTGATCACCCTCGGTGCTGCTCTCTTGATTGGTGACACGGTTGGGGTGGTCCGTCCGGTCGTGGAGAATAGCGCCGTTCCTCAGCAACCGGTTGCGGCCAAAGGCTCGGGCTGTGTTGTCTCCGATGCTCCCGCTTTTGAGATTTTGAACAATAGCTTGACACTTGGAGATACGGGGTGTCCGAACGTCATCGACTGGCTCGGGGTCGAGCGTGCGCTCGTCCACGGCATCTCCGGTGAACCTCAGGATGCTCGCAACGCCGCGTTCCAGCGTGATGTTCTGCACTGGTTTCACGCAGCAGGTACGGTGGTGCTTTCGCCGATCGATGCGGGAATTGGATCTCTTGCGCAACGCTACCTCGTAACTCACTTCACGCTCTCGAGGTCTCGTCCCGATGGGCTTCGCATCTATCATCGCCGTAGGTAGATCGTTCGACTCGGAAAGTGAGATGTCTGGCCGTGGTAAGAGGTGCACGGCCAAAGACGGACAGTCTCTTTGTGAATCTCGACAATTCAGCTGCAAGGCGAGTAGTGCCGTCAGGGGAGAAACGGTTCAGCTTTAAGGCTCGAGGACTCTCCTCAGGGCATGGTTTCTCGGTGTTCTGGTGGTTGGCCTCTGCGCATCGGAGGAGGTGGAGAGTTTGGACTGAGCATCACTTGGGTCTCACAAGGCGCTGTCGTGTGGCTCGTTGCAGCAGCCCGACGGTCGAACACGGCTGCCCTTCCAAGAGTCTCTCGTAGGGATCTGTGGTCTTGGGGCTTTGTGGCCGTTCCAAGAGTGTTCAAGGTCGTAGATCATACAGTCTCACTGAGTGTTTTTTGGTTCAGGAGGCCACTCCATCTCTGACTTCAAGGGGAGGTGTGCGCTCGAATGCCGGTGGTGGTGAGGCTCAAAAAAGGTTGATCCCCGTCAAACCGAGGGGGCTGGCTTGACGGGGATCGTTCTCTCCACACCGTTTGGGGCTTTCCGGGAACCACCTGAGTCAGATCAAAGGTGATTCCCGGCTGTGGTGAGAGTCTTAGCCTTTTGGCTTGAGGTGTAAGACGACGACCTCGTTGGTCGGCGCGCTCGGCTGTCCAGACTCGTAGGGATTCGATGGCGTTGGCCACCCTACGAAGGACTGTGAGTTGTACTCATCGAACGCTGCTCCATAGACCGTTGGGATGACGGGCAGTTGCGTTGCGACGAACTTCTCAATTGGAAGCAGAGCTTGACTCTGGGCCTTGAGCGAACCAGCTTGGGCCAACTTGGAGAGATCGGCCTGGATCGCTGGATTGTTTAGCCGCTCGTAGTCGCCACTCGCTGACTTCGTTGCGAGCTTGGAATCTAGCCAACCCTGATACTGCTGGTAAGGTGTTGTACCCTGACTTGACCAGTGCATGGTGAGCTGGAAGTTCCCAGACGCAACGTCGCTCGACCACGCAGAGACCGAGAGTCCGACGAATCGAGCATCGATGTGTGCCTTCTGGAGGTCCTGAGCCACGATCGCTCCATCAGCGGCGTAGTCGGTATAGGACGATGGATCCACGATGGAGATCGTTACCGGCTTGCCCTTGTACTGGTAGAAGCCGTTCTTTCCAATGGTGTACCCTGCCTTCTTCAAGATGGTATCGGCTGCGCTCGGGTTGCCGTTGTCATTGAGCTTGTAGCTTGCGAGAGCGCGGGAGTAGTACGGCTTGAAGGTTGGGAGTACGAGTCCCGATGCGTTGACCACCGGTGGCTCAAGCCCAGCCTCTCCATTTTGTGAGATGGCGTTACGATCGATGGCGGCGCTGATTGCCTTGCGCACTGCAAGCTGATCGGTCGGCCACGTGTGGAGATTCGGCATGAGCGAGTTGGTGTTCAACGGATCGAACCATGCATGGTGCGCAGAGTTTGTGTTGAGGAAGATCTGCTTCAATCCAGTGATGAAGTTTCCAGCCCACTGAGCTTGACCGGTCTGGAGCGCCTCGAGGGCCGTTGTATTCGACGAGTAGACCGGGAAGTCCAGCGTTGAAATGTTGACCTTCTGCCAGTAGTTCGGATTCTTCGTGAGGGTAAAGCCTTCAGGGGTGAAGTTCCCGAGCACGTAGGGACCAGATCCGATCGGGTTGGCATCGGCGAACGTTGCTGGATTCTTCACGCTTGACCAGATCGACTTTGGAACGATGTACACGTTCGCAATGCTCTGGAGGTTGGTGTACTGCGGTGTTGCAAAGGTCAGCGTGACGGTGTCGCCGCTGGTCGATACGGACTTGATTGAGAGTCCGCCGGTGTTGATGGCGGCGTTATTCTTCACCATGTTGTAGGTGAATGCGACATCGGCCGGGGTCAGGGGCGTTCCGTTGCTCCACTTGACGCCTTGACGAATCGTAAACGTGATGGCCGTACCGTTCTTGTTCCATGCGTACTTGGTTGCGAGCCATGGATACTTGATCGTTGGCTTGGCCAGGTCGAACTGGAGCAGTGGCTCGTAGATCATCGAAGTGGCGCCGAGCAACGTCGATGCCGATGACGGGAGGAACGGATTGAAGTTCTGACTAATTGGGTTCGTAGGGCTTGACTCCATGGTCAAAACCGTACTGGTGGCTCGAGCCTTCGCATGAGCTGTAGAAGTACTGGCGAACGCGCCCGTACTCCCGAGCCCAATGAGGCTTGCGCTCATTAGGGTGGCGGTCGCAATTGCGCCGCCGATTCGTAGTGTTGACGATCTCATCATAGAGCTTCGACTAACCTTTCTTCTGTCTGTCGTATTCGTAGTGGTACTGATAGTTCAACGGTGTGACCCTCGGCCCCACCGGGGGCACACCGTTGACTTGTCGTTCTCATCATGGTGATGGACGCTCCGTTGTGTTCTCCTTTCTCTGTGCCGATACTGAAGCCGCTGCCTCTTCGAGGTGCCAGCAGGCTGCAGCGCGATGTGGTCCGATCCGGATGGTCGGTGGTACAGCAGTGCGACATTGGTCGTCTGCGAAGGGGCATCGTGGGCTGAATCGGCAGCCCACGATGGAAGAGAGTGCGCTCTCGGCTTGTCGAGCTTTCGCTCCAATACCGCTTTTGAGATTAGACCCGAGTGCATCGGGATCAGGTGAAGCCGAAACGAGAAGCTGTGTGTAAGGATGCGAGGGCTCTTGGGTTACGGTCTCGGCGTCTCCTCGTTCCACGATCTCTCCCGCGTACATCACGATGATCTCGTCTGCGAAGTACCGTGCCGATGCGATGTCGTGGGTGATGTAGAGCAGAGCTAGGTTTAAAGAGGTTCGAAGTTCGTTGAGGAGGGCCAAGATCTCCAGTCGGATGGAGACATCGAGCATCGAGACTGGCTCATCAGCCAAGATGACTCGAGGGCGTGCGGCTAGGGCTCGAGCGATCGAGACCCGCTGGCGCTGGCCGCCCGAGAGCTCGTGCGGATACTTCTCTAGAAACTGCTCGGGGGGCGTTAACCGAACCTGAGCGATCAAGTGGTACAGCTCGTTGTTGAGTGCGTCACCGCTCAGTCTCTGGTGCACCTTCACGGGTCGCTCAAGGTGGTAGCGGACGGTGTGAACCGGATTGAGCGACGAGAAGGGATCTTGAAAGACCATCTGCACCGTCTTCTTGTACTCTCGGAACGATCGCCGGCCGGAGATGGAGATCGGATGACCGTCGAGCGAGATCTCGCCCGACGTCGGTCGCTCCTGTGCAGCGAAGAGCTTTGCAATCGTTGACTTTCCAGACCCAGACTCTCCTACTACTGCAACCACACCTTGTTGGTAGAGCGAGAGTGAGACGTTTCGCACTGCGGAGATGATTGCATTTTGTCCGCGTCCGATTCGGTAGTCCTTGGAGATATTGGTTGCGGACATGACGAGTGGACCTCGTGCCTCGGCCGCAGAGGTGATCTCGTTCATGGCGAGAGGCGATGGCGTGCTCATAGGATCACCTCTGATTCAGCTTCGGTCTTCTCCGGCGCGTGAGCACTAAATGGACACGCAGTGAGATGCGTGACCGCTGAGCCGTCCCTCGCCGCAACAGGTCGCAGGGCCATGTCGACCTCGGTACAGGCAGCTCTCACCTCTGGGCATCGGGGTGCGAACGGACAACCAGGGGGGAGATCTCTCAAGTCGGGTGTATTGCCAGGGATGCCTGCGAGTGCTCGTTTTGGCCCCCTCAGGGAGGGGAACGAGTTGAGGAGACCCTTGGTGTAAGGGTGTGCTGAGGTCCTATGCAGCGAGGAGGTCGCTCCGAACTCCATGAGCTGGCCGGCGTACATTATGGCGAGTCGATCTGTGAGCTCCATCATGAGTGAGAGGTCGTGGGTGATGAATAAGACGGAGAAGCCGAGTCGATCCTTCAACTCGATGATCTGCGAGAGGATCTCACGCTGGACAACGACGTCGAGAGCGGTGGTCGGCTCGTCCATGATTACGAGCTCAGGGTCGACCGTGAGGGCCATGGCGATCATGATGCGTTGGCGCATTCCACCAGAGAGCTCGTGTGGGTAGCTGCGAAGTCGATCTCGAGGAATCCCAACGAGATCTAAGACTCGGTAGACCTTGTCGAGTTTTTCGTCCTTTGAGATCGTGAGGTGGACGTCCATGGCGTCGGCGAGCTGATCTTGGATTCGAAGTACTGGATTCAAGGCGTTCATAGCGCTCTGGAAGACGATGGAGATCTCGCGCCAACGTAGGGCTTGGAGCTGATCTCGATCCATCTCGAGGAGGTCCTGTGCTTGGTAGTTGTTTCGACGACCGCGATAGCGGACGGAACCAGAGGTAATGACGGCAGGGGGCCGGAGAAGACGGCAAGCGCCATACGCAAGTGTCGACTTGCCAGAGCCAGACTCTCCAGCGAGGCCGACCACCTCGCCTTGGCCAATGTTTAAGTCAACGTGGTGAACGGCTCGAACGTCACCGGTCTTTGTCCGGTACGCAATAGAGAGGTCTTGAATCTCAAAGACCGGCTCATTCGATGCGGCGTGTGGTGAAGCGGCGCCATTGAGAGCGCTAGTGGCTTGTATCTCAGTTCTCACGGTGCGGAGCTCCCATCTCTTGGCTCGTGAGAGACTGCGAGCTTGGAAGCCCTGTCGGTGTCACGGGAGGATTATGGGTATCCGTGAGGTCCTCGAACGATGGTGTCTTTGTGAGTTTTCCGTTGGAGGCTGGACTTGGGAGACCGTTCTGGTGCTGTTGCAGCCGTGCGGACCGTGGGGCTTCGTTGTTTCGAATGACCGGTGTGGGGTCTGCGGGACGCCACGTTCGACCATTGATCTTGCGTTGCTGCGCAGCGTCTTTGAGCCGTGGGTTGCCGAGCTCGTCGAGACCGAAGTTCAAAAGGACGAGACCGGTGCCGATGAGTGCTACGCAGATACCGGGAACAGCGAACCACCACCACGCTCCAAGCTGAAGAGCGTTACCGTTTTGAGCCCAGTACAAAATGGTGCCGAGGCTCCAGGTCGTGGTGTTGCCGACTCCGAGGAAGTCGAGTCCGACAGAGGCACCGATCGCGTAGAGGACCGTTCCGACGAAGCTTGCCGCAATGAGGGAGATCTCGTTGGGGAGTATCTCGAGGAAGATGATCCTCCAGCTCTTCTCTCCGGTCTCTCGTGAGGCCGCCACGAAGTCTCGGTTACGCAGAGAGAGTGTCTGAGCTCGAATGACCCGTGCTCCCCACGGCCAACCGAGGACCGCAAGGAGAATGATTTCGGGAGTTTCGCCCGATTTCGGAAAGGCTCCAAGCACGACGATGAGAAAGGGGAGAGCAGGAAAGACGAGGAAGACGTTGGAGATCAACGAGAGCAGTTCGTCGGAGAGCCCGCCGAGAAAGCCTGCGGAGATGCCGATTGCAACCGAGATGAACGTGGCGATGATGCCGGTGAGGAGTCCGAGAACAATGGTGGTACGCGTGCCTACCAGAATCTGCGAGAGCACGTCTCGACCGAGCTGGTCGGTCCCTAGCAGGTGTGTCAGGCTCGGTCCCGCCACCGACGAGTTCAGTGCGGTACTCTGCGCTGAGGGATCGTACGGGGCGAGGAGTGGGCCGAAGATGGCAATCAGGATGAAGAATCCGACGATAACGATCCCGAGACGGGCCTTGGCGTTATACCAGATCGCTGGGAGATGGTGTGGCTTACGCTGTGGACTCGGCACCATCCCTGCGCCGGGGAGGTCAGAGAGGATCGTGGTTGCTGTTGTCATGATGCCACCGATCGAGTTCGAGCGCGCGGGTCAACGAGGACGTAGAGAACGTCAGCAACGATGTTCGCGGCTAAGACGGTCAGAGAGATAATTAAGAAGATGGCCTGAGTCAGGGGATAGTCGTTGGACGTGACTGCGGTGTAGAGCTGTGTTCCGATACCGGGATAGTTGAAGACGATCTCCATCAACAAGGTGCCTGAAACCACGAATCCGAGTGCGAGGGCGAATCCAGAGATGCTCGGCAAGATGGCGTTGCGTGCCGCGTAGGTGAGCACGACGCGCCGTGGTGCAAGGCCCTTTGCCTGCGCTGCAAGTACGTAGTCCTCCCCGATCGTGGTGATCATGACGTTGCGCATCTGGAGCATCCATCCGGCCATGGAGGTGAGCACGATAGTGAGAGCGGGAAGGATTGAGTGCCCAAAGGCGCTGGAGAGGAAGGCCCAGTTGAATCCGATCTGAATGCCGTTGCTGAATCCTTGCTGGGCGGGGAAGAGGTGAATTTTCAGAGCGAAGAGCCAGACCAACACGAGTGCGAGGAAGAAGTACGGTGTTGCTTGGAGAAAGCTCAATGCCGGAAGAATCTGGTCGAACTTGCCGCCTCGCCTCCAGGCTGCGAGGATGCCGAGCCCCGTTCCGAGAACCCAACTAATGATGGTGGCGGACCCAACCAGAATAATCGTCCAAGGAAGCGCGTTCTTGATGATATCGATCACGGGAACCGGGTACTGGAGAGGATCGATTCCAAAGTTACCGTGCGCAATCTGTCCGAGGTAAGCGATGTACTGGTGCAGCAGTGAACCAGTGTGACCAATACCGAAGAGTACGTCGAGGGCGTGTTGTGCCTGTGGCTTGAGCGAAGGGTACTTCGACATCATGGTCTCTACGACGTTGCCAGGCATGAGCCTCGGAATGAAGAAGTTCACCGTAACCGCAGCGAAGAGAGCGATGACGTAGAAACCGAGACGCCTGGCTAGAAAACGCATAGTGAGATCACCTCCGAAGTGCCCAGGTTCAATTCATCCTGCGAGCACGAGTTCACTGGTCGCACCCGCAGCTCTGTCGTAGCATCAGCGTGGTTGGTAGGACCGTTGACAGTGGAGTCGTCCGCTTTGGGCTCTGGAGGGCCTGGAGCAAGACCTCCACTGCAGTGGTCCCGAGCTGCTGGACTGGTTGATGCACGGTCGTGAGTGTTGGTGATACGTGACGGGCCACTGAGATATCGTCGAAACCGGTGATGGCGACGTCACTGGGAACTCTGATTCCAGATCGCTTGAGGGCGTGAATAGCTCCGATTGCGGCTTGGTCGTTGGCGCAAGCGATTGCCTGCGGCAGTGGGGCCCCGGTTGCGACGCGACGCTCAATAACCTGCACTGCCCCCGAGGAGGTGTAGTCCGAGAACCACAGTGGGTCGTCTTCGACGACCGCACCGCACTCGAGAGCGCCACGTACGAAGCCCTCGCGACGTGCTTGGGAGTCTGGAGAGGCCGCAAAACCGGAGAGAAAGGCGAGTCGGGTGAGACCGTGTTCCAGGACGAGATGGTGCGCTATCCGGCTCATTGCCTCGGCGTTATCCACGCGTACGGTGAAGGCGCTTCGGGCCCTTCCGTTACCTGCGAGGAGCACGGTTGGTACTCGGCGGGCGATGACCGGCACCTCCCGGTCGGATAGGGTTCGGTCGAGGAGAACCAGGCCATCGCACATCGAGATCATTCGATCGACCGTCTCGGCCTGCCGATCGCTCTCAACGCCTCCGAGGAGCAAGGAGTACCCCTGTTCACTGGCGGCTCGCTCTGCTCCTCGTATAACTGAGTCCGTGAAGAGGAGGCTCTCCTGGACGATCTCGAGAAAGTCCTCGCTCTGGGTGCGGACGAAGAGCAGGCCGATCACTCGCTTGGAGCCCGACGAAAGACCTCGGGCTGCGTTGTTGGGAACGAACTGGAGCTCTTTGACGCTCTGCAGTACGAGGGCCTTTGTGGAGTCCTTGAGGTGGCTGTGTCCGTTGAGAACTCGTGACACGGTAGCGATGGAGACACCGGCGAGCTTGGCAACGTCGTAGATGGTGGAGTTCGACGGCGACGCATCAGTCTCCATAGTCTCTCACCTCCCCCTAACTTGGACTACTCGATGTCACACCCCCGTGAGCGTCGAGCACGTTGTACTTCTAAACCAAATATTGACCGTACTGTAATGCAGTGTTAACTGTAAGCGCTTTCGGCTACTGTAGCAGTAGCTGAAAATTACTTCAACCTATGCTGGGGAAATACTCAGGAAATGTTGTAAGCGCTTCCAGGTATGGTTGTGCTAGCGTGAATTCTCAAGAGTGATCCAGATGGAGAGTGGGACTTGCGCTGCGGCTGAATTGGTCTCGGTGCTTGAACTGCGCCATAGTGACTCAGGTGTGCGCAGTATCGAGATGTGTGAAAGGTGGACAACGATGTCCGATAATGGCATGAGAGAGTTCCCCCCAGGTTTTGTGTGGGGCGCAGCAACGGCTTCGTATCAGATCGAAGGAGCCGTGACCGAAGACGGTCGGGGCCCATCGATCTGGGACACCTTCTCTCACACTCCCGGAAAGGTGCGACACGGCGACACCGGCGACGTAGCTTGCGATCACTTCCACCGCCTCGATGAGGATCTCGATTTGATGGCCGAACTCGGGATCGACTCCTATCGCTTCTCGATAGCTTGGCCTCGGATACAGCCCGACGGGAAGGGTCCGGCTAACTCAGCTGGCCTCGACTTCTACCGGCGTTTGGTTGGAGGGTTGGCGGATCGTGGAATCACGCCCGCAGTGACGCTCTACCACTGGGATCTCCCACAGGCGCTCGAGGACGCAGGGGGCTGGCGGGTGAGAGATACCTCCTACCGTTTCGCGGAGTACGCTGCGCTCTGCGTAGAGGGTCTCGGTGACCAAGTGGGAATGTGGATTACTCTCAATGAACCGTGGTGCTCGTCGTGGCTCGGCCATGCGTATGGATACCATGCTCCGGGGCAGCGAGATCTGGGCGCTGCTCTAGCGGCCAATCACCACCTGCTGCTCGGTCACGGATTCGCAGTCGAGGCGCTACGGGCTTCTACCTCGGCTCCGGTCGGTATCACCTTGAACCTTGCCAATGTACGATCGGCAAGTCAACACGAGGACGACCTCAGAGCGGCCCGTCTCGTTGACGGTGTATCCAACCGGCTCTTCTTGGATCCGATTTTTCGGGCGCAGTATCCAGCAGATATGGTGGAGCACTTTGAAGATCGTATGCCGACCATCGAAGATGGTGATCTCGAGGAGATCTCCCGCTCTTTGGACTTTTTGGGTATCAACTACTATCAGCCGACGCTGGTTGGCAGTAGAGATCGGGTTGCAGAGCACCGTAGTGCGGGCTATCTTGTCGATATCTCTCGACCTGCCACCATTGTCGATGAATCGTTACGAAGCGTTGGTATGCATCGTCCAGGCGTTGATCGAACTCCAATGGAGTGGGAGGTCGAGCCAGATTCTCTCCGCGAGCTACTGGTGAGCGTGCGTGAGAACTACACAGAGCTTCCCATCTATATCACCGAGAACGGCTGTGCGAACGATGACTACGTCGCTCCAGACGGTTGTATCCACGACGAGGAACGGACTCGTTACTTAATCGGACATCTCGGGGCCGTACACGATGCGATCTCGGCTGGAGTGGACGTTCGGGGATACTTCGTGTGGAGTCTGATGGATAACTTTGAGTGGTCCGAAGGTTATTCGAGGCGATTCGGTATTACCTGGGTCGACTACGACACTGGACGACGAGTTCCGAAAGATAGCTTCCGGTTCTATCAAGACGTTGCTGCGTCAAACTCCGTGCAGAGAGAGCCATAAGGTTCGCTCACGAAGCTCAAGGTGCAGCGGTGGTAGCCGCTCGTCTCGCTCGACGATGAGGCTCGGTCTCGTCATTTGTGAGTCTTCGAGCGCCAAGGCGCACGCTCCGCATGAGAGCTTGGGTGGCTGAGGCATGCCCACGACGATACCGTTGGGGCTCGAATGCAACGGTGTCGGGTCGAGTGTGCAGTACCCCCGTCATGGCGCTGTAATGCTACGGTCGTCCGAAACGCCGGCGAGTTGCTCTGATGGAGCTTCAACGCTGCGTACACCTTGTAGTGGGGAGTTCCCGGTCCATAACCGCCGGCTCGATTCCGGTCAGCGCCACTTCCGCCAGTGCTGAGCGTAGCTGCTGGCATCGACGATCTGAGGACCATGCTTCGACCAGATCGTGACGCGAGAGGTCTCATGCAACGATTCAGATCGGCCCTGCAGCCGCCGTTCATGGAGTGAGAGGCTCTGAAGACCTCGCCTACCTCGTCGGCATCTGCTTCTAGCTCCGCGATTCGCTCGTGAGGACGGAACGTTAACGGCCTGAGCCCCTCGTTTGAGCGAAGTCAGAAGCGGCACTGCGGAGACGGCTGAGGTGATGCTGCAGTAGGAGAACTCCTGAGGAAGGTCCGTGGGCTTAGTCCCCGGTGTAGGCGCCCTCTCTAGGCACGTTTTCTCAATCTTTTGAGCCACCTCTTTGGTGCGATTCTGACGGGCGGCTCCGTGGAAGCGAACACTTCTACGGAGGGGTGGTTTGAGAGAGGATGATCACGTGGCGTACCGATCGACGGTGAGCACATAGAGCGCTAACACTTTCAGAACGGCTGGCTTACAGACTGGTGATACCTTTGACCTCATGTTTCAGAAGATGAGCCTCGTGGCAGGCATCGTAGTGGCGCTGCTTGCGGCCGGGTGTAGCGATGCAGGAGCGACGACACCATCCGCGAGTAGCGAGAGCATGGTCGCGGTCGGGGTGCAGGCAGGCTCACCGATTACGCTTATCGCTCCGATCAATGGATCGAACCTGGACTACGCCGGGGTCGGTCAGGATTTTGCTGCATCTGGGGTGATGGCTGCAGTGCGGGACTTTCAAGGGGGGACGATCCGATATCCAGGTGGAGCGATCTCGAACTACTGGGATTGGCAGAACGGTTCGTTGCACCAGCCTGCGACCATCTCCGGTAGTGGAAGATTCAAGCCTGCTCGTACTCGCAACTACGGCTTCACCTTACAGACACTCCAAAGCATCGTTCGAGACACTGGGACCGTTCCCGTCTTTGATCTCAATCTCCTCACCTCTAACCTTGAGGACCAGTTGCAGATGCTGCATACAGCTCAGAACCTGGGAATCCCGGTGCGCTATGTCGAGTTGGGTAACGAGTTCTACCTCGGCATCAGTAGTTACCGAAAAGTGTTCCCAACTGCAGCCTCCTATGCCCGTACGGTGGCGAAGTGGGCACTAGCGATCCGCGCTGCGTTTCCCAAAGTTCAGATCGCTGCTGTTGGATCTTTGCCACAAAGCACAGGTCGTGAGAAGAGCTGGAACAAGACGTTGCTAGCGATCGCTGGCGCTGATATCAACGCAATCACGCTGCACGACTACTTCGCCCCGGTCGGTCGCAATCTCAATCCGATGCAGCTCCTCGCCGAAGTCCAGACCAACTGGCTATCGACCGAGCAGGTCATGGCGACCTTTCCTAGCCGGTATCGGATCTGGTTCACGGAGTTCAACCTGTCCCGTCAGGGCCTCTTGGGTGGCCGACCGGCTCGGGGTATCACCTGGCTCCACGGGCTCTACGCGGCCGAGTCGGTGCTCCTGTTCGACCAGTCACCCCGAGTGCAGCTCGATGACTATTGGGATCTCTTCTCCAACCCCTTTACGGGCGCCTTCACTTCGGGCTTGGCTCCGCAGCCAACTGTGAGCGGATTGGCCTTGATGTTTTTGACCAGTGCCTCTGCCCAAGCGGTCAGAGTTACGCCACTTCGTTTTACTGGGGCGCCCACTCTGCCCGTTGGTGCTGCGGGGGTGATCGGAGCATCGTTCAGCGGACCAAGCGGTACCAGAACGGTGCTGATTAACTTGACCAATCGCTCTATCACTATTTCCGATGGAACTGGGACCGGGCTGTCGCCAAGAGCGTCGCTTGAGTCCATCACTGCGGCGCCCACCTCGACCGTCTCGGGTCTGAACCGCACCACCGGCGTCCTTGGTACCAGGCTTACCTTGCTGCCCTACTCGATCACCGGGGTGGGGTTCACCGTCCCGACCCCGGCAAAGGCGTGACCGTCGGGAGGGTCGGTAGTTCCCTACGGCGCCGATTCACCCCCTGGTTGCCGAGACACCGCTTCTCGCAGTGGGGACACTCTCGGTCACCAGGCGGCGTGAGTTCACACCGATGGATCGGCATCGGCGTAAGAGGAGCCGTGTTTTGATTCTCGGAGACCTGAGGAGGTTATGCAAAAGATGACAAGCTCTCTATCGTCGACAGCCACATCGACGACCCTCGGGACGATAGCGCCAGCGCCTGACTCGTCACTACCTCTTTGAGTGTGTAGAGCCATTGGCAGCGATAGTAGCTGTTGCGAACGCGCTGCGTCACAATCGCGAACGTAACATCGTCGAGGCGAAGGTTCACCAACGAGAAGGCCGTAGCGCTCTGGGCAGCATGTTGCTCGTGGCTCTTCGGCGAACCATGGCGAGTGCGAAGGTTGATCTTGGTGTCGTAGTACCGAGTCGTGAGTGGCAAGATCTGCTTCGGGGTCGAGCGGTATTATCTGCGACAGATGACGAATGGGAGGTGAGGTCGCTTGAATTGAGTGCCACGCTCGTCATGTGGAAGTACTGGATCGTCGTTGCCGGGAAGAGACGGGGCGCGATCTGTGTGCTGCGCTTTGACCTTCATCCGTGCGAACGGTCTCTTCAAATTCGCTCTCCAGAAGTGCTCCGAGAGCACTAACTGCGGATGGCTACGGGATCGTAGAATCGCTCTTGTCGTCAAAGCACGCAGCTAGATCACGAAGGACCCGAGCTGACGGAGTGCAGGCGAGAGTCGATGGTCTCAGGTTAGAGGTCTCCCCGTTTCTCTCGCGCCAGTGCACGCAGTACGTCCTCTCTGGAGATTACTCCGACGAGACTACCGTGCTCAACAACCGGAAGCATGGTGTAGCGCCGTTGATGAAGGGTCGTGGCAACATCTTCGATATCGTCGTCTGGGCCGACGCTGACCACGGTGTGGGTCATAGCGTCTCTCACGGTGAGAGCGAGAGCCTTCTCGGCCTCGCGTTCGAACCTTCGCACCGACGGAGGCCACATTGCAAACTCGCCGAAGATTAAGAGCATGCTCGGAACGTGGATTCGGGACTCACCGACGACCAGATCGTCGTCGGTGAGAATGCCGATGAGCTTGCCGTCCTCGACAACCGGTGCACCGTGAATACCCCGCTCAATGAGCACTGCGATAGCAGCATCGATCTGCATCTCAGGAGCAAAGGTTACGAGGTCGCTCGTCATGTACTCTGCAACCTTGGTCATGGAACCTCCACGGTTCATCTCGCTACGTGTCAAGACCCAACTGAGCCTTGCTTTGATACTACGTGGTTATCAGTGTTTCGACTTCGGTGCAACGGTGTCGTCAGTGCTGTGTGGGCGGTTCTCGTGAGTCTGACAACTTGTCAGCTCCGTAGTCTCGAACTATCGTTGCGATTCGAACCCGATACTCTTCGTACCAGCGGGTCTTGCCGAGGTGCTGGGCCCCGAGGTGCTCGGAGACTCGCTTCCAGGATCGAGCAGCGTCCTCGTCCGACCAGTACGAGACGGTGATACCGAGTGTCTCTCGTGCCGACTCGATGCCGAGAAATCCTGGCTGAGAGTGTGCAAGAGCTACCATCTCTCGAGCTGTGAGCTCGTAGTCTGGATCGTTATCTCGCAGCCGTGAGGTGAAGATCACTGCAACGTACGGCGGTCGAGGGGTGCGGGCAAGTGCATCCTCATCGCTTCCTTCACAGGGATCAGTGGTCATGACGACTCCAGCTCTGAGGGCGCTTGTTGCACCGTATTCGACCTTGATACGACTGCAATGAGCTTAGTGGTCAGTGGTAGTGCTCTGACTGGGAGAGACTCCTTTGTTGCTCTCACCAACGGTCGTGTCACTCTACGGTGTTGGTGGTCCGAGGTCGTAGGAGGAGAGGTGGGTCAGAGGCTCACGCTGAGAGTCATCGCTGAAGTTGGCCACCGGGTGATCGACTTGCCACGAGGAGCGGTAGGGCGTTATCGAGTTGTGTCTTCTCGCAGAATCTCAGCGTTGGTGTGATCTCGTTGGAGGAAGACACCTCGCGCCGTTGGCTAGCTCCGCTGATCAGCGGCGCTAGACCCCTAGGGGACAGCAAGGCATTGACCAACTCGGGTATGAGTCAGGGAGGCGAGCAACGTCGAACCTTCGATGAAGCGTGGAAGGGTTGAGATCTCATTGAAACCGAGGAGTGGAGGCATGCTCGCCAGGATGCCTCGGGGCCATCTGGTTAGCCCACGCACGGTCTGAAAGATTGGAGAGGGAGGTCCTTCTCGCACATTGACAGAGAATGAATATGGGAATCTGTCGCTTTAGTACGTGAGTCTCGCCGGCAAGCAAGGATGCGTCGATGGCCAACCAACGGAGAGCTCCCAGATAGATCGTAGAGTACGGGGCAACTTGTCGTAACGGGGCAGAGGGAAGAGTGAATAGGGTCGGACCATCTTGGATGAGAGATGCTCCCTTCTACTCGAGACTGGGCGGTGGCGATAGGTCATCTCGGTTGCACGGTCCGTCGACCATGTCTACGTGGGAGGAGCCGGTTAAGTGGGTGACGTTCAAGATGAGGCGTGGAAAGTTCGAAGTCGACACTGCTTGACGGCTCTGGAGATGTCACGGCTCGTGGTGGTGCGAACAGTATCGATGGCGAGTGGGTGACTGTTGCGAGATGTGGTTGAGTTTCCGTCTTCAGGGCTGCCGGCGGCGCTTGCTGAACTACGCTGAAGTGTGGCCTTTCTCCCTTCCTATGCTCGACATCACATTAAGACATCGCCAAGGGATATGGCTCTGCGAGTGTCGCAACTTGGTTTCGGACTGGTCTTATACGGTTTTGGATTTGGCCTGCTCATCAATGCTCGGCTCGGCCTCGATCCTTGGGACGTTCTCAACCAAGGACTCTCGAGACGCTTTGGACTCGGAATTGGGACGTGGGCCATCATTGTGGGGGTCATCGTGCTCGGGGCGTGGATTCCTCTCCGTCAGCTACCCGGTATCGGAACCGTCGCCAACGTAGCAATCATCGGTAACGTCATCAACGTTGCGGTGGTGGTGTTGCCCAAGCCGGTGACGCTTGATGTCAGGATTGTCTACATGGTCGCCGCAGTGGCTATTGCTGGGATCGCTACCGGTCTTTACATCGGGAGTGGCCTTGGACCCGGTCCGCGAGATGGGCTCATGACCGGTATGGCACGACGCGGCCACTCGCTTCGAGTGGTTCGCACAGTAATAGAGGGATCCGTGCTCCTCCTGGGTTGGATACTCGGAGGCACCGTCGGTGTTGGAACTGTGTTGTACGCTGCGTCCCTCGGTCCGCTCTCTCACGTTCTCATTCCGCTCTTCTCTCGAGGTAGGGTCTCGACACGTCCGGACTGTGGCTTACAAACCGATGAGCAGGTGTAATCCGATCAGTTCGAGTGGATGAAGCGGCCATATGAGTCACGACTCGGTGACCGTCGAGCCGTTTTTGGAGACCCCCGACGCAGGTGAAGGAACTGAAGCGAGAGCGATGGAGACTCGCCATGGAGCCCGTGGAGTCCGTGGGCTCTGGTCCCTACGGTACGGTTGACACGGCTGAGATCTACTCCGTGGAAGAGCATCTCTGCTTGTGAAGGCCGGAGTGAGATTCGTCGCGCTGTAAGTGTCGATGACCGGTTTATCATTGCGTTAGCCTCGGTAGGCTTGCACTGTGCACATGTCCAAACTCATTGGCTCGCCGCTGGTTACCCAAGGCGGAGAGACGATCGGCAAGCTCGACGACCTGCTTTTTCGCTTGCGCGAAGGTGAGTACCCGCTTCTTCAAGGACTCGTGGTGAGAGTAGGGGGTCGCCAGGTCTTTATGCCTATTGCACGAGTGCTTGAGTTTCAAGCTGACCGGATCCTCCTGACCAAGGCCAAGGTAGATCTTCGAGGCTTCGAGCGCCGCAGTGGTGAAGTTCTGCTTCGAGAAGACATCCTTGGGCATCGACTGATCGATGTTGACGATGCAGAGCTCGTTTGGGCGTGGGACGTGGATCTTGAAGAGACCGCCGATGGGTGGGTTCTCTGTTCTCTCGATACGCGCCGTCGACCTGCGAGGCTTTTTGCCTCGTTCCGTAAGCAGAGTGTACGCAACGGAAAAGATTGGAAGGCCTTCGAGCCGCTGATCGGTCATAGCGCTACCGAACTTGTCCGTCGACCGTTCCGTCGCGTTCGACGATTTAAGCCTGCTCAGATTGCTGACTTGGTTGAAGACGCATCGAGAAGTGAGGGCGAGGAGATCATGGAGGCGCTGCATGAGTATCCTGAGCTCGAAGCCGATGTGTTTGGGGAGTTGGACCCCGATGTCGCAACCAGATTGTTCGGCGATAAATCCGATGAGGAGGTCGCTGCGGTCATTGAGCTGATGCGCTCTGACGATGCGGCCGATGCGGTGGCCGAACTGCCTCAAGAGCGACGAGTTAAAATTCTTGACCTCCTGACCCCGAATCACAAGGCAAAGATCATGAATTTGATGGCCTTCAATGCGTCGAGCGCAGGTGGGATCATGAGCGTTGACTATCTGACCTGTCCGGTCGGATTGAGCGTTCAGGAGGCAATCGACGCTATCCGGCAAGCTGGATCGCTGCAGGTTGAGGTCTCGCTCACGGTGCACGTGGTCGACGGTGACGGCCGTGTGCTTGGTGTGGCTTCTGTGGTGGATCTTCTGCGAGCCGATCCGAGTGCATCGCTCGATTCGATCCTTGATCGAGAGTTCATTGACGTACTGCCAACGGCCGATGTTGTCGATGTTGCGGTTTTGATGGCCGATTTCAACCTTCTCAGTGTCCCGGTTCTCAACGATGGAGGAGCGATGCTTGGCGTCATCACGGTGGATGACATCTTAGAAGCGACGATCCCTGATGAGTGGAGGAGGCGAGAGCCGGCACCACGATCAGAGCGCCATGAACAGAGTGGATCTCAGTCGACTGGGAGCGGAGGGTGACTCCATGAGGCGGTCTTGGGATCGAGCTCAGGGCGACGACACCCCAAGGGAGCCTCTTCCCTCAGTTGAGGAACAAGGACAGGGCAAACTTGTAGCACCGCCGGCCTCTGCAGTGTTGGACTCAGCGCACCTCGGCAATATTGAGGGAGCGTTTGGACGGATCAACCTTGATGACGATGGCGACCGCTCTCGATGGAAGCGACGGTTGCTTACGCTTGCAGCCATTGTTGGTCCAGGCCTTATCGTCATGGTCGGTGACAACGATGCTGGAGGCGTTTCGACCTACGCCCAGGCCGGACAGAACCTTCATACCTCCTTACTGTGGACGCTTTTGTTATTGATTCCGGTTCTGGTGGTCAATCAAGAGATGGTCGTGCGTCTTGGGGCGGTTACCGGTGTTGGGCACGCGCGTCTCATTAACGAGCGGTTCGGACGTGCATGGGGCTGGTTCTCTGTCGGAGATCTCTTTCTCTTGAACTTTTTGACGATCGTGACCGAGTTCATCGGCATCTCCCTTGCAGCGTCCTACTTTGGCTTATCTCGTTACATCGTGGTGCCGACCGCTGCAGTTGCACTGGTCGTGATTATGGCCTCAGGAAGCTTCCGGCGGTGGGAACGTGCGATGTTTGTTTTTATCGGCATCAGCCTCCTCCAGATTCCGATGTTTGTGCTCTCTCATCCTCACTTCCCCACCATTTTCAAGAACTTCGTCGTGCCGGCGATATTCGGTGGTGCCAACTCGTCTTCGGTTTTGTTGATCATTGCGATCGTTGGGACGACCGTCGCTCCATGGCAGCTCTTCTTTCAGCAGTCGAACATCGTCGATAAGCGCATCACACCAAGGTTCATTAGCTATGAGCGAGTGGATACAGTGCTTGGGTCGATCGTGGTCGTGATCGGCGCTGCTGCGATCATGATTACTGCGAACTATGCAGCAAGCGGCACAAAGTTTTTCGGGAAGTTCACGAACGCTGGTGATGTGGCTCATCTTCTTGCGCATCACTCCGCTCTGCTTGGAGATATCTTCGCCGTCGTACTTTTCGATGCCAGCATCATTGGCGCTGCTGCGGTAACTTTGGCGACGAGCTACGCCTTCGGAGACGTCTTTGGCTTGCGCCACTCCTTGCATCGAGGATGGAGGGAAGCAAAGCCCTTCTACGTGAGCTACACCATCATGGTGGCGTTGGCCGGCGGAATTGTCCTGATCCCACACGCCCCACTCGGGCTCATTACCACTGCGGTGCAGGCACTGGCGGGAATCTTGTTGCCGTCCGCAAGCGTGTTTTTGCTGCTGCTCTGCAATGATCCGGAGGTGCTCGGTCCTTGGGTCAATGCGCGTTGGCTCAATGCGCTCGCCACCCTCATCATCGGCGTGCTCTTGGATCTCTCCGGGACCTTGATGACGAGCACACTCTTTCCCAATATCAATGTGATCAGTATTGCGGAAGACCTCGGCGTCGGCCTCGTTGTTGCTGGAGGTATCGTCTATGGAGTCGTTCTGTTGGTAAGCAGGAGGCGCCACGCATCTGACCAACCTGTCCAGCAGCGAGTTCTCTCTCGAAGCGAGAAAATGACGTGGAGGATGCCGCCGCTCAATCTTCTGAGGCCGGTTCGCTGGTCGCCGGGGCTTCGGATCGGCATGTTGAGTCTGCGGGCGTACCTAGTGCTCAGTGTCATCTTACTCATCGTCAAGGCGGTGCAGCTGAGCTCTGGGTAAGGGCAAGGTTTGACGATCGGTGGTAGAGAGCGGATCGATCGCAAACTTGACTCGTGAACGATCTTGTGTGGTGCAGAGTAGGCTCCGTCCATGCGCGTACTCATCGTTGGAGGAACTCAGTTCGTAGGTCGGCACATCACGGAAGCCTTCGTTAGGTCGGGCCACGACGTGACACTGTTCCATCGTGGTACGTCGAAAGAGAAGATCTTTGCGGATCTGGAGCATCGTTACGGCGACCGTAATAGTGACCTCGCAGCGTTAGCGCACGGGGAGTGGGACGCTACGGTCGATGCCTCAGCGTACTTCCCTCGCCAGGTTCGTTCACTCGCGGAGACTCTCGCCGGCAGAGGAGGACGATACGTCTACGTCTCGACCGTCTCTGCTTACGCCACGCCCCAGGAACCAGGCATTAATGAAGATGCACCACTTCTGACGCTGGAGGACCCAACGGTTGAGCAGGTGACCAATGAGACCTATGGAGGCCTCAAAGCCCTCTGCGAGGCGGCAGCGTTGCGATACTTTGGTGGTCGGGATGTAGAGTGGGGACTCCCTGTCGTGCCGGTGAGTATCGTTCGGCCGACCGTAGTGATCGGGCCCTATGACTACACCTATCGTTTCACCTGGTGGGTCATGAGAGCTGCTCGTGGCGGAGAGATGCTCGTGCCAGGTCCGAAGGAGAATCCCTTTCAAGTGATCGACGCGCGCGACCTGGCGGACTTTGTGGTTCGCCTGGCTACGGGAGAGGCGAGCGGTACGTACCACACCGTCTCTCCAACAGAGCCCTGCACCTTCGAGGGATTCCTCACGGCGGTCGTAGACGAGATTGCCCCTGTAGGCACATCGTTAACTTGGATTGGACCCGATGAGATCTCTGAGCTTGAGATTGCCGAGTCGGCCTTTCCGCTGTGGCTCGGAACCGATCCGCTTCGGCTCTTGGACACGGTCGATCCACGCCGTGCTTTGGAGGCCGGTCTAACGCCCCGGCCGTTGCGTCAAAGTATTCGTGAGATCTACGCCCATGAGTGTGAGCACCCAGCCCAGGTCCCGGCCTCGATGGGACTCACGCTCGAACAAGAGCAGGAGCTACTACTGCGGCGGAGTCGGAAAGGCTGAGCTGTGGAGCTTGAGCTCGCCTCGGTCGAGCTAAGCCGTACGGTGACGGTGCCGGGTTGTGTGGTGACGACCCTGCCAGGAGATTGGCTCTCCATGGTCTTCGATGTCGTGACCTCTCGCGATGAGCGTCAGATTGTGTGAGGTGGCTCTGCATCGATGCGCCAGATCGGCAGTGACACGGTAGTGAGTTGAACGCCAAGGTGTAACCTGTCGCCTTGTGATCCATGCGCGCCGGTGAAAGATGCT
>JBMFXG010000016.1:0-22332 GCA_049964535.1 Acidimicrobiales bacterium | reverse complement strand
CTGTTGATCCGTAGAACTGAGCATCTCCGAAGGAGAAGATCCCTCCATCGGATGCAACGAGCCAGTATCCTTGGGTCGGAGACGAGGAGCTCATCAGCGACGAAACGGTGCTCCACGGTGCAAGAACAGGAACCTGCGTCGCCGCAGCATGATCTGCGGAGACGACAAGAAGCGCTGCTGAGGTTGCGTAACTCTCGTTCTGCGTCATTGAGAGACCGAAGTAGAGCGCCGTGGTACCGCCACCACCGAAAAGAATGTTGTCACGATGCTGCCAACAGCCGGGGGAGCCTGGAGCTGTGCACGCAAGATTATTCGAGCCGTAGCCATCGTTATACATCCAGTCGTAGTACACAACCAACCAGTTCGCTGGTGCCGTCGAACCAAACCAGTTCGATCCAACGCTCTCCACCGTAACTCCGTCGAGAGTGGTGCCACTGGGCGGGTTGGGGTCGACTCCTTGGATGGCGCCCTGAGCTGCAACGCCGTCGAGTCCGCCCAGCTCTCCCGTGAGAAGCGAGAGCCCATACGCTGCTCGATCCTGGTTAGCCAGAAGCTCGATCTGAATATCAGGTGCAAGAGTGGTGAAGTCAGCAGGAAGTGAGTAACTTTTCAGCCCCAACGAGACCCGCCCCGCATCCAAGGAAGCAACAATGAGGCTCTCACAGGCACTACCATCGATGGCAACACCACATGCAGGGCTCTGCAATGCATTAGCGATATGGCCTGGATCGTTTCCCGTTGGGTTCAATGAGGTCGAGACCACGGAGCTAGACTTCAACAACACTGACGACCGAGAGGAGGTCGACCAAGCGTTGGCGCCGAGCGCCACAAGCAACACTCCCGACAGCACAAACGATCGAATAGGACGGAGTGGCCGGGGAGCTCCGAAGAACGTTGAAGGACGCTGACGCCGCGTCTCTGTCGAAGATCGTCTCACGAGCGCCAACTCAGATCCCCACACACGACGTACTCTTCACGGTCCGCTCCTTCATCGCCTCGACTCGAGGCCACATGGTTCACCTCTCCGCTGTGTTCCATGATCACCACGGAGAGCGGGGGTAAGACTACCTCTGCTGAGTAAGGATATCGACCCGAGGCTCGTTCGACCGCCTCGATCACGCCGAGATTTCCGAGTCCCGATCCGCCATAGATCGTTGCATCACCGTTGAAGATCTCCTTCCAAACACCACTGAAGGGAAGTCCAACAACATATCGATCCCGAGGCACTGGTGAGAAGTTGGCAAGCACCGCTATCGTCGAAGCTCCAGCTCGACGGTGGGCATCACTGGCGAAACGACAGAACCCGATAACGTTTGAAGACGAGTCAGAGGTCGAGATCCACGCAAAGCCATCCCCAGAGTGATCTAAGGAGTACAGTGCCGGAGTGGTTCGATAGATTCTATTTAAATCCCGCACCACCTGCTCGATCCCATCGCCATGATCGGTGAGCTCGCGCTGATAGAGCAAGGACGCTGACTCCGACCACTCGCTCTGCTGTGCAAATTCACACCCCATGAACAGCAGTTTCTTACCGGGATGGGTCCACATCCACGCGAGACAGGCCCTCACGTTCGCAAGTTTCTGCCAGTGGTCGCCGGGCATCTTGGAGTACAGAGAGCCCTTTCCGTGGACCACCTCATCGTGGGAGATTGGAAGAATAAAGTTCTCGGAGAAGGCGTAGAGCAGTCCAAAGGTCAACTGGTGATGATGCCACTGTCGATGTATCGGTTCTCGAGCAAAATAATCAAGAGTGTCATGCATCCAACCCATATTCCATTTGAAACCGAAGCCAAGTCCACCGAGAGATGTCGGCCGGGTCACATTGGGGAAGGCCGTCGACTCTTCGGCAATCGTCGCCGTCCCCGCTCCGAGGGTTGGAACCATCTCGTTGAACTCTCTGAGAAATCTCTGAGCAGCAAGGTCTTCTCGACCTCCGTACTCGTTTGGGACCCACTCGTCGCGCGAGTAGTCAAGGTAGAGCATCGATGCCACCGCATCGACTCGGATCGCATCAAAACCAATAATCTCGATCCAATACCGAGCCGAGGAGAGCAGGAAGCTTCGCACCTCATTTCTGGCGAAGTTGAAGATAGCGCTACCCCAGTCGGGATGGATACCTTGCCTCGGGTCTAAGTGTTCGTACAGAGCGGTGCCGTCAAAACGGTAGAGCCCGTGGGCATCGGTCGCAAAGTGTCCGGGGACCCAATCCAAGATCACCCCAACGCCGGCCTGATGAAGTGCATCAACCAGCCCTATCAGCGCTTGTAGAGATCCCCATCGAGCGGTCGGCGCAAAGTAGGAGGTCGCTTGATAGCCCCACGAGCCGCCGTAGGGATGCTCCGTGAGAGGAAGAAACTCGACGTGCGTGAAGCCAAGACTTACGACGCGCTCGACCAACGTCATCGCTGCGCGCTCGTACGCCTCCTCTCCCCACTCTCGCTCGAAGGACCCAAGATGAACTTCGTAGACAGAGACCGGTTCTCCTCCAAGCCACCGCTGCTGATCAGCGACCCGTGTACTCCGCTGGTCAACCGGAAGAGCCTCGCCCGTGACGATAGAAGCGGTCCTCGGCGGAACTTCGGTTGCTCGAGCGTACGGATCGGCTTTTTCGATCCATTCGCCATTGGCGGTCTGAATCGCAAACTTGTAGCACTGTCCAATCTCCGCACCAGCCACGAATCCAGACCAGACTCCTGAGGAGCCGATCGGTGAGAGTACCGAGGCCCGCTGGTCCCATCCGTTGAAGTCGCCAATCACGGCAACCGCAGCGGCAGATGGCGCCCACGTCGAGAAGCTCACACCTACCACCCCGTCGAGCAACCCGTAGTGGGCCCCAAGAAACTCCCACGCTCGCTGGTGGCGACCCTCACCAAAGAGGAAGAGATCGTAGGGGGTGGGGGCCTGGATAGTTGGAAGGTCTGCGATCGACCTCACCGCCTTTCAAATTTCTGCTAGATACGACAGCGGGACCGAGACAAGACCTCGACCCGCAAGAAGCTCATACTCGAGTTCGTACGCTGCCTTCTCCGCAGCAAAAACACGAACAAGCTCATCACTGATGGAGACCGAATCCAACTGGGACCGATATGCCTCCAAGCAGATCTCGAAGAGTAGTCCTGGAGCCAACGTGCTGGTGCCTCCGTTGATGCGACGCATCGCCTCAACGTAAGCGAAGGAGCGCTGCAGCCCCCCAAGGTCACGCTCGACCGGATCGAGCGCTGAACCCATCTGAGATGTAGCTAAAACCTCTCCTTCGAAGTCGATGTACGCTATCGTACCCTCCGATACAGATCCATCAAGAAGGATCTGCCCGAGATGAAGATCGCCATGAATGAGTTGCGTTCTGATGCCCACGTCCGCCCTAGGGCCCTTGGCCCATAGTGGATGATCTGTCGAGCTAAACCTACCTATGAGATCGTGCAGTCGTGATCTCTCATCGGGGCCAAGCTGATCGTGGTTGTGCTCGAGGCAGCGTTCGACCGAACGAACCATGCGTTCTCTTGCAGATAAGCGTATCTGAGCGTAGGACTCCACACGAGTTTCGGTTACTTCGCGGAGCGAGTGGTGAAGATCGGCCAGAGTACTACCAACCCGTCGAGCCACCACCTGCAGCTCGCTACCGTCGAAGGACCCGCCGGTACAGTCTGCGTAGAGATCGTGAGCATTTGGGAGGTAGTCCACTGCGACCATAACCGTCACACCTCCCACAACACCGACGTCGTGAACCTTTGGCACCGGAGCATCGGCGCCATGAGAGAGGCGTACGAGCGTATCGACCTCACGATGAGTTCCTTGCCGAAGCCTCCGATAGAGCTTCACGAAGATATCTGAACCGACGGTGACAGCCGAATTCGACTGCTCTCGATCGATCAAACGAGTACCGCCTCTCAGACTGAGACTGGGCATTCTGACCTTCAAAAGTGCGTCCCGCTCTCTCTGGTCTTGAAGCAGATCGATCACTTGGACCTCGTGACGAACCGTACTCGTAGGATCGACCTCCACAGAACGCAGCATCACGGGAACGTACCAGAGCCCCAGTTCGCCATTGTGCACGATCAACTCGACCGCTAGGTCATCGACCGAACCGTGCCACCATCCCACCTCGAAACGTAGATCTTCGTCAAGACGAGGGTCGCTGAAGTACCGCTGAGCTCTCAGAAAATCCGAGAGCCTCTGGACAACGAGCGAATCGTTCACGAAGCTCTCGACATCACCGAGATGAAGATCACCTCCCTCACCCCCGGCCCCGACATCACGATCGCTCAAGGTCACGACATCTCATCTCCATCGTCTTGACGAACAAGCTCGAACCAAAATACTCCATAGGGAGGCAAGGTGAAGAAGTAAGGATCCGAGCCGATCGCCGGAAACCGAGTCCTCCCAAGGAGCTCGTAAGGAACTCGTCCGACGAAACCGGAGAGATCGAGAGAGAGGGGCTGTGCAGAGCGTGCGAGGTTATTGACACAGAGCACGAATCGTCCCTGATCTTCCACGGACCGCACGTAGGCGAAGCAGGACGGATTCTCCGTACGCAACAGTTCAAAAGCCCCAGTACCGAAGACGCCTTCGGATCGACGGATCCATAACATATTGCGGAGCCAGTGAAGAAACGACGAAGGGTTTCTCGTCTGCGATTCGACGTTGACTGACTCATACCCATAGACCGGGTCCATATTGAGCGGCAAGTAGAGGCGTGCGAAATCTGCTTTGGAGAATCCCGCGTTACGATCCGGTGACCACTGCATCGGGGTCCTCACCGAGTCACGATCGCCGAGATAGATATTGTCGCCCATCAAGATCTCATCGCCATAGTACAAAATGGGAGTTCCAGGTAGCGAAAAGAGAAGGGCGTGCAGGAGTTCGGCTACACGACGATCGTTCTCTATCAGCGGCGCCAACCGACGTCCGATCCCCACGTTGCGACGCATGCGCGGATCGGAGACGTACGCACGATACATAAACTCTCGCTCCTCGTCGGTGACCATCTCGAGCGTGAGTTCATCGTGGTTACGAAGGAAGATACCCCACTGACACCCCTCGGGTATGGCCGGTGTCTGTTCGATTGAGTCAATGATCGGCTGCGCTGACTCCATTTTTACCGACATGAAGAGCCGTGGCATGATGGGAAAGTTGAAGCACATGTGGCACTCGTCGCCGTTCCCAAAGTAATCGACGACGTCCTTCGGCCATTGGTTCGCCTCCGCCAAGAGAACCTTATCAGCGTACTTCGAGTCCACGAACGAGCGCACACGCTTGAGAAATGCATGTGTTTCCGGGAGGTTCTCGCCGTTCGTGCCCTCACGCTCAAAGAGATACGGTACGGCATCCATACGAAAACCGTCGAGCCCGCGAGAGAGCCAGAAGTCAACGACCTCGATCATCGCATGCTCAACCTCAACGTTATTGAAGTTCAGGTCGGGCTGATGATAGAAGAAGCGATGCCAGTAGTACTGCTGACGCTCAAGAGACCAAGCCCAGTTAGAGCTCTCGGTATCGATAAAGATGATGCGGGCCTCTCGATAGGGCTCGTCAGTATCCGACCAGACGTACCAATCCGCCTTGGGGTTGGTCCGATCCCGCTTGGACTCCAAGAACCAAGGGTGCTGGTCAGAGGTGTGGTTGACAACGAGATCTGCAATCACGCGAATATTTTTTTGGTGCGCACGGGCGATCAACGCGTCGAGGTCAGAGTTTTCTCCATACTCCGGCAAGATCGTCATGTAGTCAGAGATATCGTAGCCACCATCACGAAGCGGTGACTTATAGTAGGGCATCAACCAGATACAGTTGATGCCTAACCACTCTAAGTAGTCGAGCTTCTCCGTAATACCCCGTAAGTCTCCAACACCATCGCTGTTGGAGTCAGAGAATCCTCGAGGGAGGATCTCGTAAAATATGGCCTCTTGAAACCAAGAAGTGGACTTCGAAGGTCGAGATTGCGAATCAGACAACGTTACCGTCGATTTCTATGAGGTGACCCGGAGCGTGCGCCGGGTCAAGACGAATGTAGTTCTGTCCAGTCTGCCAGAGGTAATGCTCCCCACTGATGCAATCGTGAACCTCAACCGCTTCGGCACCCACGCGTGAGATCCACGACTCTCCAAGAGTGATCTCTCCTTCTTGTACGTGAGCAGCATCGAGGTTTACGGCCACAAGCACAACATCGTGGCTCGCAGGGTCAAACCGGAGGTAGCACAAGAGTTCAGGGTTGGTGCACGGCAGGAACTCCAGGGTTCCATAGACCTGAAGCGCTCGATGGGAGCGGCGAGCGCGGTTGACCGTTCGGATCAAATCGTCGAGCTGGCCGCCACTTTGGTAGTCGCGCCTCACTAACTCGTACTTCTCCGAGTTTGCGTACTCCTCGCTCATTAGAGTAACGGGTTGATTCTCACAGAACTCAAAGCCCGAGTAGATCCCATAGAGAGAGCTCATCGTCGCTCCGAGAAGGAGACGTAGAGCAAATACAGCGGGAGGGCCGTACCGGAGCGAACCGGCCAGGATATCTGGAGTATTGGGCCAGAGGTTAGCTCGAAAAGAACTCACCATCTCTGGTTGGTAGAGTGAGCTAACGTACTCTCGCAGCTCATCTGAGCCCTCGCGCCATGTGAAGTAGGTATAGCTCTGCGAGAAGCCGATCTCTGCAAGGGCCTCCATGACCCTCGGCCGAGTAAAGGCCTCAGCAAGAAAGACGACCTCCGGACTCTCCTTTCGCACCGAGGTCAGGAGCCAATGCCAAAACCCAATCGGTTTGGTATGAGGATTATCGACCCGAAAGGTTGTAACACCACAGGAGATCCAGTGTCGCACGATTCGGAGAATCTCCTCCCAGAGGGCAACCCGATCCGACTCGTGCTCCGGAAAGAAATTAATCGGCACGATGTCTTCGTAGCGCTTCGGTGGATTCTCCGCAGTAGCAAGAGAGCCGTCGGGACGGAAAAAGAACCACGATGGATGGTCAACGATCCACGGATGATCGAGAGAACACTGGAGAGCAAGATCGAGTGCCACCTCAACGCCGAAACCCTTGGCCTCACGAACCAATCTCTGAAACTCTTCAGGGGTACCAAGCGAACCCTCAAGTGCATCGTGTCCTCCGGCGGGGGAACCAATCGCCCACGGACTTCCAACGTCATCGGCCTCTGCGTGTAGGGAGTTATTGCGACCTTTGCGATTTCGAATCCCAATCGGATGGATCGGCGGGAAATATAAGACATCGAAGCCGAGTCCAGCGATGTGGGGAAGAAGCTCTGAGACACCGGCAAATCCACCGACCGAGCGTGGAAAGAGCTCGTACCAACTGCCATAAGCCGCTCGCTCTCGCTCGACGAGGATGGACACGCTTTCGCCATGCTCTACTCGTTGGGCATAGCAACGTTGAGAGAGTTCAGCTCGGAGATCCGTAGAGGAGACAGCTTCTACGAACTCGCCGTAGCTGCCAGATCGTCGCAGTTTCGCGAGAGAGGTCACGAAGCGTTTCGTCAGCTTCGATCCCCTCGAAGCTTGCTTCCTCTTACTAAGCGCACCGGCTACCAGCTCCTCACCGACTTGGAGGTCTATGTCCTCCAAGGTCCCGGCATCTAGTTTCTTGTTAACCCCATCGACCCAGTCACCGAATTGATCGTGCCAGCCCACAACTCGAAGCGTTGCGCAACCGATCTTGGACGGAGTCCACCAGCCTGTGTAACGATCGTTGCCGAGAGAGTCGAGTCGAACCTCATGCTCCAGACCGGGAGTCTCGACAATTTCGGCCGTGACCATGAGCCCGTGATGAGGATCGGACGCCGCATCGATCACGATGCGGAGTGGCTGTGCAACTGCTCCCTTCGCAGCGAGATCACTGTGTCGAGTCTTTGGGGCGATCACGTTGAACACGATGCTCTCAATCACCGATACGACCTCCTACTTCGACTTCATCGCACGTAAACACCTTACTTCACAACATGGTCACCCAGCTGAATACGGCCCAACAGAGCAGCGGTGCCCTCTGAGTCACCGACCGAGGAGGCATGACACCGAGAGCTGTGAAGCTCTCGAAATCCAACGCTTTCAACCGAACATCGAGTGTTCTGCAATCGCTCAGGAATGGATCACGACAGCACCCATCAGGTAGGGGCACAACGGTCGCCGTTACACTGCTGCGCCGCACGGGTAATAACCTTGATGACAATGAGACCACTTCACAGCTTCCACGTTGCACGCCAACTACCAGAACCGCTGCTACCTCTCAACACCATCGTCTCAAATCTTCGCTGGTCATGGGATCGGCAGAGTCAAGATCTTCTCCGCTGGATCGACGCAGACCTCTGGGAGGCTACAAACCATAATGCGTTCCAACTCCTCGATCGAGTCTCGACCGAAAGGCTCGAAGAGATCGCTGCTGACTCTCGATTCACCGAGTTCTTGAAAAAGGTCACGACCGACCTGCAGACTAATTTGGCGTCGGCCTCGTGGTATCAAGCACAGTCCTTCGATATCGGCACCGTAGCGTACTTCTCGCCGGAGTTTGGAATCGATTCAGCCGTCCCGCAGTACTCAGGCGGCCTTGGCGTGCTCGCCGGCGATCATCTCAAGTCTTCGTCGGCTCTTGGTGTTCCGCTCGTTGGTATCGGCCTCTTCTACAAGGAAGGCTACTTCCGACAAGGCATCTCACCTCGCGGCACCCAGTTCGAACGCTACCCGTCGCTCGACCCACTCTCGCTTGGCCTCACACAGGCAACCGAAGACTTTACAATGAAGATCGCCGCTCAAGAGCTTCGAATTCGTATTTGGAGGGCCCTCGTCGGTAGAGTGACGCTCTACCTACTCGACACCGACCTCGACGACAACGACCCCGCGCTCCGATCCATCACCGATCGACTCTACGGAGGCGATAACGAACACCGGCTGCGTCAGGAGATCGTTCTCGGAATGGGTGGAGTGCGAGCCCTCGAGGCCCTCGCAATCACCCCATCGGTCTTTCACTCCAACGAGGGACACGCCGGTTTCATGGGCCTCCAGCGACTCTCAGAGTTCCTCAAGGCCGGTCGCAGTCTGGACGAATCCATCGAGTCGGTTCGAGCAAGCTCCGTCTTTACAACCCACACCCCCGTTCCAGCCGGTATCGATCGATTTCCATTCGAACTCATGGAGGTCTACTTCTCCCAATGGGCAGAGGAGTGCGGCCTCGAGCTCACAACGATCATGAACCTCGGACACTTGGCTGACGAACCCGTCAATGCTCCATTCAACATGGCGGTCATGGGGCTTCGTCTCTCGTCCATAGCGAACGGGGTCTCAAAGCTTCACGGCGAGGTCTCGCGAGATCTCTTCAGCGGAGTTTGGCCGGCGCTCACGACCGAGCAAGTGCCGATTACCCACGTTACGAACGGTGTTCATCCAACGACGTGGGTCTCCGGAGAGGTTGCTGAGCTTTTCTCTTCTACGATTCATCCGAACTGGGCCAACGGATCTCCAGAGGAGTGGCAGCAGATTGAGACCGTACCGCCAGAGACCCTCTGGCAGGTCCGAGACGCTCAGCGAGCCCGCATGATACCTGAGATACGACGTCGACTCCGCTCGTCGCTGATGAGTTCGGGGTGGGAGGATGCAGATCTCTCCTGGTGTGATAGCGTCCTCGATGCAAAGGTCCTCACTATCGGCTTTGCACGACGCTTTGCCCCTTATAAGCGAGCTGACCTCCTCCTGAGTCAAGTCGAACGTTTGACAGAGCTCTGCAGCGATCCAGAGCGACCAGTGCAGTTCATCTTCGCTGGTAAGGCACACCCCGCCGACGAACCTGGCAAAGACCTCGTCCGACGAGTCTTTGAGTTCTCCTACAGCTCTGGAGCACGAGGTCGGTTCGTCTTCATCCCCGACTACGACATGGCACTCGCTCGCACTATGTACCAAGGCGCCGATATTTGGCTCAATACCCCCACTCGACCGCTCGAGGCCTCGGGCACGTCTGGAATGAAGGCGGCCCTTAACGGTTGTCTCAACCTCTCGATCCTCGACGGATGGTGGGCAGAGTGCTACAACGGAGAGAATGGCTGGGCAATATCTTCCGCTCCAAGTGAGTTCCAAGACGAGGAACGGCGGCGCCTCGAAGCTGACAACCTCTTCGATATCATTGAGAGCTCCTGCATCCCAGAGTTCTACGATCGACCCGACGACCCAACGACCGATCGCTGGATCAGAAGGGTCAAATCCTCCCTCTCCTCCCTCGGTCCATTCGTGACCGGTCAGCGTATGGTGCGAGAGTACGTCGAACGCCTCTATCTCCCAACCGTTGAGCGTCGAAGGCTCCTCGAGAGCGACGATCACTGTCGCATCACGGAGCTCGTCGAGTGGCGCTCTCGGGTCGCTGATGCCTGGACGGAGACGAAGGTCTCCGGCGTTGAGAGAAGCGTGACGGCCACCTCGACACCAACGGGGGGCGAACAAGCAAAAAATCTCGTAGCACTCACCACCACTGTACAATCTCCGACGCTGACGAAGGATGAGCTGTTGGTGGAGATCGTCTGGGGTCCTTTGACATCGTCCGGAAAGTTTGCAGTGGAGCGACGTCAGGTAGCCACTGCAGTTCCGTCAGAGGAAGGCGCTCCCGAGGGCACGTTGACCTTCACGGCAACGCTACCGATCGATCAACAAGGAACGTTTGGATACGTGATCTCGGTGCGGCCCCATCACGAGCTCCTCGCAAACTCCTACGAGACTGGGCTCCAGATCCTCTACTAACTCCCACCATGTCATGGATCAACGGAACGAACCAAGAGCACGCCACTCTTGTCACCTACCCAAGACATCGAGAAGGTTCTCTCTCGTGACTCGACGTCACGAGAGTTAGCGCCCGGTAAAGCTCGCCTTTCCTGGGCCATTTTCAAAGAACGACTTGATTCCAATAGCTGCATCGCTCGTTCGAAATATCTCTTCGAATCCTCGTAACTCACGTTGCAGACCGTCAGAGATGGGCTCATCGAGACCGCTATCGATGATCTCTTTCGCCTGTGCCTGCGCCGCTACGGCGCCTCGGGCGAACTCACTAGCCCATTGAACCGCCGCCGGCAGAACCTCGACCGGTTCACAGACGCGATCGACCAGACCCCAACGCAACGCTTCCTCGCTATCGATACGTCGCCCTGACAAGATGAGATCCTTAGCCCGTCCCGCACCGATGAGACGAGGGAGCCGTTGTGTACCGCCACCACCGGGAATAATCCCGAGCAAGACTTCAGGTTGACCGAACTGCGCCGTGGTTGCGGCGACACGAAAGTCACAAGCGAGAGCCAACTCGCACCCACCGCCAAGAGCGAAGCCATGTACCGCAGCGATCGTCGCTCGAGGTATCGATGCCACTGCGTTGAGGGCTCGATGGAAGAGTTCTCCTAGTTCGCGAGCGCGCTCAGGGCCCTCAAACTCAGCGATCTCAGCACCGGCGGCGAAAATCCTCTCGCTACCGGTCACGACTACCGCTCCTGGGGGACGTTCATGAAGAGCGAGCGCAACCTCCTCAAGCTCGCGCAAGAGCTCGCCTGAGAGCGCATTCATCTTTGGCCGATTGAGACGCACGACAACGACGGGTCGGTCGTTCTCGCCTCCGCCGGTCCCTGTCAACTCTTCAACGAGCACGAAAGATCGATCCATCACCCCAACCTAATGCAATCTCGACTAAGCCGCAAGGCCGGCCACTCGGTCACTGCTGCGCGTCAACGGTGCGAGAGGAGTCGGTCTCCAAGTTCTTGTGCTACGCGGGCCGGATCGACCCGATCGGACTCGACACGCTCAAGAAGTTCCTCGGCACCGGGCAAGGCCAGCGCACGCTCAACGAGGTAGCGAGAGAGCGACTCCTCGAACTCTCGCCGCCGGCGCCGACGCCTCTTTACCTCCGCCTCCTCTGAGCGTTCGACAAAACTTCTATGGTCTTGCAGTGCTTGATAGAGATCAGCGATTCCACCGCCACTCGAAGCCACCGTCTCTACAATCGGCGGACGCCACAACCGATCAGCTCCGAGATCGAGCATGGACGCAAGATCCCGTTTCGTCTCTCGCACACCGTCTCGATCTGCTTTGTTGATGACAAAGACATCCGCTATCTCCATCAGACCCGCCTTATTCGCCTGAACCGAATCACCCCACCCCGGATTGACTACCACAACCGTGGTATCGGCGGTACTCGCAACTTCGATCTCAACCTGGCCCACACCGACGGTCTCGATCACGACCACGTTGAACCCGACCGCCTCCAAGATTCTCAGGGCTTGGGGCACAACGCGCGAGAGCCCACCGAGCTGCCCCCTCGTTGCGAGAGATCGAATGTATACGTGCGGATCGAGTGCGTGAGATCCCATCCGTACTCGGTCGCCGAGGATCGCCCCGCCAGAGTAGGGAGACGTCGGATCGATTGCAAGCACAGCGACATCGAGACCGGTCTTTCGGATCTCTCCCACCAGTCGATCGGTCAGGGTCGACTTCCCTGCCCCTGGAGGGCCGGTCAAGCCGATTACATAGGCGCGTCCCTGCCGTTGGAGAAGCTCTGGGGGAACCGCAACTGGAGAGCCATTCCCGCTCTCAGCACGAGAGATGAGCCTTGCCAGCGCAGCTCGTGAGCCATGAGCCGCTCTCTCGAAGAGCTCTCCGTCGGTGCTGGAAGTGCGAGCACCGACCGCTCCAGTCACGCTCGTTTCTTCACCCAACTCGCTCAACCTGTGCACCAAGGGAGGCGAGCCGGGTGTGAATGGATTGATATCCACGCTCAATGTGTTCAATACCGTAGATCTCAGTTTGACCATCCGCAACGAGGCCGGCCACCACGAGCGCTACCCCGGCACGGATATCCACCGCTCGGACCTGAGCCCCAGAGAGTCGGCGCACGCCTCGAATAACGACGTGATGACCGTCCGTGGTGATATCCGCCCCGAGTCGATGCAGCTCATCGATGTAGCGAAATCGGCCTGCGTAGAGATTCTCCGTAACAACGCTCACACCGCTCGCCACCGACAGCATGGTAACCATCAAGGGTTGATAGTCGGTCGCCACCCCTGGGTAGGGTAGCGTTGCAACGTCTACGCCGACCAGCGACCCCGAAGAGATCACACGGATTCCTTGATCATCCGGTTCTACCGTAACGCCCAATCGGGTAACCTTTCGGAGCAAGGTCTCCATATGACGAACCTGTGCCTCTCGAAGGTAGACGTTCCCACCAGCGACCGCTACGGCGGCCATGTAACTCGCCGCCTCGACGCGATCTGGTAGAACTCTATGTCGCTGAGGGTAGAGTCGCTCGACTCCATCGACCTCGATAGTCGAAGTGCCGGCACCGCGAATTTGCGCCCCCATCTTCGTCAACATCTCAGCTAGATCAAGGACCTCTGGTTCACGAGCTGCATTGTCGATCGTTGTGTGCCCGTCGGCCAGTACTGCGGCCATGAGTAGGTTATCGGTGGCGGTATGACTAGGAAACTCTAAGACGACGCGACAACCGACGAGCTTAGGAGCGGACGCTGTGATAACCCCGTGATCCGTCGTGATGGTTGCACCCATTGAGCGCAGAGCATCGACGTGATAGTCAACAGGCCGCTGGCCAAAGTCATCCCCACCGGGCAGAGCGATCTCGACCCGTCCACAGCGCGCCAGGAGTGCCCCAAGCGCCACGATCGAGGCCCGCAGACGAACGACGTGCTCGTAGCTCGCTATCGGTTTCAACTCCGAGCTCGGAGGAGTCCACACGGTCACTTGAGACCGAGTGGGGTCGACCTCGACTCTTTGACCCACCGAACGAAGCAACTCGGCCATTGCATGTACGTCGGTGATATCAGGAACGTTGTCAAGAACGTGTTCGCCTTCGGCTAGCAGCGTCGCCACCATCAGCTTGAGCACTGAGTTTTTCGCCCCACAGACGGTCAGCTCTCCGCTGAGTCGAGGTCCTGGTGACACCAAGAAGCGAGGTTCGGCCGTCACGACTACTCCCACGAGATCACCATCGCCGTACATGGTACCCGATCGCAAGAGAGCATCGGGCTCAAGGGACCCTCCGCCAGACTCGTCGTTCTGCCTCGACTGTGAGCTCGAAGTACGCACCGCAGTTTGCACTCTCGTAACCGCCGACGGATCTCACGACTGCGCCTCTGTAACGACTCTTTCAACGAGCGACACGATCCGTTCAATACCATCGAGCGTCAGTAACGAGGACTCCTCCTGTGCGCCACTGCCGGGCCAAGTGGCATGCCACTGAGGTCTCTCTCGAGATCCCAACTCTTCAGCAGATTCTTCTACTCCTCGAGAGGGAAACACGAAGACCGGCGTAGCACCGTCCTTCGACAGACGCTGAGGCGACCGGCCTCGACCGACGCTCCCTAACCGCACCTCGGGAGATCCCAATAGCTCGCTCGAAGACCGGAGAACTTCGTCAACAATATCGAGTTCATCGAAGACTTCCGCCGCAAACCACAAGGACAGCGGCCTCTCTCTCACGCGCAGACCGCTGCGAACGGCCCTGTTGAGATCACAGACTGGATCGACGAGCATTACTGCATCGAGAAGTTCCCCGACGCGTCTCGCGACCATCAAGGCCGTCCAGGCTCCCAAAGACCTCCCGACCAACACAGTGGGAAGACCTGAGCCGAGGCTACCGGGACGAGATACCCACTCCACAAGAGCTCCGTAATCAGCAACGTCGCTCACTCCGAAGCTCCCAAGAAGTGCTTCTCGATGTGCCCATCCATGCCCCTGGGTGCCGCGCGCGTCGAGGTGGATGACGTTGATCCCTCGATCCAAGAGAGCGGAACGGAGAGGGAACGGCACCACGCGTTCTTGACCCTCTGGCGCCTCATTGCAAAGTACGGCCGTACCCCGGTGCACCGAATCACTCTGAAACACTCGCGCCACGAGCGTCTGACCACCACCTAAAGCAGCTTCATGATCACGGTAGTCCAACGAGCCCCGGAGACGAATGACCTCTGGTTCGACCTCATCTCGAGCCGGATACCCTCCAAGATGCATGGAACGTAACGTGCGAAGAGTCCCATCGCTTCGGTCAATACAGAAAATTGAAGATCCAGCGCGTGCACCCGAACGCACTCCAACGACGAAATTCTCACCCAAGGTAACCGCTCCAAAGACTCCACGCCGAAGCTGCTTCTCTCCCGGGCTGAGCTCGACCAGAGCTCCAAAGCCATCGAGATTGACCGCTCCGACCATGGACCGAGCGTCCAGCGCCCAGGTACGTTGGACCTCCATCGTGGTAACGTCTCCAAAATCACCCTCACTCGAAGAGCTACGGAGAGCTTGCAGTGGCGCTCCAGCGAACGCGATGCGATACGGAGCCCACCTTCCCTCGTGCTCTGAGAGCAGAGCGACGGTCCCATCCGCAATGAGGATCGGCTGTGACAAGAGCGAGCCTCGTGAGCGATGCCATGAGACCCCTCTCAGCGTCGAGCTTCGCTGAAGCGAGATCGCAAAGAGTTCAACTTCGTAGACCCCGTGAGTATCAAGGCTCCAACCCAACCCAAAGAGGGCATCTCCCATTGGGGTCAATCTCGGCGCGGTCATAAAATCGTAGACGTGCTCTTTCTCCGAGGCGTCGACCCATCGATCAACGCTGTAGCTCTCGACCCGACCGAAGTCAATGCCTGAGCGTCCCAGACCGGAACCGCCGAGAACGAGGTTATAGACGACGAAACCCTCTTGGGGCTGAGCTGAGACAACGATGTCACCGTGATGAGAGGTAACGATCTCGGCAGCGTTGGGACTGCAACCTATCTCCCAGGAACCGCCGGTCTCGAGATCGTAGCGAACGACCGTTCCCGCCCGAGTCAATACCACAATACTCTTCTCATCGCCTGACCAGGAGTAACTTCCGCACGAGAACGGGCCGCCCATAGCGATATCGCCATCGACGAGTACCGCTTCGGAAGCTCCAGTCAGATCACACCCAACGAGCTCCGAGCGAGTAGCACCTTGGGTCCTTCTCAAAAAAGTCAGAAGCCTACCACGGGGCGAGATCTGAGGATCGCACAAGCTCATTCGATAGAGGAAGCGACCGATATCCCGACCTCCTTGAGGAGCTACCTCGCTCTGGCTATCGACCATAACGCCTCACATTAATCCCCTCTCGGAACCTAGCGCACCCAAGCTAACCGCTCACGACAACTCGCTCTCCCATCACCGTTGTGAGCCAAGGGACGAGCCGAAGTGAGCTACCTCGACCACAGCACGACTTCTCGCGGAGTTGTTCGTTCCACTGGAAGGAAAGCCACAACACAGTTGCTTACCTCGTACGACCTTGCCTGGGTACGCCTCGACCATAGGGTCGCTAGCGAGCACCAAGACTCTCTTCTACGGAGTGCAGAAGATGGGGGTGTCCTCCAAAGGGCCTAACATAAGAGGCACCTACCATCGAGAGCTACGCGGGGGAACTATGAGCTCAAAGACCAAGCGTCCAGATCGAAACCTAGCCCTCGATCTCGTTCGAGTCACCGAGGCCGCAGCGTTGGCATCAGGTATGTGGATGGGACGGGGCGATAAAGACGGGGCGGATGGCGCAGCAGTGGAGGCCATGCGACAGGTTCTTCAGAGTGTTCCCATGGAAGGTATCGTCATTATCGGAGAAGGCGAAAAGGACAACGCCCCGATGCTCTTCAACGGTGAGATCGTCGGAGAAGGGCACCCTCCGCTCACAGACGTAGCAGTCGACCCAATTGACGGAACTCGCCCAACCGCTCTCGGGCGGGGCGGAGCCCTGAGCGTCATAGCGGTCTCGGAGCGGGGCTCGATGTTCAATCCAGGTCCCTGTGTCTACATGGAAAAGCTCGCCGTTGGTCGAGACGGCATCGGCGTCGTCGACATACGGGCAACACCGTCTGAGAATCTGCGGGCCTTAGCTAAGGTCAAAGGTGTTTCGGTACGCAACATCACTGCCGTTATCTTGGATCGCCCTCGCCACGAAGACTTAATCGAGGAGGTCCGCTCGGTCGGAGCAAGGATTCGCCTTATCACCGACGGCGATGTAGCTGGCGCAATTTCAACCGCTTGGCTCGACTCCGGAACCGACATCTTATTTGGAATTGGCGGCACACCTGAGGGAGTCCTCGCTGCAGCTGCACTGAAGTGCATGGACGGCCAGATCCAAGGACGACTGTGGCCTCGAAGCGCCGAAGAGCGAGCGAGCGCACTTGCCGCCGGCTACGACCTCGATAGAGTCCTCGAGACGGACGATCTCATCTCCTCAGACCACTGCTTCTTTGCGGCCTCAGGCATCACCGACGGCGAACTGCTCACCGGAGTTCGCTACCAGACACACCAGGCGATCACTCAATCTCTGGTCATGCGATCTCGCTCGAAGACCGTGCGCAGAATCGAAGCGTTTCACCGTATGGAGAAGCTGCGCACCTTCAATATCGTTCCATAAGGATTCACGAGCTGCGCAAGGACCGGGTCGTTCCGCTCCTCGAATCCAAGCACAGTCAAGAATCCATCCAGAGGGCTCTCAGCTGGCGCAAGAAGAAAACGGCCGTCATTGCGCCTGAGGTACTCCAACAAGTGATCAAAGATCGCTCTGCCAACACCGCTTCCACGATATTCGACTTCGCTGACTCTAAAATATCGCAGCGAAATGATGCCTGGTGCAAGTCGACTCGCAACCACCCGACCCACCTCGTCGGAACCAACGTATGCCGCCACCACAATACCGTGGTCGACGCTCGTCATCTCAGGACCGACCGCGCTCTCATTCTCCGAGTCTCGTAACGGCGTCGCTCCATCGCGAAGGTGATCTGAGATACGATTGCTACCTCCAACAAAGTGGCTCTCCTCCGAGCAAGTCTCCTCTCTCTCCAAGCTGACGAAGGTCACCAGCGAGAGCAGCAACGGACCTCGAACCACTCGCCTCGTCTCCCCAAGTAATGGGCTCACAACACTGCGCCATCGAGCGTTGCCGACTCGAGAGGGTAGCTCCAAGATCGAGATCGCTCCAATCTCGATCTCCCACTCGACACCACGAAGGAGTCGTAGCAGTTCGGCCGTCTCAACCGACGTCAGTCCATCAGCGAGCGTTACGTGGGGACGGAAATCCCGCTCTGGATGGTCAGAGAGCCCACAGCTAGCCAAAAGCCTATCTCGCGCGATCTTCAGACCACCGTCAAGGTCTTCAACGCAGAGCGCTACGACACTCAACGAGGGTTCGAACGTCATTAACTCCCCAATACGAACTCGAAAGGGAGCACTCTCTCCAACTACTTCTAGAAAACAACGCCGCAGGGAGGGCCAGTCGGCGTAGGAGAGATTGAACGGAGCTATAACCGTTACATGCGGATCAATCCGAGATACTCCTCGATAACCACAGACCGCTCGAATACCTTCAACCTCGAGACGGTGTGCTTCAGGGAGTTCTACAACGGCCCCGAGGCGCCGTCTCGCCATTTGAGAGGATCCTTACTTTACGTTCGGAGCATCCATCACAGCATCCGATGCTGCAGAGGTTCGAGCTTGCACTGCTGCAAGCAGCGACTCTTCATCCTCGTAACCCAGCTCCGCAAAGGGGACGACAACACTGACCATATTGCCCGCTGCGCGCACAAACCCTCCATCAACGCCGACGAGCAGGATCTCACCATCAACCTTCAGCACCTTCACAACACACGGCGCCACCGTTGCAATATAGGGAGAGTGTTGCGCAAAAAACGCTATGTCACCGAGCCCCGAACGCAGTGAGACGCTCTGCACATCGCCCTCAAAGATCACCGCCTCCGGAGTAACAAGGGCAAAGGGGTAGGCCGTAGCCACTATGCACCTTCTTGGAGAGACTTAGCCTTCGCCAGAACGCCATCGATGCCTCCAACGTTGAGAAATGCCTGTTCAGGAATCTCATCGAGGTCTCCACGACAGAGAGCTTCGAATGACTCAATCGTGTCACTGAGTGGAACAAAGATACCCTTTTGGCCAGTGAAGACTTCCGCCACAAAAAACGGTTGCGAGAGGAACCGTTGAATCTTACGAGCGCGAGAGACGATGACCCTGTCCTCTTCAGAGAGTTCATCGATACCGAGGATTGCGATGATATCTTGGAGCTCACGAAAACGCTGGAGAATCTCCTGCACCCGCCGAGCAACGCCATAGTGTCGCTCACCGACGATGTGCGGGGCCAAGATATTTGATGTCGAAGCCAATGGATCGACTGCTGGATAGATGCCGAGGGACGCTATCTGGCGCGACAGCTCTGTCGTAGCGTCAAGGTGGGTAAAGGTCGTAAAAGGAGCAGGATCTGTGTAGTCATCGGCTGGGACGTACACCGCCTGCAGCGAGGTGATCGAGTGACCCTTCGTTGAGGTAATCCTCTCTTGTAGCTCACCCATCTCATCGGCCAAGGTCGGCTGATACCCAACGGCCGACGGCAGGCGACCAAGCAAAGCCGATACCTCAGAGCCAGCCTGAACGAAACGAAAGATGTTATCGATGAAGAGTAGGACGTCTTGATTCTTGACATCTCGAAAGTACTCTGCCATCGTGAGGGCCGATAAAGCGACTCGCAGCCTGACACCGGGGGGCTCATCCATCTGACCATAGACCAGCGCGGTCTTTTCAATGACGCCAGACTCCTGCATCTCCAACCAGAGATCAGTTCCTTCGCGAGTCCGCTCACCGACGCCTGCAAAGACCGAAACTCCACTGTACTGCTGCGCCACTCGGTTGATCATCTCTTGAATGAGAACCGTCTTCCCAACTCCGGCACCTCCGAAGAGGCCTACCTTACCACCCGCAACATAGGGTTCGAGAAGATCGATAACCTTGATACCGGTTTCAAACATCTGAGCTCTCGGGGCAAGATCCTCGAAACTCGGCGCCGACCGATGAATCTGCCAATGATCTTCAACGCCAACGAGCTCTGCGTTATCCAACACATCGCCGACAACGTTGAACACATGACCAAGAACTCCCTCTCCCACGGGAACCGTAATGGGCGCACCGGTCCTCCGCACGATCGTCCCCCGGCGCAGCCCATCGGTCGGCTTGAGACAGATACAGCGTACTCGACCCTCGCCAATCTGTTGGGCGACCTCAGCTGGGACCACCTTAGCTACCCCATCCAGCTCCACTTCCATGGTGAGCGCCTCGTTGATCAGAGGAATGGCAGTAGGCGGGAACTCAACATCGACGACCGGTCCAGTTATGGCGACGATCCGTCCGTCCTCTAAGACTGCAGTCGCCTCTGGTGTCACTACTTCACTCATTAACATTCCTCACAGTGTCTGAACTTACCAATACGACCAAAACTCATTCGTGATCGCCACCGCTACCGCTCTGAGACAGGGCTTCCGCACCACCAACGATCTCCATAATCTCGTTGGTGATCGAGTCCTGACGGGCGCGATTCAACTGTCGCCGATAAACCTTGGCCAACTCGTCTGCGTTATCCGAGGCCGCCTTCATTGCACGCTGGCGAGCTGCGTGCTCCGAGGCCGACGCCTCAAGCAGGAGGGCAAAGAGTTTAGCCTCTGTGAACTGCCTCATCAATGGAAGAACGATCAACTCAGAGGATGGTTCAAACTCGAAGTCCAGTCCAAGATCATGGTCCTTAGCTTCGAGTTGCAGCTCTTCGCGAACGATCGGGACGAGTTGCTCGAGCGCCAATCTCTGGGTACCGGCCGAAATGAACCGGTACGATGCCACGCGGATGGCGCCAATCTCCCCAGCCTCGAATCGAGCCAACAGATCGCCCAAGATCTCCGTTACGTGGGAAAAATTAGGCCGATCGGTTACGGTCAAGACCTCGCGCACCACCGGAATACTACGATAGCGAAAATACGCCTGAGCCTTCTTCCCAACCGCAACCACGAGCGTCTCGTTACCCGCCCGCTCCCGAGCCTTCATGGTCTCCTCAACTCGCCGGAGCACTGAAGAGTTAAAGCCACCGCACAAGCCCCGATCGGAGGTGACTGCGATCAGTACTTCAGGTAGATCCCCTCGAATCGGCTCCGTGTAGGGAGATCTCGGAATTCCAGCGGCCCTGGCGAGATCACGGACGATATTGGAGAGCTCACGATAGTATGGCCTCGCGGAGGCGATACGACCCATGGCTCGCACAATCCTCGAGGCCGCTATCAACTCCATAGCTCTCGTAATCTTTTTGGTCGACTGAACGCTTTTAATCCGACGACGAAGGGTACGTTCTTGACCTCCGGCCATCGACTACGACCCCACTCGAGGGTTCGGATCAAAACCGGCCTTAAACTCAGTAATCGCTGCGGTCATCTCGTCTCGGTTCGGGAGTCGACCTGTCTCGGTGATCGACTTGAGTAGATCACCATGACGGACTCGGAGATAGTCCAACATTTCAGAGACAAATCGAACCATCTCTTCCACAGGAACGTCGTCGGTTACGCCAGTCGTCCCAGCAAAAATTGAGAAGACCTGCTCTTCGACCGGGACCGGCGCACTCTGCGCCTGCTTCAAGACTTCAGTAAGACGATAGCCTCGATCAAGCTGTGCCTGCGAGACCTTGTCGAGCTCGGACCCGAATGCGGCGAAGGCCTCGAGGTCGCGAAATTGGGCAAGATCGAGTCGCAGGTTTCCAGCCACATCCTTCATGGCCTTAATTTGCGCAGCACCGCCAACACGGGAGACCGAAGTGCCGACGTTAATGGCAGGTCGCACACCAGAGTAGAAGAGGTCGGTATCTAAAAAGACCTGCCCGTCCGTGATCGAGATCACATTCGTCGGGATATATGCCGAGATATCTCCCGCCTTCGTCTCAATAATAGGAAGCGCTGTCAACGAGCCTCCACCGCGCTCATCAGAGAGCTTTGCCGCTCTCTCCAAGAGACGAGAGTGAAGATAGAAAACGTCCCCCGGATACGCCTCTCGACCAGGAGGACGGCGTAACAAGAGGGCCAGTTGCCGGTAGGCCTCCGCCTGCTTGGACAGGTCGTCATACACAATGAGTGCGTGATCGCCTCGCTCCATCCAATACTGCCCCATAGCGCACCCTGCATAAGGAGCAAGATACTTGAAAGGGGCTCCAGCGTCAGCGGGCGCGGAAACGACAACAGTATGTTCAAGCGCGCCATGCTCGGCGAGCGTTGAGACGGCTGCTGCGACCGTAGAGCCCTTTTGTCCGATCGCGACGTAGATACACTTGACCCCGTTACCCTTCTGATTGATGATCGTATCGAGAGCAACTGAGGTCTTCCCAGTCTTCCGATCACCAATGATGAGCTCGCGCTGACCACGACCGATGGGAGTGAGGGCATCGATCGCCTTAATTCCGGTCTGCATTGGCTCTCCGACAGGCTGCCGATCCACTATGCCCGGTGCCTGAACCTCGAGCCGACGATGTTCAGTTGCCTGGATAGGACCCTTTCC
>JBMFXG010000015.1:0-22487 GCA_049964535.1 Acidimicrobiales bacterium | reverse complement strand
AGCGACGAGCTCCGATGGTGGATCTGGTGATGGAGATGGTTCGGGCGTACACGCTGACGAAGACGAGATCGTAGACGCCGAGATTGTAGACGATTCTGCGAAAGAGGCTTGAGATTGAGCTCCGATCAGGAACGTGACATTATCGCCGAGATGGAAGAGTCCCTCGCAGAGGAGGGTTCCATAGATCTCGGCGACATGGCCAAAGATGAGATTGAGTCCCAAGATATTCCAGAGGGAGTTGAAGGACAGAGCAACCTCGGAGATGATGTCGTCTCCGAGGTTGCTCGGGTCACCCAGGAACGCGATGACTATCTTCGAGCCCTCCAGCTCCTCCAGGCCGACTTTGAGAACTACAAGAAACGAACGGCGAAGCAGCAGGCTGAGTCGAAGGAGAGAGCCAACGAAGTCTTGGTCGTATCGCTCTTGCCCGCTCTCGACACGATGTCGCTGGCTCTGAGCCACGCAAAAGATGGCGAGTCTGATCCGTCGACGGTAGAGCAGGTCTGTAGGGCCGTCTTTGAAGCTCTTGCAAGAGAGGGACTCGAAGAGATCGTTCCGCTCGGTGAGAGGTTTGATCCAGAGGTAGCCGAGGCCGTCGCCCACGAGGAGGGTGATGGTGAGTCTCGTGTTGTCGAGGTCTTTCGAAGTGGCTATCGATGGAAGGGACGCGTGCTTCGACCGGCAATGGTCAGGGTCGCAGGGTAGGAGGAAGAGTGGTTGCACAGCGCGAGTGGCTCGAGAAGGACTACTACAAGGTACTCGGTGTTGCTCGAGATGCGAGTGACAAGGAGATCACTCGCGCCTATCGCAAGCTGGCGAAGCAGTACCATCCCGATGCCAATCCAGGATCTGAAGAGCGTTTCAAAGAGATTTCGGCAGCTTATGACGTCCTAAGCGACGCTTCCAAGCGCAAGGAGTATGACGAGGTACGAGCTAGTGGGCCTATGGCTGGTGGATTCCGACCGCCTGGCTCTGGAGGTGGCTCTGGTGAGTTCCACGCAGAGGATCTCGGTGATCTAATCGGGGGACTCTTCAACCGGGGTCGAAATCGGGGCTCTGCTGGCCCGCAACGCGGTGCTGATCTCGAGAGCGAGATTCGAATCTCGTTCCTTGAAGCGGTCCATGGAGTGACTACCTCTGTAGAAGTGGTGGGGGAGGCGGCGTGTACGGTGTGCGGAGGTGGCGGTGCTGCGCCAGGTAGTTCTCCGGTGGTGTGCGCTCGCTGCGGGGGAAGTGGCTCGGTGAGCGATAATCAGGGCTTCTTTTCGTTCTCTCAGCCGTGTCCGGCATGTCGTGGTCGGGGACTGATCATCGAACATCCGTGCCCGAAGTGTCGCGGAACGGGACTCGAGAATCGCAGCAGACAAGTGAAGATACGAATACCACCGGGTGTTGAGTCGGGTTCTCGCATACGTATACGAGGGCGGGGCGCGCCGGGGCGCAATGGTGCACCAGCGGGCGACCTCTTTGTCGTGGTTCAGGTTGGTCAACACGAGATCTTTGGTCGTAAAGGCAGTGACCTTACCTTGACGCTACCGATTTCGTTCTCCGAGGCAGCACTCGGCGCCGTCGTTACGGTGCCGACCTTAGATGGATCCGTGTCGTTACGGATACCGCCTGGCACGAAGTCCGGGAGAACTTTTCGAGTACGGGGAAAGGGCGTTGCCTCGACCAAGAGAGGGGGCAGCGGCGGAGATCTTCTTGTGACGACCGACATCATTGTGCCTTCGCAACTCGATGCGAAACAACGTGCCGTACTGGAGGAGCTTGCCCACGTCTTGCCGACGGAGGTAAGAAATGAGACAAAAAGTTCTTGAGGTGAGAAGTCATGGAACCAGAACGAAGTGAGGAGTCCCAGCGATCGCGCCACGCTCAGTTGCGTGCGGTCTACGTCATCTCCGTCGCAGCGGAGCTGTCGGGGATGCACCCACAAACTCTACGGATCTATGAGCGCAAAGGATTGGTAGATCCTGCTCGAACGGGCGGTGGTTCACGCAGGTATTCCGATCAGGACATCGCTCGACTTCGACGAATTCAAGATCTCACCAATGCGGGAGTCAACCTTGAGGGCGTTCGAAGGATCATCGAACTCGAAGAAGAGGTGAAAGCTCTTCGTAGTGAGCTAGGAAAAGCCGGTGATAGCTCTCGTGATCGGAGTCAGCAGAGTTCGAACTCCTTTCGATCCGAGTCAATGCCGGTATCGACCGCTTTGGTGCTCTATCGACAGTACGGCTCATTTCTACGTGATGAGCACCACTAGAGATCGACATAACTTGAGGTAGTCATAGGTTGAGGAAAGGGATGTGGCGTGGATACTTCGCGATGGACTATTAGGACGCAAGAGGCCGTTCAACAAGCTCTCGATCGTGCAAAGTCTTCTGCTCATCCAGAGGTTGTGCGAGAGCACGTGGCTCTGGCGCTACTTGACCAGGAATCAGGTATCACACTCCCGCTGCTGACGCGACTAGGCATATCGATTCCACAGATGAGACAGAGTCTTGAGGAAGACCTTGGAAAGCTCCCCAAAGCCTATGGCGGGTCTCCTCAATTCTCGCGGAGCCTGATCGACGCCCTCTCAGAGGCCGATCGGCAGCGGAGCGCACTCGGCGATAGCTACGTATCAGTGGAACACCTCGTGACCGCAATGCCAGAGGTCTTTGGAGTATCGAAGGAGTCGGTGCTCTCGGCCCTCGAGGAGGTTCGAGGTACCTTCAAAGTTACGTCCCAAAATCCCGAGGAGGCCTTTGAGGCGCTCGATCGATATGGTCGGGACTTGACCGAGGCAGCGCGAGAGGGCAAGATCGATCCAGTAATAGGGCGCGATGAAGAGATCCGACGTCTTATCCAGGTACTCTCTCGTCGAACCAAGAATAACCCAGTCTTGATTGGCGAACCCGGTGTCGGAAAGACGGCCATTGTCGAAGGACTAGCCCGACGTATCGTTGAGGGTGACGTGCCAGAAGGTCTCAGAGACAAGCGAGTGATCGTTCTCGATCTCTCTTCGATGGTTGCTGGAGCTAAGTATCGAGGAGACTTTGAAGAACGTCTGAAGTCGGTCTTGGCTGAGATTACTCGTTCGAATGGCGAGATCATTACCTTCATTGACGAGATGCATACGGTGGTCGGTGCAGGTGCGGCCGAAGGATCACTTGATGCCTCGAACATGTTGAAGCCCATGCTTGCCCGTGGCGAACTGCGCATGATCGGTGCGACGACGCTCGATGAGTATCGCAAATACATAGAGAAAGATCCTGCACTTGAGCGCCGCTTTCAAAGAGTCGTGGTAGATCCCCCTTCTGTCGAGGCAACCGTTGCTATCTTGCGCGGACTGAAGGAGCGCTACGAGGTCCACCACGGAGTGCGAATACAAGATCAAGCTCTGATTGCTGCGGCGACGCTCTCCGACCGATATATCCCAGATCGCTTTCTCCCTGATAAGGCGATCGATCTCGTCGATGAGGCCGCTTCTCGACTCCGTATTGAGATCGACTCTCGGCCAACGGAGATCGATGTTGTTGAACGGCGTATCCGCCAGCTAGAGATCGAGAGGATCTCGTTGGCAAAAGAGGAGGATAGTGCATCGCGAGAACGCCGCGCCAAGCTCGATGAGGAGATTGCCAACCTGCAGGAGGAGCTTGATGGTCTCACGGTCCAGTGGCAGTCAGAGAAGGATGCGATCGCAGCGATTCAAGCGAAGAAGGAAGCGCTTGAACAGGCTAAGTCGCAGGCAGATCGTTTTGAGCGAGATGGTGATCTCGGTCGAGCCGCTGAGATCCGCTATGGAATGCTGCCGACCTTAGAACGCGAGGTCGAGTCGTTGACGAAGTCGTTGACCGAACTGCAACACGAACATCCAATGTTGAAGGAAGAGGTTGACGAGGAGGATATCGCTGAAGTCGTTGCTAAGGCGACCAACATTGCTGTCAGTCGAATTCTTGAAGGAGAGATGGCCAAGCTACTCGCAATGGAGGAGAATCTTCACCGTCGGGTTGTAGGTCAAGATGCCGCTGTAAGCTCGGTCTCCCGGGCGATTCGACGGTCGCGCTCAGGGATCTCGGATCCAAATCGACCCATTGGGTCGTTCCTTTTTCTCGGACCAACGGGTGTTGGGAAGACCGAGATGGCGAAGGCGCTCGGTGAATTTCTCTTTGACGATGAGCGTTCGGTCATAAGAATCGATATGTCTGAGTATCAAGAAGCCCATACCGTGGCGAGGTTGATTGGCGCACCCCCTGGCTATGTAGGCTACGACGAGGGTGGTCAGCTCAGTGAGCGAGTCCGGCGCAGGCCGTACGCAGTAGTGCTCTTGGATGAGATCGAAAAGGCGCACGCCGACGTCTTCAACGTACTACTTCAGGTACTCGACGACGGTCGACTCACCGATGGTCAGGGCCGGACCGTTGATTTTACGAACACGATCCTCATCATGACCTCGAATCTCGCCGTGGAACCGATCGCATTCTTCCCACCGGAGTTTGTTAATCGGATCGATGAGATCATTCGCTTTCATGAGCTCCAAGCGGAGGACCTGCGGGGGATCGTTGATATCTCACTTCGTGCCCTTGAGCGTCGCCTCGCCGACCGGCACATAACGCTGAAGGTGGATCAGGCCGCAAAGGACTGGTTAGCGAGGAAGGGGTACGATCCGACCTTCGGTGCTCGCCCATTGCGCCGTGTAATTCAGCGTGAAGTTGGTGACCTTATTGCCTCTGCACTCCTCGAGGGTCGCTACGCTGAAGGGGGCCAAATCACTGTGGCGGTCGATCCAACGAGTGCTGATCGACTGGCGTTAGTAAGTTAGGGTTTGGTTTGCGCTCGAAGAAGGTGTTTTAGTCTGGGCTTGGAGGCGTTGTGCCATCGACCGTTGTGGTGGGCATGCAGTGGGGCGATGAGGGCAAAGGGAAGTTCACCGACCTCCTAGCGGCCGAAATGGACTATGTGGTTCGCTATCAGGGCGGCCACAATGCAGGTCACACGATCGTCATCGGTGAAGAGCGCTTTGCGCTTCAACTCGTTCCGACTGGAGTGCTCAACGGTCAGGTCACGCCGATCATCGGTAACGGTGTCGTAGTCGACCCAAAGGTTCTTCTTGACGAACTCGATGTCCTGAGCGCTCGTGGGATAGATGTCAGCAGAGTCAAACTCTCAGGCTCTGCTCACTTGATCATGCCCTATCATCAGGAGCTTGATCGGCTAACTGAGCGCTTTCTCGGAAGAAATCGTCTCGGAACGACCAAGCGTGGAATTGGACCTGCCTATGCGGACAAGGCTTCGCGCATCGGAATTCGAGTTCAGGATCTTCTTGACCCCAAGATCTTTCGAGTCAAGCTCGAGGCCGTGCTCAAAGAGAAGAACCAGATACTCGCAAAAGTGTACAACCGTCTACCCCTCGACGAGGAGGAGATTCTCCACGATTACCTCGAGGTGTATGCACCGCGGTTGGCACCGCTGATAGCGGACACAGTTGGCATTGTGCAAGATGCGTACGCCCGGCAGGAGCGGATCCTGCTCGAAGGAGCGCAAGCGACCTTTCTCGATCTCGATCACGGCACCTATCCGTATGTAACCTCGTCGAATCCTACTGCGGGTGGTGCAGCGACGGGATCGGGGCTCGGGCCACGCCAGATCGATTCGGTGCTTGGAATAGCCAAGGCTTATCTCACTCGGGTTGGAGCCGGACCATTTCCTACCGAACTCTTCGGTGAGCTCGCAGATGAGCTGGTTGAACGCGGACACGAGTTCGGGACGAATACTGGAAGGAAGCGGAGAACGGGATGGTTCGACCTCGTTCTGCTTCGACACGCTGTTGACATCAACTCCGTTTCAGAGTTAGCGCTGACCAAGCTCGATATTTTGGATCACGCGAAGGAGATCTGCGTAGCAACGAGCTATGAGATCGATGGAGAGCGTATCGAGCGACTGCCGTATCACCAATCTGATTTCTTCAAAGCCCGTCCGGTCTACCAGACCTTTCCCGGTTGGGAGCAGGATATCTCGAACGTCACCAAGGCTGCTGACCTTCCAGGAAACGCTCGGGCCTATCTGGAGTTCTTAGAAGAGAGGGCTGGAGTTCCCATACGTCTTGTCGGAACAGGTCCAGAGCGCGATCAGTATGTGAGGCTATGACGTGAGAATCGTCGTGATCGGCGGCGGAGGTAGGGAGCACGCACTAGCGTGGGCACTCTCCAAAGAGCACGAGGTAGTGGTCACTCCGGGAAATCCGGGGATTGCACAGTGTGGGGAGATTCTCTCTCGCTCGGCTCTTGAGATCGATGCCGACCTCTTTGTCATTGGACCAGAGGCGCCGTTGGTCGAGGGGCTCGGGGACGCGTTGAGAGCTCAGGGGAAAGCCGTCTTTGGACCCTCAAAGGAGGGGGCCCGCATCGAGGGCTCCAAAGCCTTTATGAAGGATCTCCTTCGTAGCGCCCGAGTCCCGACTGCGGACTATACGGTCATCGATGACCTCGCCGAGGGAGTTCGATATGTCGAAAGTCATGACGGACCGTACGTGATTAAGACCGATGGATTAGCTGCTGGCAAGGGAGTCTTGGTCACGTCCTCACGCGAAGAGGCCCTTGCGGACTTGAGGGCAAAACTCGGAGGAGTGAGCTTTGGCAGTGCCGGGAGGACCGTCGTCATCGAAGAGGCGATGGCTGGGCCGGAGATCTCGCTCTTAGCGGTCACCGATGGCTATAGTGCCGTTGCACTGCCAGTGGCCACCGACTACAAGCGAGCCTACGATGGAGACGCTGGTCCCAACACCGGGGGTATGGGTGCACACACTCCGGTGCCATGGGCACCCAGTGACGTCGTTGAAGAGATCATGACCGATAGTGTGAGGCCGCTTCTCTTGGCGTTGCGCCGTCGTGGGATAGAGTACCGAGGCGTGCTCTATGCCGGAATGATGCTCACTCCGAAAGGTCCCAAGGTCGTGGAGTTCAACATTCGCTTCGGTGATCCGGAGGCTCAGGCGGTTCTACCGATGATCTCATCAGGACTCGGCGAGATCTTGCTTGGAGCAGCGATGGGACGACTTGATGCTGGGCCAGAGATGCGAGCAGGAGCGTGTTTAGTGGTGGCGCTGACCTCACGTGGTTACCCTGGAAGCGTTGCTCCTGCAGAGAGGATCACCGGCCTGGAGGCGGCCGAAGCGATCGACGGTGTGACGGTCTTTCACTCCGGAACCGCTCTTGCGGAAGGCTCGGGGGAGCTTGTGAGCGCTGGTGGCAGGGTTCTGACGGTCTCTGCCCGAGGAGATACTCTGCTCGACGCACGTGAACGTGCCTATCGTGCCGTCAATGAGATCCACTTCAATGGAGCACACTATCGGCGAGATATCGGCTTGCGAGCTCTCTCCACCTCAACGGATGCTGGGGTGTGACGATGAGGGCGGCGAAAGGGAGTAGAAGTAGAAAGGTGAACGCGTGATACCTCGGTACTGTACGCCAGAGATGACAGCACTGTTCTCGGATGTACATCGCATGGAGCTGTGGCTCGAGGTCGAAACGGTTGTGGTCGAGGCATACGGTCACTTTGGTGTTCTCCCCTCCGAGGACGCCGCTGAGGTACGCCGGCGACTACCGGTTGTTGATGAAGGGTTCGTAACCGAGGTTCTCCTCCGAGAAGAGGTCACGGATCACGATGTTGCTGCCTTCGTTGACGTTGCACAGGCCCGGGTCGGGCTTCCAGAGGGAGCGTGGATACACTTCGGCCTAACCTCATCTGACGTCGTTGATACGGCTCTGTCGATGATGATTCGCGATGGGCTCGAACTCGTTATCGATGAGGCTCGGAAGCTACAGCGTTCTTTGGTCAGTCTTGCGCGAGATCACGCTTCGACTGTCATGGTTGGGCGGACTCATGGAATCCACGCAGAGCCCACGACCTTTGGGGTCAAGCTGGCCCTCTGGTCGCTGCAGGTCGGGCGAGATCTGGAGCGACTGGAGCGTGCGCGAGATACGATCTCGGTCGGAAAGCTCTCCGGGGCGGTTGGGACGTACTCTAACATCGATCCAGAGGTCGAGCTTCTTGCGCTCGGCCGGCTCGGGTTGACTCCAGCGCCTTCAACACAGGTGATCGCTCGCGATCGTCACGGTGAGGTGATCTACGCTCTCACTTCCTTAGCTTGTTCGATTGAGACCTTTGCGACTGAGATTCGACACCTGCAGAGGACCGAGGTACGAGAGGTTCAAGAGCCTTTCAAGGAGGGTCAAAAAGGGTCATCGGCGATGCCGCACAAGCGTAACCCGGTCCTCTCTGAGAGGCTAAGCGGTATGGCTCGGTTGATGCGAGGATACTTACACGCCGCCCTCGAGGATGTAGCGCTCTGGCATGAGCGCGATATCTCCCACTCCTCGGTTGAGCGAGTCATGGTTCCCGACGCTTTTCAGCTTGCGCACTACATGGTGCGACGCTTTCAAGGGTTGGTGACCGGCCTACGAGTCAACGAAGAGCGCATGGCGGAGAATCTGCTCTCATCTTTCGGGCTTGTCTACTCTCAGCCGATCCTCCTACGACTGGTCGAAAGCGGCATGTCTCGAGATCACGCCTATCGCATCGTGCAGCGATGCGCAATGAGATCCTGGGAAGAGAAGCGGTCTTTTCGCGAGGTTCTCTCTCTCGATCCCGAGGTCTCGCTCTCGGCTGGCGAGATCGAAGACGCCATGCAACCAGAGCGAGCGCTCTCACACGTTGAACATATCCTTGTCGAAGCAGAACGTGCTCTCTCCCATACCGTATCCACTGGTGAGATCCAATGAAACTTCTAAGCAGCGGAAAGGTGCGCGACAGTTACGCTCTCGAGGACTTTCCAGACCTTCTCCTGTTGATCGCAACCGATCGAATCTCGGCGTACGACGTGGTCATGGCCGAAGGGGTCCCATCAAAGGGGCGGATCCTGACGGCGCTCAGTGCATACTGGTTCGATCTACTACGTGGCGTCACGCCGACCCATGAGGTAGAGGGGCAGCCAGATGTAGCGATCCCTCCAGCGCTGGTGGGTCGTAGCACTCTCGTGCGTCGTGCAGAGATGATTCCGGTGGAGTGCGTCGTACGAGGTTACCTTGCCGGTAGCGGGTGGCGCGAGTACGTGCAGTCGGGCACCGTAGGAGGACAGGAGGTTCGTTCTGGACTTACGCTTGGGTCGGAGCTGCCCGAGATCCTCTTTACGCCGAGCACGAAGGCAGCTGTAGGACATGATCAGCCTCTGACGCTTGCTGAATGCATTGACCTCGTGGGTCGAGAGGTGACGATGGTGCTACGCGATCGATCCTTTGAGCTCTACCGTCTTGCTGCGCAGCATGCACGCGACCGTGGCTTGATCCTCGCTGATACGAAGTTCGAGTTTGGCTTCATCGACCAAGAGATAGCGTTGTGTGATGAGGTGCTGACTCCCGACTCCTCGAGGTATTGGGACCTAGCGAGCTACGTTGTGGGTAGAGAGCCGACGCAGCTTGATAAACAAGTCTTACGCGATTGGCTCGATACGCAGCGATGGGACCGAATGAGTGCGCCACCACACCTGCCCGATGAGCTGACTCGGAGAATCATGGAGAGCTATCGGTCGATCTACGAACGACTAACCCTCCGTGATTTCAATTCCTGGCCGGGACTGGATACGACCTATAGTGGTCGTCGGGAGAGTGATTGAGCTATGGAAGATGCGCTGAATTCGGTGCTCTATGAGGTACAGGTCGATGTCTTTCTTCGGGAGGGCATCGCCGATCCGGAAGGGTCGACGATTCAACACGCCGCAGAGGCTCTGGGGTTGCTACGGGTCTCTTCCCTAGCGGCCGGCCGATCCTTCAAGGTTCGCCTTGAGGCCGTGTCTAGCGATGATGCTCGTGATCAAGTTCTATCGCTAGCGGGTCGGCTTTTGGCAAACCCGGTACTTCAGGATTTCGAGGTCTCTCGCGTGCGTGTGGTCGCCTAGATGAAGGCCCCGGTAGTTGGAATCGTTGTCTTCCCGGGTTCAAACTGTGAGGGCGACGTTGCAGAGGTCCTCACTGGACTTGGCGCGCAGGTGTCGTTCATCTGGCATACGGAGAGTGACCTGTCGGAGCTCGATGCCGTGATTCTTCCGGGTGGCTTTGCTCATGGAGATTACCTTCGTCCGGGTGCTATCGCCCGCTTCTCGCCGGTCATGTCGGAGCTCGTCTCACGTGCAGATCGTGGTCTACCGGTCGTCGGAATCTGTAATGGTTTTCAAGTTCTCACGGAGACAGGCCTACTCCCGGGAGCGTTGCAAAAGAATGCGAACCTGTCTTTTCTCTGCGAGGAGGCGGTTCTTGAGGTTGCGTCCGTGGATTCGCCCCTCACACTCGGTCTCACACTCGGCACAACGGTGAGTCTACCAATTAACCACTTCGAAGGGAACTATACCTGCGACGCAGCGACACTTGAGGGCTTGCAAGAGCATGAGAGAATCATTCTCCGCTATAGGAGCAATCCGAATGGATCGATGGACTCGATCGCTGGGATCTGCTCTGCTCAGCGAAACGTGGTTGGTTTGATGCCACATCCAGAGCGAGCAGCGAACACAATTACCGGGAAAACCGATGGGATCTCCCTATTCACTTCGCTGCTCACTACACTTCGTTGACCTCTTTTGAGCGGTTCTCTGTGAGGTAATCTCGAAGAATCGCTCAAACTTCAGGCGTCTGGCCGAGTTTTATCGACTTGGCTGGATTCCGGCTTTTCGTAAGATCTCTGGTGAGATTCCCGCTTCCTTCCAAGCTTGATAACTGATTCGCTTGCGCTCTCCGTACTCGGCGGCGACCTTAATGAACTCCGATTCAATGGACTCTATCGACTGCGCCGAAGTGAGCTGTTCTAGCTCCGTCGCAAGGTCAATCTTCTCCTGAACAAGGTGCAAGCGCGAGAGTGGCGTTGCGTCGGCGAGCCCAGATTCGATCTTTGCGAGACGAAGTTGAATGGAAGATGCAGTTCTTTTTCGGCCACGTTTTGGTTTGTTAGCTGCAAGGTACTCTAAATAGTTTTTTACAATAGCGCTCTGTTCTCGACCTCGGGACATTGCTAACTTCTGTTCAGCATTTCTTTTCTTTGGAGTTTTTGGTTCTTTTGATTCCATGTTTTGTATCGTAGTCATAAGTAGCAATACATGTGTGCTATCTCGTGACGCATCAACATTTGCGAGCAGTGAGCGGCGCTTCATTACCGAACTTACCTACAAAGAAGCCTCTTGAAAACGCTATGGACATTCATTAAGAGTTCTGAAGGTGACTTCTATCTGTCGTTTCAACGTAATGAGTAGCCAAGACGGGCCCTTTGTGGATGTACCTCGGGGTGAGGCTTGCAGGGATCTGGCGGGTCTTGCGGGACCTGATCAGAGCTAGGGTTGCATGACTTGGTGCCGCCTCAACGTGAGATCGGCGAAGGCGGGTTTGTGATGGTGCCGAGTTGAGCGTGATAGGAGATCGGTCAGCTCGATCGTGCCGAGATCGCACTCTCGGTTGGCCTTGACGAGTCGTTAGATGATCACCGAGATCTCGCTGTGGGCGCAAGTCGAGGAGGTTGCTCGGAAGACCAACCAATCTGGCGGGCAAGGGTGATCGCCAACGATAAGAGGTTGACTCTGCAGTCTTCCCTGTTGGTGTTGGTGTTGGTGTTGGGGAGAGGGTTCGGACTCTTTCAGGGTGACAAAAAAGCTCCGATGGGCAGGATCACCCAAGTGCCTTCGACTCTGTCGAGTGATGGGCAGGTAGAGACGTTTAGGTTGGAGGTATGGACCCTGATCTCTACCGTTCGCTTGGCCTCACTGACGATGAGTATGATGCGATCTGTGCTCTCTTGGGGCGCGAGCCGAACCACCTTGAACTGGCGATGTACTCAGTGATGTGGTCGGAGCACTGCTCGTATAAGTCGTCGAGGCGACATCTTCGTCGCCTTCCCACGTCAGGTCCGACGGTGATTATGGGTCCGGGAGAGAACGCCGGGGTCGTTGACGCTGGAGATGGTTTTGCCGTTGCCATCCGGATGGAGAGCCACAATCATCCCTCCGCTATCGAGCCCTACCAGGGGGCAGCGACCGGAGTAGGTGGCATCCTGCGAGATATCTTTACAGTGGGGGCCCGGCCCATAGCGCTGCTCGACTCACTGTGGATGGGTCCGCAGAATGAACCGAGAAGCTCGTGGATCTTTCGAGGAGTTGTTTCGGGGATCTCGGGGTACGGAAATGCGGTCGGTGTACCGACAGTTGGTGGGGAGATATCGTTCGCACCGTGTTTTAGCGGGAACCCTCTCGTCAACGTGGCGGCAATCGGTATCGCGCCGATCGATCGGTTGATACGTGCACAGGCGACTGGGGTCGGTAATCTCGTGGTGCTGTTAGGGTCCAAGACCGGCAGAGACGGCATTGGAGGGGTTTCGGTCTTAGCCTCGGCAGGTCTTGGCCAAGTTGAAGATGACGCTAAGCGCCCTTCGGTCCAAGTAGGGGATCCCTTTGAGGAGAAGAAGCTGATCGAGGCGTGCCTCTCGATGCTCGATCGCCAGCTTATTGTGGGTATCCAAGACCTTGGGGGAGCGGGACTTACTTGTGCGACGTCAGAGACGGCCTCCAAGGGCGGTACGGGCATGGTCATCTACGTCGATACAGTTCCAACAAGGGAGCCTCAGATGGAACCGCTTGAGATTATGACCTCTGAGTCTCAAGAACGTATGCTCGCCATCGCTGAGCCTTCGAAGCTCGAGGAGCTCTTACAGCTTGCAGATCGTTACGAGATCGAGGCGACGGTCATCGGTGAGGTCGTCTCGCCGGAGGAGGCCTTTGGCTATGCCGAGGTGGGGGTTCTGCGGATCTACTCGACGAGAGGCGGCGAACTCCTTGCTGAAGTACCAGCTCGGTCGCTTGCAGATGATGCTCCTCTCTACGATCGACCCATCGCCCCTCCTGCTGACCTTGGGGAGATGCGGAGTCGCGAGCCTCGTCTCGGAGGAGACTGGTCGACGATTCAGGCCTTTCTCACTGAGACGTATTTTGATCCGGAGTGGATCTATCGCCAATACGATCACCAACTCTTCCTCAACACCCTCGTCGGCCCTGGAGCCGATGCGGCGCTCTTGCGAGTAGCAGCACCCGGTGTGGGTAGCTCATCGTCGGCACTTGGGGTGTCTGTCGATGGAAATCCGCGATGGTGTACGGTCGATCCGTACCTGGGTGCGATAGCAACCGTTGCGGAGTCGGCACTCAATGTTGCTTCAGTTGGAGCTGATCCTGTCTGCATTGTCGACTGCCTCAACTACGGTAATCCAACGCACCCGGAGGTAATGTGGCAGCTCTCGCAAGGAATCGACGGTCTGGCCCACGCCTGTGACGTGCTCGGTCTGGCAGTGGTTGGGGGTAACGTCTCGCTCTACAACGAAGAGAGTGGGATCGATATTGAGCCAACTCCGACCGTGACGACGTTGGGCTTCCGAAAGCTTCCAACGATGCTTCGACAATATCTCGCACAAGCTCACGACCCCATCTTTTATCTCGGCACTTTACCGAGTTCACTCTCCGGTTCTGCTCTCGCTCGTTTCGCCGATCCGAAGGCAAGGGGTAACTTGTTCGAGATCGATCTTGACCATCAGAAGCGACTGATAGCCGCTACCGCACACTATGTACGCTCCAGTGAGGATGTAGAGATCGGCTTGGTGCGCACGATCGGAAGAGGTGGAGTAGCGGCCCTAGCCGCTTCGGTCGTTCGACGCTATGGCGTGGGAGTCGAGATCTTCTCTGAGTTTTCAACTCTCGAGAAACTCTTTGGTGAGGCGCCGACCGGCGTGGTGGTCATAGGTGGGGACGGCCCAATGCTGAGGTCGATTGCTCAGTCCTTCGATCTGACGTTGATGGAGATCGGCCGATGCGTCGATCAGCCGTTGGTCGTCTTCGATGGACTCGGAAGCCTCTCCGTAGCCGGTGAACCGGTGACTCCGGGATAGCTGGAGTCAGGAACGAGGGTTGTGGTTGGAGGCTGTGAGGCTAGCGACGACTGAGTTCGTCGCTGAGATCGGTGAAACACCGTAGCGGTACGCGTAGATCTCCCTCTCCCACTCCGGGTTTGAGGCCGATCTTATACGTGCCGTGATAGTCAGATCCCCCGGTTGCAAGGAGTCCCGATGCACGTGCGATTGCTTCTAACTCAAGACGAATCTCGGGACGATATCGACTGTAGTAGACTTCAAGACCGTCTACCCCTCGCTCGCGTAGCTCGGCGGCGATCGATCCCAAGGTGGTCGTCGTATACCCAAGTGTCATTGGATGAGCAACCACTGAGATGGCGTGAGAGGCACGTACGAGCTCGAGAGCCTCATCGATAGTCAGACTCTTTCGCACAAGATCGTACGGTCTACCGGTTGCGAGAAAGCGGTCGAATGCGTCATCGATCGAATCTGCTATGCCCAAGTGGACGAGGGTCGCTGCAAAGTGTGGCCGACCGAGACCTTCCTCTGATCCTGCTTGCGCGACGACCTGCTCGTAGGTGATTGGAATGCCGTCGTTAGCCATAGCTTTGGCGATTGCTCTATTTCGTTCTCGACGACCGGTTTGAAGTACCCTGAGGTGCTCTTCAAGGGCCTCATGCGCGCCGTCGTTGAGGTAGACCAAAAGGTGCATGGTCCGCTGTTGGAATGGAATAGAGATCTCCACACCGCTAATGAGTTGCATGTTGAGCGCTCGAGCCTGCTCGCTGGCCTGTCCGAGACCACTCAGGGTGTCGTGGTCGGTCAGGGCAATAGAGCGACATCCGTGGTCGAAGGCAGTGCGGATCAGCTCTGCTGGGGTATCGGAGCCATCTGAGCAGCTCGAATGAAGATGGAGATCGACGAGGTCGGTGGGTGTCACGAGTGATCCTTCAGAGAGAGAGCTTGGAGGGTTGCTTGAGGCGGCAACAACGAGCTAGACGGACGAGATAGAGAGAGACCATGAGTTCACGACTCTTGCGCCGTGTCTTGCTCCTTCGCAAGGTAGTGATAGGTGTAGATGGTAGCGTTAACGTTACTGACGTTTGGAGCTATCGCAGTATCTGAACGTGAGATAGCACTGTGCACAAGGAGCCTAATTGAGCGAGCAAGTACTCGATGATCGGGCCGACCACCCAGAAGAAGCCTGCGGCGTTTTTGCGGTCTACGCTCCTGGTCGAAGAGTAGCGAACCTAACCTTTGACGGGCTGTATGCCCTACAACATCGTGGTCAAGAGTCGGCCGGGATGGCCGTGTCCGATCGGAGTTCGATAACGGTCGTGAAGAATATGGGACTCGTGAGCCACGTCTTTGATGACCGTACACTTGCATCCCTCCCTGGTGATCTTGCGATCGGCCATACTCGCTACTCAACCACGGGAGCGTCGAACTGGCGTAATGCTCAGCCGAGCTATCGGTCGATCGGTGAGTATGGCTTTGCCTTAGGACACAACGGTAACCTCACGAATACTGCTGCTCTCGCTCAGGAGATCGGGATGCTTCCCGGTATGGTCTCTTCGGACACCGACGTCATGGCAGAGCTGCTCTCACTGCACTTTCCGCCACAGAAGGTGGACTCTAGCGGAGAAGTTGACTCGTCGGCCACCGATGACGAGCTTGGACCACTCGTCGGAGCGCTGAAGTTCGTTCTGCCCCGCCTCGAAGGAGCGTTTTCGCTCGTCATCATGGACGCTGAGCGAGTTATTGGAGTTCGAGATCCACATGGTTTTCGGCCACTGTGTCTTGGCTCTCTCGAAGAGGGTTGGGTCATTGCATCGGAGTCGCCTGCTCTCGATGTGATTGGGGCGGACTTTATCAGAGAGGTAGAACCAGGTGAGATGGTCGTCATCGATCGGTCTGGGATTCAAAGCCTGCATCCCTTCGGTTCAGATCTTCCAGACCCCAAGCTCTGCATCTTTGAGTTTGTGTACTTTGCTCGGCCGGACTCCAAGCTCTTGGGTAGAGAGGTCCATGGAGCACGCCGTGCAATGGGTGAGAGATTAGCCCAGACCCGCCCAGTTGCCGCCGATCTTGTCATGGGAGTTCCAGACTCTGGCATACCTGCGGCCGAAGGATATGCGCTTGCCTCTGGCATACCGTATGGCCAAGGGCTCGTGAAAAATCGTTACATCGGTCGAACCTTCATCGCACCGGATCCATCCTCGAGAGTCTCGGCCGTACGGCGGAAGCTGAATGCGCTCTCTGAAAACATTGCAGGGAAGCGCCTCGTGGTGGTCGATGATTCTATTGTTCGAGGCACGACGACTCGAGCGATGGTGAAGCTCTTACGCGAGGCGGGAGCGAAAGAGGTGCATATTCGGATCTCGTCCCCACCCTATCGATGGCCCTGCTTCTATGGGATCGATACCCCTCTCCGAGATGGTCTCCTCGCTGCAACAGCGGGCCTCGAAGAGATTGAGACTTTTCTCGGGGCCGATTCATTGGCTTACCTTTCACTCGAGGACTTACGGCTTGCGATCGGTCGAGACCATGGGTTCTGTGACGCTTGTTTGACGGGTAGCTACCCTACGGTGATCGAGGACTCCCTCTCGTGACGACCTATCGTGAAGCTGGTGTAGATGTCGCTGCCGGTGACGAGTCGGTGCGTCGAATTAGTTCCCTAGTCTCCAAGACGTTCACAGATGAGGTCATGGAGGGCCTTGGAGGGTTTGGGTCACTCTTTCGGCTTGACACTGCCGGTCTGTCCGACCCGGTTCTCGTCTCCACGACCGATGGTGTTGGAACCAAAACACAGCTAGCGAGAAGACTCGGCGATCTCTCGACGCTCGGTTGGGATCTCGTGGCGATGTGTGTTGACGATCTCGCTTGCGTCGGGGCAAAGCCCCTGTTTTTCTTGGACTATCTTGCGATTGGGCGACTGCACCCTCCCCGGGTCGAGGAGGTGGTTGGTGGGATCGCAGACGCATGCTTAGAGGCAAAAGTTGCCCTTATTGGAGGTGAGACGGCGGAGCATCCCGGGGTCATGGAGGAAGACGATCTCGATATTGCTGGGTTCGTTGTTGGGGTGGTCGAGCGAGAGCTGATGTGGGGATCGGAGCGGGTTGAGGCCGGAGATGTGCTCATCGGCCTACTATCGCCGAATCTTCGTTCCAACGGCTTCTCGCTGGTTCGGGCCATCTTCCACGACGTTATTTATGGAGCTGAGCCGCTCTCTCTTGACGAGCGTTCTCTGTTGCAACGGCTCTGTGCTCCCTCGGTACTGTACTCCCCAAAGTTGCAGCTCCTCAGCGGCGAGGTGAGGCGGACGATCCATGCGGCGGCGCACATCACGGGCGGGGGGCTCTTAGCCAATCTCCAACGAGTTATTCCTTCTGGGCTCTGTGCGACGGTCGATCGCGAGAGCTGGGAGGTGCCAAGCGTGTTTAGTCTCGTCGAAGATGGTGGCGCGATCTCGTCGTCAGAGATGTTCAAGACGTTCAATATGGGTATCGGCATGGTGCTGGTCGTCGACCAGAGTGCAGATCGAGAGGTCCTTGACGCTCTGAGCAGTGTTGGGCTCGAGGCGGTAACGATCGGAAGGGTTGATGCAGCAACTCGGGACGACCTAAGGGCGCGGTTTTTGAACGGTGATAGTGAATGATTGACAATATCTCAGCGCGCAGTGACGATGAGCTTCGAGCACTCTTGCGCCAACAGCTGCTCGACCATGCGATCTTGCGCGGTGACTTCGTTTTGAAATCAGGTAAGCGCTCGACGTGGTTCGTCGATGTTAAGGCGAGCGTGTGTCGACCCGAGGGTATCGTTCTCGTCGCTGAACTCATGCTTCGCTATCTCGGTCACGAGGTGACGGCGCTCGGCGGTCAGACCATGGGTGCTGATCCGATCGCCTTCGGTGTAGCTGCGATAGCTGCCTCAAGGGGTCGGGCGCTGCGATCGTTCGCCATTCGAAAAGAGCCAAAGGACCACGGGTCAGGGGGTTGGGTGGCCGGCGTGCTTGACATATCCGATCGGGTCGTCGTGGTCGAGGACGCATCGACACGAGGCACATCTATGCTTGCAGCGGTCGAGGCCGTGCGGGCTGTAGGTGCAGAGGTCGTCGGCGCCTTGAGCGTTGTTGATCGTGGGGGTAGTGCCGGACGCCTACTTGGTGACCTAGGCATTCCCTATCGGGCGCTTCTGAGCGCGCCAGAGCTTGGTCTTAGTTACGAAGGAGGACTTGAGCCCTAGTGCTACGGTACTAGGGCGCAGTAGGTCGTTGGGCTTGGGAAGGAGCCGATTCTCGGAGCTCGCAACGACGTGGTCAGGCTCAGATGGTAAGAAGCCGCTGGCACGCAGCCACGATATCCGGCGTTGAGATAGTGAGCGCTTCCTCCAGTGTCTTTGCGAAGCCCATGGCGGGGATATCGGGCATGGCGAGCCTCATGACCGGAGCATCGAGCGCCCAGAACGCGTGTTGAGCGATGAGGGCAGAGACCTCGGCTCCAACGCCGAAGGAGATATTGTCCTCATGAAGTACAAGCACCTTTGAACAGCGGATAGCTGAATCGACGATTAGCTCCTTATCGAGTGGCGATATCGTCCTGAGATCAATGACCTCGATATCTGCGACGGAGGCCAACTCCTCGGCTGCTCGCTGCGCTAGGTGTCGTTGGAAACCGTAGGTAATGATCGAGAGATCCTTACCGGGTCGAACGATGGCGCCTTTGCCGATCGGGACTCGGTGGTCTTGATCCGGAATGATACCCTTGACGGCCCGATAGGCCTTCTTGTGTTCGAGGTAGAGGACCGGATTTGGGTCCTCCATTGCAGTATTGAGAAGTCCAACGGCATCGGCAGGCGTGGAAGGTGCTACGACCTTGAGTCCTGGGATATGGGCGTAGAACGCCTCAATACTCTGAGAGTGGTAGAGAGCACCGTGGACGCCACCGCCGTAAGGGGTCCGAATGACCATGGGGACCTCGAACGTACCATTCGATCGATAGTGAATGCGCGCTGCCTCGCTCAGAATCTGGTCGAAGCCTGAATGGATAAAGTCTGCGAATTGGATCTCGACGATCGGTCGAGCATCCGCTAGGGCGAGACCGATTCCGATGCCGATGAGGGAAGACTCTGCGAGTGGGGTATCGATGACGCGGTCCTCGCCATATTTTTGGGCAAGGTCTGCGGTTACTCGGAAGACTCCACCGCGCTGGCCCACGTCTTCACCCAAAATCACCACGCGTTTGTCGCTCTCGAGCTGATGGGCCAGCGTGGTGCGAATGGCCTCTACGTAGTTTCCGACTCTGAGCTCTTGACCATCGGGTCGGGTTCGCCCAATCACGCCCTCCTTCGGCTGAGCGAAGGATTTGAAGACGTGGAGACCCACAGTCGATGGGTCGGGCTCTGGCGAGGCCTCGGCTCTGGCTGCCTCAGCATCGACGAGCTCTTTGTACTCTTTGGACCAGAGCTCGACGTTCTCGTCGGTGATAAGGGATCGCTCCTTGAGGTATGCCGCAAAAAGGTCGAGTGGGTCGTGCTTGCGTGCCTCTTCGAGCTCGCTTGGGTCACGGTAGGTCTTGTCGTCGTCGTCTGAGGTGTGTCCTAAGAAGCGATGGCAGTTAGCGACAAGTAACGTTGGGCCCTCCTTCGCCGATGCACGGGCCCAGGATCGAGAGACCGCATCGTGGACGGCGAGGACATCGGTACCGTCAATACTCTCCGCCGGAATGTTATACGATGCCCCGCGTACCGATAGATCTTGGACGGCCGATTCCTTCGACAGGGGTACGGAGATGGCGTAACCGTTGTTCTCGCAGTAGAAAATTATTGGCAGACCATGAATACCCGCAAAGTTCATAGCTTCGTGGAAGTCACCTTTTGAGGTAGCTCCGTCACCGAAGCTACAGAAGACCACGCCATCCTTGCCTTGATTTTTGAGCTCAAGGGCGATGCCGACTGCGTGTGGTAAGTGGGTCGCAATGGGGGAAGACCCGGTGATGATGTTGTGAGCTTTGTAACCCCAATGGCTCGGCATTTGACGTCCACCTGAGGATGGATCTTCAGCTCGTGCAAAGATCCCGAGAAGGACCTCGTATGGTGTCATGCCGAGCGCTACCATCAGAGCGAGATCTCGATAGTAGGGAAGTATGAAGTCGGTCTCTTTCGACAGGGCGTGGGCAGCCCCCACCTGCGCAGCCTCATGGCCTTGGCAAGAGATCATGAAGGGAGCTCGGCCTGAGCGGTTGAGCTGGTAGGTCTTCTGGTCTAAGATGCGCGAAAGGAGCATCTCACGGTAGATCGTCACGGCCATTTCATCCGTCAAACCACTAGACGAGTGGACGAGATCTGGCGTCACTGAGGGCTCAACTACTTCTTGGACCTGTCCTGTGGTAGATGCGGTCTGAGTGGAACTGCTTGTGTCAGTATCCTGTTTTTTGAATAGCCCCATCATGCTCCTTTAGCTCACACCTCGTTAGTCGAGGCAGACTCTTGTTATTACGGTAGCGGAGTCACAGCAGCGATATCTCGCGTCGTTCGTACAGCAGACCACCACGAACGCAACAAACCTTGGGCTGAAGCGCTCTGCGATACCTGGTACACATGCTCTACGTTACCCCTGTTGGGGTGTACAAAGCAACTGATAACGGCTATCCTTGGGCGACATGGCCACACCTACTGTTTCGTACTCCGTAGTGGTACGAGTTGAACTTAGTCATAGACCTGGAACACTCGGGCGCTTGACCACTGCGATCGGTGAAATCGGTGGCAATATTCTTGGTCTCGATATCATTGAGGTCTCTGGAGACGTAATCGTGCGAGACGTCACGGTCCTAGCCGCGGACGCCAATCACGCGGCAGCTATCCGTAACGCCGCAGAGTCTGTCGACGGCGTTCACGTACGATCGGTGATGGACCGAACTTTTCGACTGCATCTGGGCGGAAAGATCGAGGTACGTGGACGGCACCCGATCCTCTCGCGAGATGATCTATCAATGGCTTATACCCCTGGGGTTGCGAGAGTTGCGACTGAGATCGCTGAACGACCGGTTCAGGCTCATCGATACTCGATCAAAGCGAACAGCGTTGCCGTAGTCTCCAACGGCTCGGCGGTCTTGGGACTTGGCAACATAGGCCCTTACGGCGCGATCCCGGTTATGGAAGGTAAGGCGCAGCTCTTTAAGGAGTTCGCTGACATCGACGCCTTTCCAATCTGTCTGCGAACGGCTTCGGTTCAAGAGACGGTCGAGACCGTGGAGAGACTCGAACCCGTTTTCGGCGGAATCAATCTTGAAGATTTCGCTGCGCCAGACTGCTTCGAGATAGAAGATGCACTCAAGGCCTCTCTCGACATTCCGGTTTTTCACGATGATCAGCATGGTACGGCGGTTGTCGTATTAGCGGCTCTTGGCAACTCGCTCAAAGTGGTGGACAAGCGCATGAGCGATATCTCAGTGGTGATCGCTGGAGCCGGTGCTGCAGGTGTGGCGATCGCAAAGATCCTGTTCAATGCGGGCGTCACAAATATTATGGTGGCCGATCGTCGCGGGTTGATCTTCGACGGTCGAGAGGAGTTCTCTGGAGCCAAGGCATGGTTGGCGGAGCACACGAATCCAGAGAAAAGGATGGGAAGTGTCGGTGAAGCCCTCGCTGGATCCGATGTGTTTGTTGGTGTTAGTGGACCTGGACTCATTGTGCGCTCTGATGTAGAGGCTATGGCGAAGAACCCAATTGTCTTTGGCTTGGCGAATCCAACTCCTGAGATCATGCCAGAAGAGATCGAGGGCATAGCGGCAGTTATTGCGACCGGTCGTTCAGACTATCCCAATCAGATCAATAACGTGCTCTGTTTCCCAGGCATTTTTCGAGGTGCTCTCGATGTCGGTGCCATGTCAATCTCAGAGTCTATGAAACTCGCAGCGGCGCATGCCATCGCCAATGCAGTTGGAGACGATGAACTGTCGCCAAGCTATGTGGTTCCTTCGGTCTTTAATCGATCGGTCGTGGCAGCGGTCGCTGCTGAGGTGGGAGAAGTGGCCCGGAGAGACGAGCTTTTGCGCCATATTGTTGGCCTATGACGAATGGTTCGATCTCAACCCAGTAACCCGCCGTTCGATGTTGGAATGGGACGCCAGGGTCGATGGACTAAGCTTCGATCCACCGTAAGTACGTAAAGTCGATCGAGGGTTGCCCGAAATTGCCCAAAAGCCGAAGTTGAGTAGATCATCTGCGGCCGTCTTGTTGTTCGACTGTTGAGTAGACGTGAAGATCTAGCAACTCATGAACTGTGCAATGTATTCGTACTGGAGGTCGCCGGACTATTGGGGCGAGCCTCGAAGTCAACGTGGTTAGGTCTGGAGTTTGGCGAGTCGACGAAAGCATTCGCACCATTGTGTGGCCCAGGGCCAGTGTGTTGGTAGGTGGAGTTGTCGACGCCTAGCTGAGTTCGTTATTCGCCCAGGCAGCGAGATGAACTTTCGACGGATGGTCTTTACAACGAGTGGTCCTTTGAGTTCGAGACCAAGAGATCCAACCCAGCGAACCAAGTTGTAGGCAATCGAAGCAAGCACAGCCCACGCAGCGTTAGCTCC
>JBMFXG010000014.1:0-23768 GCA_049964535.1 Acidimicrobiales bacterium | reverse complement strand
GAGTTGGAGCCGTGCACCCCACTCCTTGGCGGACGAGTTCTCTCGTCCCGAGCTCAACAGACCGAGATGGCTTAACTTCTTCATCGAGCCGAGCCCCACGTTTCGAGCGATCGACATCTCCATGACGAGTCCTTGTTGTCGCCGATCTTCTGGCACGAGACCGATTCCGCTTCGCATCGCATCCAGGGGTGCCCCACGACGCAATCGTTTACCGCCAACTCTCACCACACCGTGGTCGTAGCGTCGAATCCCAAAGATCGCCGTTGCGACCTCTGTTCGCCCGGCCCCAACGAGACCAGCAAGAGCCACGACCTCTCCGGCTCGCACCGAAAACGATACGTCGGTAAAGACACCTTCTTGGGTGAGGTGTTCTACCTTGAGTATCTCCGCTCCGTTCACCGAGCCCACCGCAGTACTGCGGATCTCGAGATCACGTCCCACCATGGCACGTACGAGCTGATCTTGAGTCACGTTCGACGTCGCGTCGCTCATCACGTACCGACCATCTCGCATCACTGTCACTCGTTCGCAGATTCGGTAGACCTCCTCAAGTCGATGAGAGATAAACAGGATCGCCACATTCGACCGTTTCAAGCTCTCGATCACTGTGACCAATCGATCAACCTCTGCTGAGGAGAGTGCAGCAGTGGGTTCATCCATGATCACAATCTCAGCTTTAAGAGAAAGAGCCTTGGCAATCTCCACAATTTGCTGCTCAGCGATGGAGAGACCGAGACAGAGTCGCCGAGGATCAAGCTTGATCCCAAGTTGCGAGAGAATCTCCTCGACGCTGCGGTACATCGTCTGGTAGTCGATCCGTCCAAAGCGACGAGTCGGTTGTCGTTCCATAAAAACATTCTCAGCAATAGAGAGATCGGGAAAGAGCGTCGGCTCTTGATAGATCACTGCGACGCCGGCAGCAATAGCCTCTCGGGTCGAACCGAGTCGCACGTGCTTTCCACGAATCTCCAGTACCCCTGAGTCGAGAGTGTGCACGCCCGCAAGAATCTTGACTAGCGTCGACTTCCCAGCGCCATTCTCTCCGACGAGGGCGTGAGCCTCACCCTTGCGAAGCGTTATCGTCGCATCCTCAAGTGCATGCACCGCGCCGAAGTACTTCCGGGCGTGCTGAAGTGCGAGTGCTTCTGGTCTCGAATCACCGTTATCCCGCTTAGCGTCCAACGCGATTCCCGACCCAAAAGAACCCTGCCGACAGCTCGCACTCATTCCTCGCTGCGCTCGGTCCCGAGAACAGACAAGATCTCACATCCATCGCTTCCCCCCTCTTGAGCGACGTATTGAAACGTTTCAATTTCGTGAATTATTACTATAGAACACTTCCCAAGCACTGTCAATCACATTTGTCAAAAATCCAGTTCATAAGCGTCCATCACGGATGGACGTCCCTCTCAGGAGCGGTCGCGCCGTTACCCTGAGGGCGACCACATCTCGCTTCTGGCTCGAACGGCGCATCGGTCGTGAGTCTTGTCACGGGTCCAAAGGGTACGATAACGTGAAGGTGAGCCCAACTCTCCGGTTCCATTCCGAGGGAGTAGCGCTATCGAGCCTTCCCGACCAGAGCGGAGCACTGTCGACCGTGAGCGAAGACCCAAAACACAGCATGCCGCAATCGGTCTCACCTGCTTCGCCAGCACGTCGCGTCACCATTCGCGACGTCGCGGAGCGGGCCGGCGTGGCCCTCGGAACGGTCTCAAACGTCTTGAACGAACCGAGTGTCGTCTCAGAAGCGACCCGAGACCGAGTGCTCGCAGCCATCCGAGAGACCGGGTTTGTCCGCAATACCGCCGCACGACAGCTTCGGGGTGCTCGATCAAAGGTCGTCGGTGTAGTGGTACTCGACTCCTCGAACCCGTTCTTTATGGAGATGATCAGAGGTGCCGAAGACGTACTTCGGCCCGAAGGATACGTTCTCATCTCATGCTCGACTGACGAGTCATTCGATCGCGAGAGCACCTACTTGCGCCTCTTAGAAGAGCATCGTGTTGACGGACTCCTCATCACTCCGGCCACAGGCTCGATCTCCCATCTCGAAGCGCTGATTCGAGCCCAAATCTCCGTCGTGCTCGTGGATCGACGAGCCGAAAATGGTGAATTCTGCTCGGTCACCGTCGACGACGTACGCGGCGCTGAGCTTGCAACGAACTACCTCCTTGAGTGCGGACACCAAAAAATCGCTTTCGTCAACGGACCGGAGACGATTCGTCAGTGCCACGACCGTCGCGAAGGGGTACTTCGGAGTGTCGAGCTCGCTCGTGCAACACCACGATCGACAACCGTGGAGCTCATTGAGCTCTCGGTTCCCTCTCTTACTATCGCAGCGGGTCAATCAGCGGCCCGGTCCATGATTGAACGACAGTGTGACGCGACCGCCGTTTTATGTGCAAACGATCTCGTAGCTATTGGAATCCTACGAGAGTACCTAGCACTCGGCATCCAAGTCCCCAAACAGTACTCACTGGTGGGCTACGACGACATCACTTTTTCTGCAATGCTATCGCCATCTTTGACCTCGGTTCATCAGCCCCAATACGAACTCGGAGCTGCGGCGGCACGGCTCCTGCTCGATGAGCTCAAAGACCCCAAAGGCCATGCCCACCGCGAGATCAACTTCACTCCAACACTCATGGTTCGAGAGTCCTCCGGGGAGCCATGACCCTCTCTTTTGCGATCGAGCACCTCTGAACGTCAATCGCAAACCAGGCACAAGAACTCAGACCAACTGTTGCACTCGAGTCGACCTGACGTCGAGTGCTTACGCTACTTGCTGTTCTAGTCCGAGACATAGGCCATGGTCAGATCGAGTCGGCGAACCCCAGACCTGAAGCCTTCTCTGCCCACAGTAACGGCCCCTCTTCCCCACGTAAAACTGAGCTGAGTCCCAGTTCCCCCCTCATCAAGTTCGCCGAATGATCCCATCCGTCCTCGAGAAGAGATGGCGCGTCGTTCGCCGAAACGGGAGCCCCTTCCTGGAAGTTCCTGTCTTCGCGATACACCGCTAAAAGACCATCGGCGCAGAGATCCCCATCGGATGAGAACTCGAAGGCACGAGGGGCTTGCGAGAGGAAGATCTCGCTCCAGATCGGAGCCGAGATCCAAAGAAGTGTGCTACCAAGGTGCTGGGGTCGCATCGATGTCGGGCTCTCACTGCAACCGAAAGATACAGTCATAAGCCTGATCGAACGGCTACTGCACGTCTCCAGCGATCGAACCTCGTCGCAATGAGCACACGAGGGTACCTGAAACGAAAAAGGTCCTGGGGTACCCTCCCTAAAGAGATTGCCATGCAGCCGGACCCTGAGTCGCACCTCAGTCGAGATCACGACCATCTCCGAAGGGCCTCATCCCTCAGCGGCTCGTCAACGCGTGCAGAGCGTAAGTATGCTCAGGGCCCCGAGAAGTCGACGAGCACGACAAGAAATAACCCACTCTGGCTCGCTTTCATTCACCATCAGTGAGTTCTGGGAGTCGAGGTCCCGACTAGCACACAGATTCCCACCTCGGAAAAGCTCCTCGAAGGCCATCACCGGATTTTGAGCAGCTTGAATCACCGTGAATCACAACTGTGCTATTGTCGCGACATGCCTGGACACAGACTGCTACGCAGGGCTAGCTCTGAGCAACGAAGGGTAGAGAGAAGGATCCGGGAGCGGAACGCGACCAGACCGACCCTCCTCATCCTCGGTGCGATCACCCTCGCTAGCTGCGGTGGCGCATCATCGAGCCAGGGCAGTCAGGCAACTAACGCGTTAGCCAACGCTGCCAGCTCATCATCGAACTCCGGGTCCACATCGCAGACTGCCGGCTCATCGCTCTTCAACTTGACCCGACTCTCTAGTTTGACCAACTACTCCTACGTCTATACGGCGCTCAACCAGGGTTACACCTTCAAGCAGATCGGTCGAGTCCATAGCCTCACCGACTGGTCGGTCACTTCAACATCACCAGCTGTGACGATCTACGACGTCAATGGACACGGCTACTCGGTCGTTGGCACGATCCGAAGCACAGACCAGTTCAAAACTCCAGACGGAACGACGCATCTCGCTGGAGAGGTCGTGTGGGCGGGCGCCTTGATTGACGATACCCATATCGCCCAGGTACGCATTAATGAAGGCGGTTCTTGTCAGGTTGCTGGAGTTTTAGGCACAGAGGTCACGGTGAGATCACCACTGGCTGCACGATCGATCTTCGGCCTCGATGTTCACGCTTGCATCGACAAAAGCAGTGGAGCCTTGCTGTCGATCAGTCAGGGAGTGGTCAGCGATTCAGCTCCTACCGCAGCCGGATTGAAGGGCTCACGTGAACAGTGGGCCGTTACTGCAGTTGGCGGAGTCGGCCCGATCCACCTTCCACCCTCCTCGGCTGCTGCATCGACCTCGACCTCGACCTCGAGCGCTTCAAGCGGCGGAGCTCAACCTACCATCCCATCATCTTTCCCGCCAGCTCTTCCCACTCCACCTGGAACCCTCAAAAGTGCCGTTGCCGTGAGTCCGTCCAAGTGGTTTCTCCTGTTGAGCGAGTCTGTCAGCAACGCATCTCAGCGCTACGTACGGACACTGCAAGGTCGAGGCTTCCACGTTACGAGCGCAACCAATGCCCCTACCGTCAGCGTCGTGAGCCTGACCGATACTACCTATAGCGTCGAGATAGAACAAGCTCCGAGCATCGGCGGGAGCGGTTCCGTCGCTACGTTAGCGGTAACCGTTACGACCGGTAGTTAGCGGATAGCCTCAGCACGAAAAGTTCAATCGACGGAAGGTTCTCTTGTCGAAGAGATCAGTATCATGAGGCACCTGGCCCGACGCGCTCTCGCGCTGGCCAGCACAGCACAGTCCAATCATCTCATCGACCAGGCCGGGTGTCACAATCGCCCTCACGTTGAGCGCTGCCAGTCAACAAGTCCCAATGGATACTCCGAACTCGCGGTCTACTTCATAGATCAAGGAGCGACGATTACGGATCGCTTCTACGTCGTACACCAGGGGTCTCTCGTGGAATCCTTTGAAAGCTCTACTACTGTGGTAGGACGCCACACCGTTGAGATGATGCTGCGCCTTGCAGTGGCAAGAGGAAGCGGATGACCGAGACAAACGATCACAACAAACGAAAAGCCCTGAGGTCCTGGCTCACGATTATCTCGATCGTCTTTGCTGACTTCGTCGTTATCTCCCTCCTCGATGCCAACTACCAAGGACTCCACATCAATAGCTTTCTCTACCACCTAATCCGAGCCGTTCTAATCCTCATCGCTGGACTGCTCGTGACAAATATCGTTAAAACTCGGATTCAGACACGGAATCGAACGAGCTTCTCTCCTCGACAACAAACCATCGTTGGCTTCAGTGCACGTCTCATCTTGTACTTCGGCTTAATTCTCGCCGTCCTAGCTGCTCTTGGAGTCGGACTGTCGAGCTTCGTCTTTGGTGGGGCCTTCATCACCGTCATCGTCGGTCTAGCGGGACAGAGCATGTTCGCCAATATTCTCGGTGGGATCTGGCTCGTTATGTTCCATCCTTTTCAAATCGGAGACGAGATTAGCCTCGTAACCTGGCAGTATCCAATTTTGATGCCGTCCTATCCCCACGAACCTTTGAAGCCCATCTACTCCGGCCGCGTGACCGATATCAGCCTGATGTACACCTCGTTGATCGTCGAAGAGGGAGACACGATGGTCTTCCCAAACGGAATAATCGTGCAAGGTGCCATCGCCAACAAGAGCAAGACCAACTATCGACGAGTCCGAACGCGCTTCGAAGTTTCGACCGAGGTCGATCCGAAGCGGCTCCTCGCAGCCCTTGAGAAGAGATTTGACCAGTTGGATCGACCGCCCCAGTTCGAGCTTGTAGATCTCACCCTCAGCGGATATTCAGTGCGTATCACGCTCTGGAGTCGAGAGCGTGAGGAGCAGGTACGGCACCGAACGCTTTCGCTAGCCTGGGAGGCCCTGCACGATATCGGAAGCGTTTCCGATATCAACGAGATGCCGCACTAGCCTCGATTTTTCATCAAGCCTCAAGTCATGGCACTGACTTTCAATCAGGAAGGCTGACGTCTATGAAGGCGCAATACTGACTCCCCAAGGGCATGACGAGTTAGAGCTTGTTGATCCAATGAGTTGTCACGCCGTGCTCGTAGGGCTTTTCGGGTCGGGCGGTGGGACCCGTGGTCTTAGGGGAACGCATCTCTGAGGTGAGTGAACCCTGTTACGAGCTCGTTCGACCACGGCCATGTTGTATCTATTCGGAGGATAAGGCTTCGTCCTCTTCTTGCCATCTGGCCGCCAATATGTAAGATGCGGTACCGGATGGTCTTCGGTTCTGCCTGCGCTAGCGCTCCTTCAACGCCGAGCATCTGGGTCCAGGCAAGGAGTGATTGAGCCAGCATGGTGAGTGTCATCCATGCCTCGTTGCGAACAAAGAAGTCATAGGGAAGGTTCCTCATCCCGCAGTCCTTCCACGTTCTCACCCGGTCTTCCACCGAAGCGTGTTCCCCAGTGACGTAGTTCCAATTCGTCAATCGCCATCTCAGCAGTGTCACACATAAAGGCAGTACGGCGAAGCCCCTCCGCCTCATCGAAGATCGAGAGCTGTGCACCGGGACGGGGTCGTTCTCTTCGGACTATCACCCGAGGTCCCTCGGGTTAGGATTGGTCCAAGAGGTCCGTGATCTCAAAGACGTGCGCACCGTCACGGGATGTTCCGTCTTTCTCAACCAAAGGGACCCAGGCTTCTTCTTCAATACCTTGGAGGACAGCTCGAACTCCTTGGGTGATTGGGTGTCCAATGAAGAACGAGCAGTTCACATCTCTGATGCCCTGAACAAAGAGGTGCTTGGCACCCGCGGAGTCAGCTCGGACCAAGATGGGATGGACCGCCTCTTGGGGTCTATCACCAACATGGTGTCCGAGTTGATACACAGAGGGAAGACCATTGAGTGTTCTGGTGAGGAGCTGACAGTGATGCTCAGCGTTGTTGGATCCAGCATTGCCGGGGCGTAGTACTGCGGCTAAGGGTTCGGAGGTATCGTCGCACCATACCGCCAAGGGATGAAACCCAAATCATCTCTTATACGTGGGCCCCATCTTGCTTCTCAGAGTAGGAGGTAACCAAGGTGGCATCGAAGTCCAACGTCAGGGAGTTCCCTAGGGAATGCACTTCCCATACTCTGGCGCGAGCTGCTGAACATGCTTTGGAGATCTCTGTAAGCTCTACTGAGCTGGTTGCTTCAAGTGCTCGCCATGCCGTTGAAACCGAAGCGACTGGCCCGAACATCTCGCCCTGTTCTTGAAGTATTGAGAGGTCGGAGAGACAGTCCGCTCCATCAGCGATTGCAACGGCTAGATGGGCAAGCGCCACCCCGGGGTCGTGAGTATGCCAAGAGATCCCACACTGGCTCATCGCCTCTGACATCCCCTTCGTCAAACCACTCCGATCTGCCAGTTCTGCGAACAGCGAAGTGCCAGCATGAAAGATGAGATTCTTTCCATTTGCAACGACAGACATGGATCAGATAGACCGTGTAGCGTGCACCTTCACGGAGCTCTCCTAGTTACAAAGAATGTTGGCTTTGACACTTGCATTCTTGCAGGCCAGGAGGGCTTTCGCGCGTCAAAGGATAGTTGTCGTCAGGGACGGGAAGAATTATCTAGGCTAGCTTTTCCTTCTACCGGCGCAAGATGCGATGACTCGTCAGGACGCGACGAGTCATCAACACAATCAAGACCGATCCCGCCGAATACCGAGCCTGTACCTGCGATACTACGCTAACTTCGACTCGACCCACCACACGACATGGTTCAAGACGAGCACCATCTGGACTCGCACCGAGCACACTCATTGCCTTCGCCCACGAGCGACCGATAAGAAGAGCCGTTTCACGGCTCTGGGGAGACCAACGGTGTCTGTGAGCTAAAGAGCGAACTACCGGCGTTAGCTGCCACCACCAAGATCAGTGCGACAACCTCGCTACTCGATAGGTGCTGACCGAGTAGCAAGAGACCGGCCAACGCCGCAAACGCTGGGTCCATGCTGAGCAGGATCCCAAAGGCTCGGGCCGAAACACGTCGCAACGCATAGAGCTCGAGAGAGTAAGGAATCACAGAGGATAAGAATGCCACCACGATACCGAGGCCAAGAACTCCCACCGTGAGCAAGCGGCCACCCGCCTGTGCAATCCCGAAAGGAAGGACCACGATAGACGCCACAACGATCGCAAGAGCAAGACCCGAAGTCCCCGAGAAGCGACGACCAGTTGCAGCGTTGAGCAGGATGTATCCAGCCCAACACAGACCAGCTAGGAGAGCAAAGCCAACCCCAACGATATCGAGTCGGTGGCCTACCCCAAAGACGCCACCGCCCGCAAGCAGGAAGACTCCAAGGCCCGCCAGAATCGCCCAGAGTCCGTCCACGAGACGACGCGAGCCTCCGAGGGAGACCGCCAGCGGTCCAATAAATTCAATCGTGACCGCAACACCTAATGGAACACGAGCAATGGCCTCGTAGAAAGTAAGATTCATTACTCCTAGTACGACCCCAAACGAGGCTGCCACCAGAAGGTCCACTCGACGTGCAAGAAGTGAGACCGCGCCTTTTCGCTTCGGTGCATTCACCGCAACGAGAGCGAGTGCGGCAAAGACCAGACGAAGCGTCACGGCTCCACCGGGCCCCACGCGTCCAAACAGGTGCGTTGCGAGAGCAGCGCCGAACTGAACGGAGATCGCACCAAGGGCAACCAACAACCCTGCCGGCGGTCGGCGTCTCAGCTTCGACGTTGGCATGCTCTACTCCTCACCGGATGAGCATCACTCGACGCCTTCGTGACGGTCGACCGGCGCTACTACTCTAACATTTCTCAGCCCGAGCGCGACTGTTCACCGTCGCAACGCACCTCCGTAGAGTGCTCTTCGCTCAGTAAGGCTCAGAGCACAACTCGTTACTCATCTTCGACTGTCAAGGAGAGCTGCCATGAAAAGCTATTGTGCAATGGAGGCAGACCAGATCCGCATAACCGATTCTCTCGCAACACCTCCGACAATCCTCGACGTCCATCATTGCAAGCTCACGACTCTCTCAAAGCAGCTCCGAGACGGAGGTGGTTACTCAGAAGTGGTCTCGATGCGTGAGCAGACTTCGCTGAGCAACCATCGGAGGAGAGTGAGGAAGGCTCCACAAGCGTCCTCCTTCCTCGACGTTTCTTCAGCTTCTTGCTTCACTATCACTAGAAGTTGTTCACCGTCGACTGAAGCGAGTCGGCCTGCGAGATACGTTCGCGCACGGAATTGATCAAGCGTCGATCCAGACGGGATCATCTCAGAGGCTTGTGCCCGGTGATCAGAAATGCGGTCCCTCGATCGATACAACCTGCAGCAAAACAGGTCCAGGAACCATGGAACCGCGCCTCAGAACCTTCCTTGGGGCGCCCGTCGACGCTGCTGACCATCTCTCGTACCACAGCTGCAGGCCTGCGCGGATCACTGCGATAGTGCACCTCTGACACGCCCACTGCTACTCAACAAGGACCAAAGCGACGAGGGTAGGGATTACCACCACCCCACTACCGACAATCGTGAGATCTTTACGAACGGCTTTGAAGCTGGTCGGGTAGTCCTCTGCAAGCGAAGCAGCAGAGGACTAATCTCTCATCGCGAGGAGTTCTTGGCTTTTGCGGTCCTTTCAACCATCGGAGACCCTATACGCTACGAGATACAGGCGAGATCCCTCGCCGCAGATCGAATGCAGTAGATCGTCCTATCGATAGCTTGGGGGTGGCTTGTGCGGATTTTTGACTCGAACTGGATGCAGATTGAACAGTACCTCGAGCGCGATGACCGAATCGTACTACCGACTGGTTCGACAGAACAGCACGGATTCCTCTCCCTCGGAACCGATGCGATCTGTGCCGAACGCGTCTCCATGGAGGCCGCTGAGCCGCTCGGGATACCTGTTATGCCGGTGCTCCCCTTCGGTATGGCGCCCTACTTTACATCGTTTCCAGGAACGGTTAGTCTTCGAATCACAACGTACCTTGAGATCATGCGCGACATACTCGATGGTCTTCGAGCCCAAGGATTCAAACGCATCGCAGTGATCAACGGCCATGGTGGTAACGCACCGGTCAGTGGACTTATTCGGGAATGGATCTGCACACATGAAGACACTCGGGTGCTCTTTCACAGTTGGTACAACGGACCCAAGGTCGTAGAGGTCGCAAACGAGTTCGATGTCGACCAGATGCACGGCTCGTGGGTGGAGAACTTTCCTTGGACCCGACTCGATGGCGTAGAATTTCCTCCTCCAAAGCCAACGATCTCGAGAGAGACCCTCATGAACGTCGGGCCACAGACTATGCGGCAAGTCACCCCAGACGGCAGCTTAGGTGGAGCGTACGAGCGCTCGGACAACGCCTGGGAGAAGGTCTGGGATGCAGGAGTCACCGAGGTACGCTCGATTCTCGAGAACGGGTGGATGAGCTAGGTCATGAGTCTCTTATCTCTAGGACCTTTTGCTCAAAACCTACAACGACTACACAGGTCGACAAGGCTCACAGCAACACCACAGCAGGTTCCTCAAGCTCGCGTACTGATCAACCAGCTGCATCCCATCGGCCATCGGCCACTATCTCTCATCCCTCTAAGCCACAGGTAGGACCCCGTTATGCTCAACTTGCCCAAGGTCGACGGAGACTATCTCGACGAACTCGCAGAGTACGTCGCCATCGAGAGTGTCTCACGTGATGCGACCCACGATGTCATGCGTCAAGCCGCCGACTGGCTCGTCGAACGACTTGGCTTTGCAAACGGCTATGTCGACGAGACTAGCGGTCACCCTGTCGTTCGAGGAGCGTGGCTCGGTCGCCCCGGTGCGCCTACGCTCCTTGTCTACGGCCACTACGACGTGCAGCCAACCGGTGATCTTGCGGAGTGGAGCTCTCCACCGTTCAAGCTCACCGTCGACGATGAAGTCATCCGAGGTCGTGGTTGCACCGACGACAAAGGCCCCGTTTTCATCGTCTTGAAGATGGCGCAAGCATTTATCGATCAAGAGGGAGGGCTACCGCTCAACGTCAAGTTCCTCTTCGAAGGCGAAGAAGAGATCGGCAGCCCGCATCTTGGCGAGTACGTCACGACCCATGCTGATGAACTCTCTTGTGACCTCGTCATCTCGGCCGACGGCGCAATGTGGCGCCCAAACGAGCCCTCGCTATCACTTATGTCAAAGGGTCTCGTCACCTGTACGGTCGAAGTTCAAGGTGCCCACGACGACCTTCACTCCGGCAGATTCGGCGGAACAGTTGCTAACCCACTCCATGGCCTAACAGAGATTCTCGCTCGCCTCCACGGAGCCGACGGATCAGTCCTTGTCCCCGGATTCTACGACGGCATTCCTGCACTCTCGCCGGCGCGCAGGGAGGAGCTCGGCCGGGTACTCTTCGACGAGGACCTCTACTGCCACGACCTTGGCGTCTCCGAGGTCTTCGGTGAGGCCGGGTACTCAACGCTTGAACGGCTCTGGGAGCGTCCTACTCTCGAGATCAACGGCATTGAAGGCGGCGGAAAGTATACCGTCATTCCGCACGTCGCCAAAGGACACCTCTCGTGCCGACTCGTCCCAGGACAAGACCCTGAGCAAGTGATCAAGGCGATTACTTCGTTCGTGGAGGGTCAGAGGCTCCCAGGGCTTAGCGTCAAGGTACTCCGAGACGGGCCAGGTGTTCCCGCATACACCATCTCGGCCGAACACCCAGCTATCCGCGCTGCCATCTCTGCTCTCGAGACCGTCTACCCCAATGATTCAGTCTTGCTCGCCTGTATTGCAGGCACCCTACCGGCAACCGTTCTCTTCGAGAAGACGCTCGGAGCGAAGACACTCTTCTTCTCATTCTCCACCGCCGACGAGCGGCTCCATGCACCCAACGAATTCATGAGAGTTCGTCGTTTTGGAGAGGGAATGATCGCCTGGGAACAGCTCTGGCGTCTCCTAGCGAATGGACCGCATCGACTGAGTATGAAAGGAACCACGGATGAGTGACCCCTATAGCGCAGAGCTTCGAACGCTCGGCGAAGAGTTTTTCTATATTCAAAACACCACGGACCCGCTTGGGACAACCCTCCTCGGCATCCCCGGATACGATGCACTACTCCCCGATCCAAGTCGCAAGGGAGCGCATGAGAGTGCTGCGAAGCTACGAGGCATCGAGGAGAGGTTGGAGAGGATCGATCACTCAACGCTCTCTGATGCAGATCGAGTCGATGCCGCAGTTCTCGCACGTCTTGTCTGGGGGGCACGGACCGACCTCGAAGAGGGAATTTGGGAGACGGACGCATCGAGTGAAGGGTACGCTTCGCCGCACGCCATGGTCTTCATGTGCGTCCCTGCCGTCGTCGTAAGCACCGATAAGATCGCTCAGGACTACTTGACAAGACTGTCGGGTCTTGGCGATTACTTCGACACCATCACCGAGCGATACGCTCAGGCACAACGAGACGGACGCTACTCAACGAGAGCCGGAATCGCTCGTGCCGTCGACCAACTCCAAGGACATCTCGATCTCGACATTGCCGAAGATCTTCTCGCAAACCCGTCACTCGATCCAGGATTCGCCTCAGAGTCGTTCACCGCTCGCGCAAGAGAGATCGTCAAGCAAAGCGTTCGCCCTGCAATGTCGCGACTGGTCGAACTCCTGAACGGCGAGATGTCCCGCCACGCCCGAGACGACGACCACGTCGGTATACGGTACGTGCCAGGGGGTGAGGCCTCATATCTCAAAGCGGTGAGGCGTCATACCACTACGGACTTGACTCCACAAGAGATTCACGAGATCGGACTGGCGAGGATAGCAGAGCTTCAGCAAGAGTTCTCTGAACTTGGGGAACGCGTGCTCGGAGAACGGAACGTCTCGAACGTCCTCGCACGTCTGCGCGAAGATCCAAAACTGCGCTTTACCACCTCGGCCGAGATCGTCAAGGTCGCCGAAGATTGCCTGCAACGCGCAGAGGGCGCCCGCGACGATTGGTTTCCTCCCTTCCGCATCGCAGACTGCATTGTCGAAGAGGTCCATCCGATCGAGGCTCGCAACGCCGCCCTTGCACACTACCGACCACCGGCAGCGGACGGGAGTCGCCCAGGAGCGCACTGCATTTTGACGCTCGAGCCCGAGAAGAGATTTCGTTATGAGTACGAGGCGCTCTCTTTCCACGAAAGCTCACCCGGACACCATTTTCAAATTGCCACGGCTCAGACCCTCTCAGACCTTCCGCAGTATCGGCGCTATCTCGACGTCCAGGCCTGCGCTTTCGTTGAAGGATGGGGACTCTATGCTGAGAGGCTCGCCGATGAGATGGGACTCTACAGCTCAGATCTTGCTCGCCTCGGCATGCTCTCCTTTGATGCGCTACGAGCTTGCCGGCTCGTCGTCGACACCGGCATGCATCATCTCGGCTGGTCTAGAGAGAAAGCAATCGCGTACATGTGGAACAATACTGCAACGACCGAAGCGAACGTTGCGAACGAGATAGACCGATACATAGGATGGCCGGGTCAAGCCTTGGCGTATATGGTTGGCAAACGAGAGATACAGCGACTTCGGGAGTACGCGTCGAACCAACTCGGAGACTCCTTCGATATCCGGGGATTTCACGGTACGGTACTCAGCAATGGAGCGGTACCGCTCGATGTCCTGCAGCTCCTCGTCGACCAGTGGATCGCCACTACCACCCGGTTGAACTCCTAAGCTAGCAGCTCAGTCCATTCCGAGAGAGACCATAGGGAGATACTGTGAGAGTCGTTCTCAACGATAACGAGTTGAACATCGAGATCTACGGGGAAGAGAACGCTCCAGTCTTGATTGCTCACCACGGCGGCGGAGGTATTGGCTCACTCGCCGAACCGAGAGCGACCTTTGGGCCACTCGCAGACATCTTCAAAGTGGTCGTCTTCGATGCGCGAGGGTGCGGGCTTTCGGAAGGAAAGCCGCCATTCAGCCACGAGCAGTGGGCGGCCGATATCGATGCAATTCGAGAGTGGCTCGGAGTCGAGCAGATCGTCGTGGCTGGAGGCTCCTATGGTGGACTCATCGCCATGGAGTACGCAGTTCACTACCCATCTCGCGTCCGGGCGATGATCCTGCGGGACACCTGTGCGGACGGCAGCTTCTTGGAGAATGCCTTCGCCAATGCAAAGAAGCAGACGAGAGTAGAGATCAACTGGGACAACTTCACTCGTTACTGGACCGGTCACATCACCGACGATGAAGACCTCAAGCAACGGTGGGCCGAGATCATTCCACTCTACGACTTCGAGTACGACGCAGAGAAGTCCGCTGCGAGCGTCGAAGCCGGCTACTACCGTCACGAGGCCCACAACTGGTGTTTTCTCTATAACCTTCCCTCGTACGACCTCAAACCCCTCCTTCCGACAGTACCGTGCCCTACTCTCGTGACTGTCGGACGTGCAGACTGGGTGACCACCGTAGAGAGCAGTCAGACGATCGCATCGCTGATTCCAAACTCAAAGCTTGTCATCTTTGAGAAGTCAGGGCACTCACCGCAAGTCGAAGAGTTTGACCTCTTCCAACAGGTCATGCGTGACTTTCTTGCGACTGTGGATCTCTAGCGTTCGCAAGGAGCTCCACCGTCGCTCTCCAACGTGAAGCTGAAAGGGTGTTCTAGATGCCTCGCTGTGTTACCCGAAGTGAAACGAGACTCGCACAGTAGCGATGGACTCCCAGTTGTCCGATAGCGTCCAAGGAACGACCCGTCGACGAAGACCGACTGGGTCCAAGACAAGAGCCGAGCGACGACTGCTTCCCGGCTTTCGTGCCAGCTCTCCGGCGTACAGCACGCTTCTATCAATACCTGACCCTACAGACGCTATCAATGCATGCAGATCCTTGCGCTGCGTAGGCAATACCCCGGGTCAGTATCTCTCGAAAAGACCTGGTGTGCCTAACGCCTCGTATCCCTGCAAGCACCAGACCTTAAAGGGCAGAAAAGCTTCCTAGTCGGTCGCAGAAAGGCTCTGCTGCTACAAACTGCGATTCATCTCACAACCTCTCGACCAGCTCCACGACGAGAATGAGTAGCACTGCGATCTCAACAACGACTACGACTGCGGTTCCGCTCGAAGAATTTGGAAGATCATGGCGTCCCGCCCGGCTCTTACGCTCTTTTCGAAACGAATCAAGAACGTGCCAACCGACGCACGAGCGCGATCAGCTTGCAGTGAACGTGATCCAAGCGCCAAGACGAGTTCGTAAGGCCTAGCTGCCATACCTCAATCGGTACACAGCCGGCGCAGCTAGCAGACCTGCTCTCACTTGAGGTCCTCTCCGAAGTCCTCTGCAACTACCGAGGTCTCACGGTGACACAGTTCATTGCGGCTCCATATCCAAGAACGTACTACGCACCCCTAGCCGACTCGTGATCATCGGTGGCTCCGCTGCGTCGATGAATCAGGGGTAAAGTACTCCCTATGACGAGACAGTTAAACCCCGAGGAGATCACTAACGCCGTCAAAAAGCTTGGAGCGGGGTGGCGCTTGGAGCAAGGCTCACTCACCAAAGCCTTCGAACTGCCTAACTTTCGCGACTCCATTGACTTTGTCGTAAATCTTGCGGAACGCGCCGAAGAGATGAACCATCACCCAGAGATCTCGATTCGCTTCAATCACGTCGAGATCACTCTGATTACCCACGCAGTAGCCGCTCTCACCGACCTCGATTTCGCATTCGCTGAACGGGTAGATCGAATCTTCAGCACCATGACAGAGCTGGAGGCCCATCCCCGGCGCTCATGACAGGTTGCGACCGTCTTCTAAAACGAATGGAAGGCACACGCCGATGAGTGAACCGTGGTTCTCTCAGACTCATACTCGGTGAATCCCGTGGCGAAGGTTACCGCACTACTATCGTTATCAACTCGGTATCGAGCGCATCGCAAGAGACGTGAGAGCGACTCTCTGAGACGTTGTCGGTCAGACGGCACACGATGTTCGAGCAATCGAGGAGATCATATTACTGAAGGAGACAACTATGGCGGAGGCCGGCGGCCACACGAATAGAGACCGGCACGCATGGGAGACTCCAGGAACGTACCGTGTCAGCGATGGCGTGCACCGAATCCCGCTTCCTCTTCCCGGTGACGCCCTGCGAAGCGTTAATGTCTACGCCATCGAACACGACGAAGGAATCGTCCTGATCGACGCAGGTCAGCACCTCATCGAGGCAAGAAGTGCTCTTGAGAAGGCCCTCAGCTCGCTCGGCTTCGAGTTCGGTGACATCTCCGCTATCTACGTCACCCACATCCATCGAGACCACTACACCCAGGCGGTAGCACTGCGACGAGAGTTCAACATCCCGATCTCTATCGGAGTTGGCGAAGAGGGCTCTTTTCGCGCAATCAGCGAAGCCGCCTCTTCTTCTGGCAGCCGGAACGCAGACCTTTTAATCGAAGCCGGGGCCGCTGAACTCGCGAAAGCGCTCGCTCGATTGACGAGCGCCGAAGCGAGCGACGTCGGGATCTTCGAGCGGCCAAACGCCTGGCTCATCGAGGACGAAGGACTCAGCCTTTCAGGCAGAGAGCTACGGGTGCTCACCACACCTGGGCACACTCAAGGGCACGTGGTATTCGTAGACTTCGCGCATCAACTACTCTTTAGTGGCGATCACGTGCTACCCCATATCACCCCATCGATAGCCTTCGAGCCAGTGCGCTCTCCACTCCCTCTCAACGACTTCATCCACTCACTCGCCAAGGTACGAGGCCTCCCTGACCTCCAGCTCTTACCAGCTCACGGACCAATCCAGGCGAGTACCCACGCACGAATCGACGAGCTCCTCATCCACCATGAAACACGATTAGATCGATCGATGGAGCATCTCGTCGATGGACCAAAGACGGCCTGGGAGGTAGCGAATCGTTTGCGATGGACTCGACGCGAACGTCAACTCAGCGAACTCGACCTCCTCAATCAATTTCTCGCCACGATGGAGACGAAGTTCCATCTCGACCTTCTCGTCCATCGCCACCTGGCCACAACCGAGTCTTCAGACGGAGTACTCGCCTACAAGGCAATGGGCGCTTCAACCAATGCCACCGATTCCCGGGACCGCAATGTTGCTCGAGATGTCGTAAACTAACGACAATGTCCACCTACCTCAGCGCGAAAGAGAAGAAGATAGGGTTTATCCTTCTTGGTCTCACCGCTCTCGCATACATCTACGTTTGGTTCGGCCCGGTCTTCTTGCACACCGCCACCAAAGTGCCCCACCCAGCGCTCTACCTCGGAGGAGGTCTGGCGATGATGGCGATCGCCGGGTGGAGCCTCACTCGTACGCGTCGTCTCATCGCCGGCGCACTCTGCATGATCGTAGCCTTTGGGCCATGGGGCAAGTTCGTCGTTCTTCCCTTCCCGCTCCTTGCCTATGGAGCGTTTACCGCTTTCAAGAGGGACCAGCAGGAGATTGCACGCAAGCGACAAGAGGCTGCAGCAAAGCGAGAGGCTCGTCAGAAGAGTAGCGGGAAGGCCAAGGCAGTCCAGACTGGAGTCGACGGTCGTCCGTTACCAACGCCATCAAAGCGCTACACACCTCCAGCGCGCACGCGCCCGAAGAGTCGCCGGGCCAACTAAATTGATCTGTCGCCCTCCTGCGGAGGGCCGAGCGTGGCACGAGGGACAACAACAGTGATAATCGAAGAACTCGCCGACAAGACGGTATTCCTGACGGGTGGAACCGGGTTCGTCGGTACCGCCCTAATCGAACGTGTTCTTCATGACCTGCCAACAACGAAGTTGGTCCTACTTATCCGGCCAGGCCGTCGAGCATCTGCCGCCGCTCGTTTTGAGCGAGAGATTTTGAAGAACAACTGTTTTGACTCGCTGCGAGCTGCCATAGGCTCAGAACGCTTTCGGTCGATGGTCGAGCAGCGCATCACCGTCGTCGAGGGAGACGTAGGTTCCGACGGACTTGGCCTTGACGCCGAGGGTTTCCGTCGCCTTGGAGAGTGTGACGTCGCTATCCACTCAGCTGCCACCGTCAGTTTCGATGCCCCTATCGACTCTGCGGTCGAGGTCAATCTGCTCGGACCCTCGAGAGTCGCAACGACCTACCGAGAGGCATGCGAACAGGCAGGACGGATCGGGCACCTGGTCTGCGTTTCAACTGCGTACGTCGCAGGTTCTCGACGAGGAGACGCACACGAAGAATCCCTTGCGGAATCGAATCTCTATCCGAAGGTCTCGTGGCGCTCCGAGGTCGAGGCGGCTCGACGAATGCGCTCAGAAGTTGAGGTCGAAAGTCGCAGTCGAGAGAATCTCGAGCGCTTCCGCAAGCTCGCTGCACGGGAGGTCGGAGCCGCAGGCGTCGCCCTCTTGGCGGACCGAACCGACCGTATCCGCCAAGACTGGGTCAAAGAGCAGCTCGTCATCTTGGGCAAAGCCCGAGCAGCGAGCCTCGGCTGGCCCGACGCCTACGCCTACACCAAGGCTTTCGGAGAGATTGCCCTGTCAGAGCAGGGGCGCAACCTCGCAATATCGGTGGTTCGACCCTCCATCATCGAATCGGCCCTTGAACGCCCCTATCCCGGATGGATTCGCGGCTTTCGCATGGCAGAACCGGTCATCATCTCCTTCGCAAGGGGCCTCCTTGCCGAGTTTCCCGGTGTAACCGAAGGCACGATCGACGTAATCCCCGTCGACCTAGTGGTCTCGGCAATTCTCGCCGTTGCTGCGCAAGACGGACCCCAGGCGATCAAGTACTACCACGTAGCTTCTGGTTCTACGAACCCCCTTCGCTACGGGCAGCTCCTCCGATTGGTCCGAACCTACTTCGGCGAACATCCGCTCTACGACGACCGAGGCCAGCCTATCAAGCTACCCGAGTGGGAGAATCCGGGCCGTTCGAAGATCAAGCGTCAGCTCGTTCGAGCCAACAAGGCGCTCGACCTCGTGGACCAAGTCGCTTCACTACTTCCACTACGAGGCTCCAAGCTCTCCTTTGCATCTGATCTCGATGAGAAACGTGAAGCTGCGAAGCGAGCGCTGACCTACGTCGATCTCTACGGGTCCTATGCCGAGTGTGAGGCCAACTACCTCATAGACAATCTCTTAGAGCTGCAAGCTTCTCTTGACCAAGACGATCTCGACTCCTTCGATTTCGACCCACGACAGGTCGACTGGGAGCGATTCGTCCCCGAAGTGCACCTCCCCTCCATCGTCCAGCACTCTCGAGTGAAGACCGCTCCGACATCGAACACCTCAACCGCCGCAGCTCGACGTCGCCGCCAGCTCTCCAACATCTTGGATCCGTCACCAAAGCTCGTCGCCTTCGACCTCGAAAACACCATCATCTCGGCGAACGTTGTCGACTCCTTTGCGTTTCTATCCACGAAACGACTCTCGACAGGAGAACGCAACACCATGCTTGCGTCGCTGCTGATCGAAGGCCCTTCATTACTCAAGCTCGATCGATCCGACCGAAGCGACTTCCTTCGATTTTTCTACAAGCGATACGCAGGTGCAGATCCAGCGCAGTTAGGTGAGGATTCCTGGAACCTCCTCTCCGAATACCTCCTCATGAAGGTCTTTCCTTCGGCCATTGCCCGAGTTCGTCAACATCGAGCTCTGGGACATCGCACCGTACTCATCACCGGCGCATTGGACTTCGTTGTCCGTCCCCTCGCTCCACTCTTTGACGAGATCGTTGCGGCTGAGATGAGCGTTGATGAACACGGACGACTAACTGGCGAGGTTCCAGTCACACCGCCCATCGGAGAATCGAGGGCTGCGATACTCTCAGAGGTTGCTGTACGTCACGGCCTCTCGCTCCAAGAGACCATTGCCTACGCCGACTCCACCTCAGACCTCCCCATGCTGGAGGCGGCTGGAATCGCAGTTTGCGTCAATCCTGAAGCCAAGCTGCTGACCATAGCGCAACGACGAGGCTGGAGAATAGAGAACTGGTCGAAGGCGCAGGGTCAGCCATCGCTCGTACTGCCAATTGGAGGACGTCGATGAAGGCACTCTCGGTCGAGCGGAACACCCGTCGCTTCGCCGCAGCAAAGCTCATGTCGTACGCATCAGCGAAGAAGGCCGTGGAGTACGGTCCACTCTCTCTTGTGGAGATCGACCCACCACGCCTACCGACCGACGAATGGGTTCGACTGCGTACGCGGTTGGCAGGTATCTGTGGTAGCGATCTCGCATCCCTGACACTACGCACCTCTCGCTACTTCGAGCCCATTACCGCCTTCCCACTCACCCCTGGGCACGAGATCGTTGCCGAGATCGAGAGAGCAGAGGGAACGACTCGTTACGTTATTGAGCCTGCCCTCACGTGTGTGCCACGAGGACGACCTCTCTGCCGCTTCTGCTCTGACGGAATGAGTCAACTCTGCGAGTCTATTACCGAGGGCTCCATTGATGAGGGAATCCAACTCGGGTACTGTAGCTCGACCGGAGGCGGGTGGGCACAGGAGTTCGTCGCTCACTCCTCACAGCTCTGGACAGTCCCATCAGAGCTCACCGACGAAGATGCAGTTATGATCGAACCACTTGCGTGCGCCCTCCACGTAGCGCTCCAGCTCGATCTCACCAACGCGGAGTCCATCGGCATCATCGGAGCTGGAACCGTTGGACTCACCACCTTGGGCGTCCTTCGACAGCTCTATCCTGATCTCACGATCGTGATCGGAGCCCGTCATGCGGCGCAGCGTAATGCGGCGCAGCGACTCGGAGCTTCGCACGTGGTCAAGCCCGAAGAGCTCACCCGAGTGGGCCGCCGTCTCAGCGGAGCGATGGTCAAAGGTGACTGGCAGTCCCATGGTTTCGACGTCATCTTCGACTGCATTGCGAGCGCCGACTCCCTCCGTAATGCGTTGGTAAGTGTGCGTCCACAAGGATCGATCGTGCTCGCAGGCATGCCCGCAAAGACCACAGTCGATCTTGCACCACTGTGGCATCAGGAGATCCATCTTCTCGGTTCGTACGCCTACGGAGAAGAGCGGCTAAACACTACACAGATGCAGCGCCTTGGCGTTGCGAACAAGAACGTTAACGGTGAGCAGGTACACCGGGTCCGTACCTTCGAGATCGCACTAGCACTGATGTCAAAGCTGCATCTCGGATGGATGGTCACCCACACCTACCCGCTCGACAACTACCTCGAAGCCATCGAACGCGCAAGCGCTGCCGGTCGTCTCGATGCGCTGAAGGTAGCCTTCGATCTACGCCGAAGCGGCAACGAAAGGAAGTAATGAGCCCTCGCCCAGGATTTTCCCTTGAGGTGGATCGATCGACTCCGCCCACACTCATGTGGCACGGTGACGGTTTCCGTCTCGAGAAGCTTCCCGTTGGATCTCGAGTCCTCTACCCGCCCGAGCCGCTCGATCCAACAAAGGACGTCGACGGCGCCATAGAGTTTGCCCTTGCCCACCCCGTAGGCGACTCCGAGCCCCTCGACGCTCTCTTGAGTCCCGACATGAAGCTCGTCATAGCCTTCGACGACGTCTCGCTACCGCTCCCGCAGATGAAGGCGCCCGACATACGCCAGCGCATCATCGAAACGATTTTGGAACATGCAGCGAGTGTAGGTGTCGAAGATGTGACCCTCATTGCGGCACTTGCGCTCCACCGCCGAATGACCGAGGCAGAGCTCCGTCATGCAGTAGGTTCGAGGGTCTACGACTCCTTTCATCCCCGAGGACGACTACTCCAACACGACGCAGAGGACGAGGCCAATATGGTCCACCTCGGTCTTACCGAACACGGGGAGGATGTTGAACTCAATCGCCACGCCGTCGAGGCCGACCTGCTCGTCTATGTCAATATCAATCTTGTGTCGATGGATGGCGGACACAAATCCGTTGCAACGGGCCTCGCTAGCTACCGATCGATCAAACACCACCACAACGTGGCGACCATGGTCCACTCCCGCTCCTTCATGGATATGCACAACTCCGAGCTCCACACCTCAAACTGGAGGATGGGGCGGTTTATCAAAGACGCAGGGGTAAAGATCTTCCAGATCGAGACAACGCTCAATACCAATACGTTCCCCGATAGCTTCTCATTCTTGGCTACTCGTGAGTGGGAGTGGACGCTACGTGAGCGCGCGAGCTATCTCGGGGCCAAGAAGTCGCTCGACCTCGCTCCACCATGGCTAGCCCGTGAGATCATGCATAAGGTGCGCTCGCCATACCAGCTCACCGGAGTTCACGCTGGAGAGGTAGAGGAGGTGCACAAGAAGACCCTGCAGAACGTCTTTCGCCAGCAGCTCGTTCGCGTCGAGGGCCAGTCCGATATCTTGACCATGGGGCTTCCCTTCATCGGGCCCTACAACGTCAATTCGATCATGAATCCGATCCTGGTCTACTGCCTCGGCCTGGGATACCTCTTCAACATGTATCTCAAAAAGCCACTCGTGCGACAAGGGGGCGTCGTGATCATGTCACATCCCAACCGGCCCGAGTTCGACTCCTCCTTCCACCCTTCCTACATCGACTTCTACGATCAGGTACTGACTGAGACCACCGATCCACGAATCATTGAGTCCAAGTACGAAGAGTCCTTTGCCCGAGACCCTTGGTACATTCACCTCTATCGCAACGCCAATGCCTACCATGGAGTTCACCCGTTCTACATGTGGTATTGGGGAGCACACGCTCTCGAGCACCTCGGCGGCGTGATCATCGTCGGGGGTGACCCCGGCGCTACGCGCCGACTCGGGTTCCAGCCCGCATCCACCATGAACGATGCCATCGAGATGGCGACCTCTATCGTGGGTCGGGACCCATCGCTCATCCACCTCCACACCCCACCGCTGTTGATGGCCGAGGTGAACTGAAGTCCGTCATGGCACGAATCAATCGACTCCCTTTCCCACTCTCTAAACCTCAGTGGCCCACATCGGTGCAGCTCAATCGAAAGATCTCCAAACTTGGCCCCAACTTTGAGACCGACTGGTCGCGTCGCTACGGCGTCCGCCTTTTTCGGGCGGTCGTTCTCGATAACTTCGTACGACCAAGTGTCAAGTTTGTTGCCTCGCCCGAGGTCTTCGGCGAAGATCGACTGATCGACTTGCCGACCCCAGTGATCTTCGCTGCCAACCACTCAAGCCATATCGACACACCTCTCTTGCTCTCGCTTCTTCCAGACCGCTACCGACACCGATGCGTCGTAGCTGCAGGAGCCGACTACTTCTTCGACCGAAGGTGGAAGGCGTATATTTGGTCAGGACTGCTCGGAGCGATACCGATCGAGCGCCAAAAAGTTAACCGGCGCTCCGGGGAGGTCGCATCCAAGCTGCTCTCGGAGAAGTGGAACCTCTTGATCTTCCCCGAAGGTGGCCGGAGCCCTAATGGGCTTGGCCAAGAGTTCAAGCGAGGCGTAGCCCAGCTTGCTGTTCGCTCCGGTAGACCGGTCGTTCCGATCTACCTCGAAGGGACCTTCGAGATCTACGGTAAGAACTCCTCCAAGATCAAACCTGGTAAGTCAAGAGTCAACTTTGGTAAGCCACTGACGGTAGAAGACGGCGAGGATCCACGCTCTTTTGGACTTCGGATTCAACGATCCATCGACGAACTCGCCTCCGAGCTGCACGACGACTGGTGGGCAGCAAAGCTCCAGCGCAGCAGCGATTCACTACCACCTCTAACTCCAGTCGGCACGAGTACCTGGCTCCACGACTGGCAACGAACTGCGAACTTACCCCCGAAGACCACTTCTCGTCGTTGGCCACGACGATTTGGGTCCTCC
>JBMFXG010000013.1:0-24835 GCA_049964535.1 Acidimicrobiales bacterium | reverse complement strand
TTACCCCCATGATCGCATGCCACGATATTCATTCTGCGCTTCTGCTACTGACGACCTGGTGTACTGATGAGGCCACTGTTCTCTAGAGGATACATCGACCCCCTTCGTCAGAAGCGAGTCTTCTAGAATAAGCCGCACCCGGTCGTCATGCGCATCGGCGAACCATTGCGGAGCCAAAATACTTGGACATCCAAAGGTAGGATAGCAATTAATAGGTCGTCCAAGCAAGTATGACGGCCTGATTTCTTTTTCGAATCTTGGGATAGTGCCACGAAGAGCATTGGAGGTGGTGCGAGTTCCGAGCAGTCGCCACCTCGAAACGATGAGGAGCTTCCTCCAGTTCTTGCGGATCCACATCCGCTTTGTGCAGTTTATGAGCTGCAAGGTGAGCCGACGGCAACGAGTCAAGGACCGCTCGTTTCGGAAATACCACTGCCTCCAAACGGCCCTACTGTGCCTCTCGCAGAATGTGTGTTGCCTGCGCAATCCACACGATGGGTCCAAGACCGTGATAAGGGGTGGATGCTTCGCGCTACCTCGGAGTCGGTCCAACCAGTGGTTCGTGCCGGTGCTGATATTTGAACTAAGACCGTGTGTTCGATATCTTCGATATCTTGACGTATTGGTGCTGGTTAGAGCTTCGCGTCGCAGCATGGGCGAAGGCGTCGCACCTTGTCCGTCTCTTGATGGCCCTCAAAGAGAAAGAGGTCCCGTTGATGACGCAGGGAGTTTATGTACGAGACCGGTAGGGCGGTGCGGCCTCCGGTCCGACTCAGAGCTTGATCATTGCGTACGAAAAAGGATTCGAGGATCACGCGTTTTTGCTTTAATCTGCCTCGATGGCTGAGCGCTTACTGTTACCACGCAGATCGAGAGGGTGGCTAACCGTTTGGGAGAGGAGGTAACCGACTGCGTGGTAGCGGTGTCCAGAGATAGAGGAGAATCCTTAGTCGAGTTTTCAACGAACGGAACTTGGGTTGGATCGTTAGCGCTCAAGCGCCAAATCTTGCGAGGAGCTCGTTGTGGCATCACCACTGTTGACAATAGTTTGTGTGGCTATCGGTCAAACCTCGACACTCGTAGTGGCCGGATCTGAACACAAGTTGGCAACGCTGGAGATTCTCGCAGTGGCTTGACTCGACGACTTTCGTTTGTGGGACGAGAGCTTGCATCGTTAAGACCTATCTTCTTGTGCTTGGGGCCGGCGTACTCAGCGATGTTGGTGACGTCTTTGAGACGCCTGATTGGGTCGTTGTCAGGGACCAGAACTGAGTTGAGCTGCGCATGGCGAAGCTCAACGTTCGGCGATCGAGAGACCGAGGGAGTGCCATCTTGTGGAGGATTCTTGTTTGACTCACTCGTGGGAGGCTGTGCTTGTGGAATGGGTCTTGCATGTGCCCGAGATTGACAACCGACCTCCGCTTAGGTAGAGACGGACTAGAGAGACCATGTAGCTCCTCTCTGCTCGTCGTGAGGGGAGAGAGATGGCCTTGTCCGTTAGATTATTGTGGGAGTGTTTGTCAATCGAGTCGCAGACTACGGAAGCTCTCGAGGTCGATTCGTTTGAAACGGGTTGGCGGCTCTCTAGGGCACTTGCTCTCATAGATCGGGATCTTGGAAGCGCACGCGTTGCTGGATTCCTCGAACACCGATCCATATGAGCTCTGCTAGCTGGTTCGACCACTGTGCCGCAATCGAATCGTCAAAAGGTAGTTCGATTCCATCACTATCAAGCTCGCGAGAGTGTTCTCTGATGTATCGTCGTGCAAGACCTTCGGCTAGGGCTTGTACGCCAGAAGCGATCAGGTGTCGGTGGTCCCCTGCGAGTTGGCGGTCAAGTTCGGAGGTGATGTTATTCGCTATCCGCTCTTCAACACCGGCAATGATCGTTCGAAATTCGGGGTCACGACGAGGACCTGAGCCGAAGATAAGCTCGAAGGCAGTGCGATGGTCGTAGACGAAACGAAAGTAGGCGCCGATACCGCGTCGGAAACGCTCCTCTGAGCTGTCAACGGTGGCAGTGGCACTGGAGAGAGCGGCAATCATGTCCTCTCCGACTTGGGACAAGATGGCGATGTAGAGCTCTTGCTTTGATCGAAAGTGCTGGTAGATGACTGGCTTCGTGATGCCAGCTCCGAGAGCGACCTCTTCCATCGTTGTATCGTGGTAGCCCTTTCTCGAAAACGTTTGAATGGCGACCTCGACCAGCATTTCGCGTCGCTCTCGAGCCGGTAACCGCTGAGAGTTTCGGAGGCTTGACCCCCCTTGATTGAGTAATTTTGCTGAAGCGCTCACGTTTGACCAATCTGCCGTCAGGGCTCGTGGTGGCCCGGACGATGTCAACCCTAGCGGATGAAGCGTTCCAGGTCTGGGCACCTAAGCGGTTGCTGATGACCGTGAGCAAGATGGACCCTCAAGAGTCGGGGATCGGTCACCTTTTCGATTATGTCAATGGTCGTACCGCATACTTTGTAGCGCTCCCTGTAGGCAGTGACCGTGAGTGCTAGCTCAACACTAGGGTGTGGAGGTACTTAATTGGATCGAGGAGATGTCGTGCCTGCAAAGAAGGCCTTGATTACGGGAATTACTGGCCAAGACGGTTCTTATCTAGCGGAGTACCTGCTCTCAATGGACTACGAAGTCATTGGGATGATTCGGCGCTCGTCTACGATGAGCTTCGAGCGCATTGCTCATTTCCAGGATCGAGTGACACTCGTGAGCGGAGATCTCGCAGACGAAGTCTCAATGCTCACGATTCTGAAGGAACATCGACCGAACGAGGTCTATAACCTCGCTGCTCAGTCGTTTGTCCAGACTTCGTGGGGTCAGCCCGTCTTTACTGGCGAAACTACGGCGCTAGGAGTAACGAGAGTTCTTGATGCAATCCGCATGGCCGATCCTGAGATTCGGTTCTATCAAGCATCCTCGTCGGAGATGTTTGGTAAGGTCCATGAGGTCCCTCAGCGCGAGACGACGCCGTTCTACCCGAGAAGCCCCTACGGTGTGGCGAAGGTCTACGGTCACTGGATCACCGTGAACTATCGAGAGTCCTATGGGATGCATGCGACATCTGGAATTTTATTTAATCACGAATCCCCGCGTCGTGGACTCGAGTTTGTCACAAGGAAGATTACAAATGGTGTTGCGAGGATTAAATGCGGACTTGACGATGCGCTGTATTTAGGTAATCTTGATGCACAGCGGGACTGGGGCTATGCGGCAGACTACGTCGAGGCGATGTGGAGAATGCTTCAGCAAGATAGCCCGAACGACTATGTTCTAGCCACTGGAGAGACCCACTCAGTTCGAGAGTTCTGTGAACTCGCCTTCTCTGTTGTGGACTTGGATTGGGAGAGGTACGTTCGGCGAGATGAGCGTTTCTTCCGGCCTGCAGAGGTGGATCTTCTCGTCGGTGATCCGTCCAAAGCCGCTGCTCTACTCGGTTGGCGACCCTCTACGAGCTTCGAAGATCTCGTCGCCATGATGGTTACGGCAGACGTAGATCGAGTGCGGAAGGGCCTCGTCTAACCAATCGATGCCGGATTCTCTGCCTAACGGAAGCGGGAGACTCGTCGTGGAGCTGACCGCTGTCACGGTGCTGCTAGGGAACTTTCCGGCGCTCGCCCGCTGCAACTTCTCTGCTTACGAAGGTGAGGTCGTCCTGATCTCTGGGGCCAACGGCTCCGGTAAGACGACCTTGCTTCGCACCATCGCCGGTCTTGTGCGTATTCATAGTGGGTCGGGAGCGGTCTTTGGGGTGGGTCTGCGAGATGAGGTTGGCCGTCGGACGGTTCGTCAGTCGGTCTCGTATCTTGCTCATGGCTCACACCTCTATGACGACTTGACGGTGGAGGAGAATCTTCGCTTTATCGCTCGAGGCACGAAGACTGACTGGAGCGACATTGAATCGATGTGTGAGCGCATGCAACTGCCTAAGAGGATTATGAATCTTGAGGTTGCCCATACCTCGGCCGGGCAGCGTAAGAAGGTGACGCTCGTCGCCACCTTGGCACAGGGATCTGAACTGGTGCTTCTCGACGAACCGCATGCTGCGCTCGACTCAGAGGCGAAGGAGATCTTTGATCGCTACGTGGCAGAGATGGCAAGTAGTGGTGCGACGATGCTCGTGGCCTCTCACGATCAGGGACGTGTCGAGGCCTTTGCGACCCGTACCGCTGAGGTTCGAGGCGGTCGTGTTGTGGATCAAAAGTCGTGAGACGGGTGTCGCAACGTTGGTCCGTTGAAGACTCGTCATCTTGGGGGGCGCGTCGCAGCCGAGGAGGCTGGAGTGTTTAAGGATGCGTGGCTTGTTGCGAGCAAGGATCTACGGATAGAGCGTCGCTCCCGTGTTCTAACGAACCAACTTCTCCCCTTTACCCTCGTCATTTTGATAATCTTCGCCTTCACCTTCGATACTCATCCCAACTTGCTCGTAACGCTCTCCCCGGGTCTATTTTGGGTAGCAAGTCTTTTTGCGATGACCATAGCGCTACAGCGGAGCTTCTCTCTTGAGGCAGAGAACCAAGCGCGTGACGGCCTCCTCCTTTACGGGCTGGAATCCGCAGGTATTTTTCTTGGGAAGGTCGTGGCAATCGTAATCCAATCTGCGATCGTCGAACTCTTCATTGGTTTCGGCATCGTGATTCTGTACGCAGCCCCCTTGCATGAAGTCGTCTTTCTCGCTCTCTCAGCATTTACCGCTACGCTTGGGATCTCTTGTGTTGGAGTAGTTTTTGGTGCAATGGTGACCGGAAGATCGCGAGATTCGCTCTTGCCGCTGTTGATTTTCCCTGTTGTCGCTCCGGTTTTGCTAAGTGCGACGAAAGCATGGGAGGATTACGTACGTGGGAAGGTCTCTCTCGGGGATCCTTGGCTGGGACTCCTAGTGGTCTTTGCCATAGCCTTTGGTGCAGTGGGTGTACTGACCTTTGGGTCAATTCTGGAGGAGTGATACGACGATGAAGAGTGATCGTGCGGTTCAGGGTCTGGGACTTGTTGCGGTTCTCGCAATCGTTGCCACGTACATTTTGGGGCTGTGGATCACTCCGCCGGCTGCAGTAATGGGCAACCTTGTTCGACTCCTTTATATCCATCCACCGGTCGCTTGGGTTGCGTATCTTGCGTATGGGGTAACCTCGGTGGCATCGATTTTGTATCTCTGGAAACGGACTCGTGATCCGCGCTGGGACTTGATAGCTGCATCGTCGGCAGAGATCGGTGTGGTCTTTACGGCTTTGACGCTTTTGACCGGGTCAATTTGGGGTCGCCCGACGTGGGGAGTCTGGTGGACTTGGGATGCTCGTCTCACGACTACGGCTCTACTCTTCTTGCTCTACGTGGGGTATCTCGCTCTCAGAAGGGCGACACCGGACGTGACGCAGCGTTCGAAACGCTCAGCGGTGGCAGCGTTGATAGCCTTCATTGATGTACCGATCGTCCATCAGAGCGTGGTCTGGTGGAAGACGCTACACCAGAGTGCGACGGTCTTCAATGCGTCGTTAAGTCCAAAGGTTCATGGCGAGATGGCATGGACATTGCTACTTGGTTTCATTGCATTCAGCCTTGCCTATGTATGGATGTTGATTCGTCGATATCAAATTGCGGTCTTGATCTCCAAGCGTCAGGAGATACTGCTGCAAGGTGCTCTTGATGAGCGTATGAGCACGGTCTAAGAGGAGGTTTCATGAGTCCCTATGTTGAAGCCGGTTACGGAGTAGTGACGGCTGCGCTCGTTGGTTATGGTGCGGTAGTGAGCGTACGCGCCCGAAAGTTGCGTGCCGAGCCGCTTGTGGTACGAGTCGACGACTCACGGCCGCTAGAGGAGGGTCCTAGGGATTGAAGGAGATGGTCGCTGGAGCTGAGGTTGTAGGGGAGCATGCGCAATGGAAGGAGTTGCCTCCTACTCGCCGGAGACCTCCTTCGAGAATGCGTCGTCGGATCGTAACGCTTCTTCCTGTTGCGATCGTTGTCGTAGCACTGGTGGCGGTGCTCTATAAAGGACTTTCTTCGGCGCTGGTGTACTTCTACACCGCGCAGCAGGCGGTTGCGATGAGGTCGACACTCGGGTCGTCAACTTTTCGTATGGAGGGCGTCGTGGTTCCTGGCACGATAGTTTCGACCGCCAACGGCGTGAATTTCTCCATCCGATTCAATCACACGGTGGTGCAAGTGATTGAAGTCGGCTCACCTCCCCAACTCTTTCAGCCAAAGATCCCAGTCGTGGTCGTCGGCCACTTTGCCGGGAAGCGCTTCTTTTCAGATCAGATCATGGTCAAGCACTCGGCTAACTACGTGGCTGCGCATCCTGGTCGTATCTCTCAAGCCGGAGGAACCTCATGAATATCGTGCTTGGAAGGACAGGGCTTCTGATAGCGCTCGTGGCTGCAGCCCTTGGTGTCGTGTTCCTGGCTTACGGTAGTCAGAAGGGTAAGGATGGACTGGTTCACCAAGGTCGGACGTTCCTGCTCGTCTCCGCTGGTGGGCTGATTCTTGCGGTCGGAGCAATGGAGCGAGCCTTTCTGACCCATGATTTCTCTTTGAGCTATGTGGCTGGGAATAACTCGCGCGAGACGCCGCTGCTGTTTACGATCACTGGCCTGTGGTCCGGACTCCAAGGTTCGATGCTGCTGTGGTCGCTGATTCTTGGTCTCTACATCGGAGCTATGGTCGTGATCACAAGAAAATATGCCAGTTCTAGAACGACGTCTTTGGCGCTCGTTATCGCCGGTGTAGTAGCGGTTTTTTTTCTGGCACTGCTCGTTGGTCCAGCGAACCCCTTTACCCAGAGCGCCCATGTTCCTCTTGATGGATTAGGTCCTAACCCACTGCTTCAGGAGTATCCGCTCGTTGCGGTCCATCCTCCGATGTTGTATCTTGGCTTCGTCGGGATGACCGTTCCGTTTGCGTTTTACGCTGCGTCGCTAATCACGGGTGAGGACGAAACCTTCTGGCTGCAACGAACTCGGAACTGGACCCTCGTTGCTTGGGTGGCTCTCACGATTGGAATCACGCTCGGGGCGTGGTGGTCCTATCAAACGCTTGGTTGGGGCGGATTTTGGGCGTGGGATCCCGTTGAGAATGCGGCCTTCCTGCCTTGGCTCTGTGCAACCGCATTCTTGCACTCTTCGATAGCACAGCAGCGTCGTTTCTCGCTACGAGTTTGGAACTTCTCTCTCGTTGCCTCTGCCTTTGCGCTCACCATTTTGGGAACTTACTTTACCCGGTCAGGCGTTTTGGAGTCGGTTCATGCGTTCTCCGCGTCGAATCTTGGTACGGATTTGATCACGTTCTTTGGGGTGATCGTTGTCTTTGCGGTAGGCCTTGTGCTCTACCGAGCTGAGCGACTTCGGTCTCAGCGACGACAAGACATTGCGCTCTCGAAGGAGGGGGCTCTTATCGTTAACAACGTACTCTTTGCGGGCTTCGCCTTCGTGATTCTGCTCGGTACCAGCTTTCCTCTTCTCGTGCGAGCTATGTCGGGCGCTACGGTGACCGTTGGTACCCCGTACTTCAACTCGTTTGCTATTCCGATCGGTCTCATGCTTCTTTTTTTTATGGCGATAGCCCCGTTGGTTCCATGGCGGAAGATTTCTCTCGGTGAACTCGGTGAGGCGATCTTCGTTCCTGCCGTGGGGGCGGTGGCGGTACTCGTCGTCTCGACCGCTCTCGGAGAGACGAGGCTCTACGTCCTTGCAACCTTTATGCTTGCCACCTTTGCGGGACTCTCTGCGATGAAGAAGATTGCTCGAACCCTACTCCGGCGCAACGGCCGGCCGCTCGTCGAGCGAATCTTCGCTCGAGAGAACGGTGGCATGGTCGTTCATCTCGGTATCGTCATCATTGCCTTTGCGATGGTCTCGACTACCGCATTTGGACATCAGGGACAGCTTCGTCTTGCACCGGGTCAGACCAAGAACTTCTACGGCGAGTCAATTACGTATCTTGGGGTTCAAAACGTCGTCACTCCTTCGAAGTCGAGCTTCGAGGCGAACATCCTGATCGACTCGACCGGCCCGTATCATCCCGCGATCTCTCAGTATGGCACCTACACGGAGACCGTGGGAATGCCTGCGGTGAACGTTGCGCTCACCCACGACACGTATCTGACGATCAATTCGACGCCCAACCTAAAGCTCAAAAATCCTCCGATTACCCTCGGAATTATCATCCAACCGCTGATCTCGTGGCTCTGGATCGGCGCTCTTATCGTCGCCCTTGGTGCGCTTCTTGCGGGGTTTGGTTTCGGTGCCAGGACGCGACCGTCTCGTGGAACGGGTGGTCCGTCTGAGCGTCGAGTTCCGCTGGACGATCGTGCAGCGGAACTCGACCAATCACGCAACCATGTTGATGTGGCGGTCGGAGCTCGCCAGTGAAGCAAGGCATTGCGAAGCCCGTGCGAGCCAGTGACCCTCCCCTGGGGACGGGGAAAGCTGAGATCGGAGCGAGCCGATCGGCGCTGAAACGATTTCGATTCGTTACTGCGATCCTCGGGATTATCTTTTTAGCGTTCGCCGTTGTCGTCGGTACGCGACATACCGCCTCGACCACCAGCGCGTATTCACCGTTGCTTTTTCATCAAGCTCCGAACCTCTCAGGTGAGACGATCAATGGATCTCGAGCCTCTTTGGCGGCCGACCGAGGTCACTTCGTGGTCGTCAACTTCTTTGCCGCCTGGTGTGTTGCCTGTCGAAGTGAGGAACCACAACTGGTCAATCTTCTCAGGACGGAAGGTTCATCGGTGCGGGTGCTTGGGGTTGACTTTGATGACACTGCTCCACTTGCCCGTCGTTTTTTGGCAAGTTACGGGGCTTCGTGGCCTGCAATTTCGGACACTTCTGGACAGATAGGACTGCGCTGGGGTGTTGACGAGCCACCGGAGAGCTTCCTGATATCACCATCTGGGAAGGTTCTGACCAAGATCATCGGTCCGGTGAGTGCTCGACAGTTGGAAGCCTTGATAACTGTTGCGACCCTGAAGGGGTATTGATGTCTGTAGCTTCCTTGTCGTCTCGCAGGATCGGCGGCAGGCCTGCCCTCTGGGTCGTTCTCGGCCTGGTCGTCGTAGGGACGTTGCTCTTTGGGCAGATAATTGGTCGCCAGACGTCGTCCGCTAGCGAGCGCATTATCACTCTTGAGAAGGAGGTGAAGTGCCTCTCCTGCATCGATCTCTCGGTCTATAACTCTCAAGGAGCTTCGTCTTTCACCATCCGAACCTACATCCGAAACGAAGTTCGGCTCGGTAGAACCAATAACGAGATCCTTGACGGTCTGGTATCAGCCTATGGAAGTGGAGTGTTGATGTCCCCTCCTGGCGGTGGTATCGACTCGCTCTTGTGGCTAGCTCCTCTTGGTCTGCTCCTTCTCGGCGGTGGAGAGCTCGCTCGTCGTCGCTGGATCTCTGGTACTGCTCTCGAACCCTCCCTAGCTGGTGGAGGCGAAGAGTCGTCTCGGAGTGACATAACCCTGATGCTGAGCACCGATCGAGTAGAACCGATTCCTTCGATGTCGTGGAGTAAGGGCGATGGACAGGGGCCGGAATTGTTCGAGACTCTCATCTCTCAATCTTCGACCGACGAACTACCTGCAGCCGAGCATGCTCCGATTGCATCTCCGGAACGTAGCTGGGTCAAGTTCTTTGGCAGACGTCAGAACTGGTTTCTCGTGGCTGCTATTGCATTTCTCCTGCTTGGGGGTGGGGTTGGAACCTATGCGATCGTTGGCGGTTCGGGAGGAACATCGACGACGAGCCTGACTGCTTCTCAACGAACTACCGTTGAGGAGGAGGTCGTACAGGGTGAGCTGCTCGCAAGTGAAGGTAGCGATGTTGCTGCGTTAAAGCTCTTAGCTTCGGCGTTGAAGCTAGATCCAGAGCAACCTCAGGCTCTCACCTATGATGGCTGGCTCTTGTTTCAAGCTGGTCAGAAAGATCACTCTACGGCACTCGATAATCAGGGTCGACTGCTCCTGCAAGAGGCCGCAACTGTAGATCCAGGCTATCCGACGGTTCACCTATTTCTTGGACTCGTTGATGTTGCGCTGCATCGTGCGCCGACCTCTGCTGTCGCTGAGTTCAATACGATGTTGAAAGATGGGATCAATCCAACATTGCTGCGATCGGCAAAATCCACGATTGCGGATGCCTATCGGGCTGCAGGGCGACCGGTTCCGAAGTCGCTCTGAGCAGGGTGGGAGTAACCTGCGAGTCGTGCACTAATGTGGGAGTTGTGGGCTTTTTCGATCGTAACCGTAAGGAACTCGAGTCAAGAGGGATAGCGGCCGATCGCCTACCTCCTGGGCAGTACTTTACCGAGCGCTTTCCCGTCCTCCATGCCGGGAGCGTCCCAATTTACAAAGACCTCAGTTCTTGGAATCTCCGAATCTTCGGCGAGGTTGACCAAGAGGTAACGTTGAGCTTTGATGATCTGCTTGCACTTCCACAGTCCACTCTCTTGACCGATATCCACTGCGTAACAAAGTGGTCGAAGTTTGATACCACCTGGACCGGGGTTGCATTCAGCGAGATTGAGAAGCTCGTCGCTCCTCGTGCGTCCGCTACACACGTGATGTGTCATGCAGAGTTTGGGTTCACGGCAAATCTTCCGCTCGTAGATGTCCGAAGCGAACCGGCGCTTTTGGCGCATAGTTTTGACGATAAACCGTTGGAACCTGATCACGGGTATCCGCTACGTTTTCTTTTCCCGCGCCTGTACTTCTGGAAGTCGGCCAAATGGCTTCGAGGACTTGAATTCCTCGATTCTGACCGCCCTGGCTTTTGGGAGCGTAATGGCTATCACATGTATGGCGATCCTTGGAAAGAACAGCGCTACTGGGAGTAGGGGAAGGCTCTTCTGAGGTTTCGGTGCTTGTGAGGAGACTCGTTTGGGGGTGAGCTCGAGTGAGACTGGCTTCCGGCCACTCTGCTTTACATCGTTAGGGTTCCGGTATCTTGAGAAGCTCTTCACCTATTGGTGGATCTCGCTGTTCTAGCGGCGGGGTTGGATGGAGATTAGAGATGGTTCTCCTCTCTGGGGTCCAGAGGTACCATGGGACGAACATATCGTGGCTGCGTGGTGGCGCTTGATTCAGTGCATTTGCAGAGTCCGAAGAGCCGTGTCGACGTGGCATGACTGTCGCTGTTAAGGTGCTGTGGCGCTGTGAGTGCGGTCGCCCTCCTCGCTCGAAGCCTTCACCAAGACTTACCGGTGAGGTGTCACGGTGATGGGTGGACGGAAGGCCGATCGTGTCCAGGAGATGGTCAAGCTGCCTCGCGGATCGGTTCTCTCTGTGAGAGAACCGATCCGCCTTGCAGATGGTCACCCTTGAGACGGTTCTAGTGGTCGTCAACACTCGGAGCGGTAGCCGCCAGGGCTGCCAGCTCTTGAGTAGTTGAGGCCGTGTTGTAGCGTTACGAGTGGATCGATAGTACTCCTGAACAACGGCACGGTTGACGTCGGTGACGGTTGGATCTTTCGAACTGCGTCAGTCTGTGAAGACGTGGTGCAGGTTCAACGTTGTGGGGCTTGCTTCAGCTACTCGAACGCATCGATAGTGGTCTGCTGCGTTCTGCGTAGTTGTGCGACCGTAGAGCGTTCGGAGGTGCTGCGGTCCCAGCGCAACGTACCGTGAGTCCAAGTGTGTCTTGAGGATCTTGAGGCGCTTGGAGGACTGTCTTGCAAGATGCTCTTGTGCTGCGGAAGCACTCACGTGGGCTAGATGATGACAGAGCAGTCGGGGTCGCCTTTAGCCCTTGAGGATAAGGTGATAGCGGTCCGTGCATCGTAGAGGGATGCCAACATTCCGCGTATCATGCCTCGCTCTACTGCGCAGAGAACGGGGTGGTCGATCGCTGTCGTTCCGAAGGGACAGCAGTTGTTGACCACCCTGAGACTGTCGTGTGGATCTTGCTGCGAGGCGAATCCATGCGCCGTCAGTGCGTCGGCTATGAATGACATGACCGCTCCGATGTCTCCTTGTAGCTCACCCTGGGGAAGCTCTGAGGCGATGGTCTGCCCGTACTCCAGACCGACCTCTTCCGCCATCTGCTCGGCCTGATGAAGCGGAATGAGCGAGAGAGTCTTTGACAGGAGTAGGGAGAGGAGGGCAAACTGTTTGCGCTCTCGATCGAAGAGCGATACCTTCCTGGAACTCCGGTAGTGTTTCGACGGTCTTCCGGCGGCTGCTTGAGTCGAGCGCTCAGATGAGTAGTCGAGATATCCGCCAGCGGTAAGTTTGTCGAGGTGGTGCCGAGCGACATTTGGATGCAGATCAAAATGGTTTGCGACTTCAGCAGCGGTTCTTGACTCGTGCTCTCTGACGAAGAGGTAGATCGCTCGACGGGTCGGATCTCCAAATGCCTCCACGATTGCTGTCACGGCCTCGGAGAAGTCAAGTCCATCGCGCTCTGGCTCAGGATTGGAGGTCGGCTTGGTCCAGTTCGATAGCACCGTCCCTTCGGAATTCGAGGGGCCTGGACGCGTCGGGACAACCATGCGTCGTTCGTGAGCTTGAGCCTTGGCACCGTCCATGCCCTAGAGTTTACCTACATTACGGAAGTGAGTTTGTAGTGCAGTGGTCGAAGCATCGGAGGCAGAGATGAGCGAGAGTCAAGAGCGAGATTGTGATGAGGAGGTTCTGAGGGCGCTTTCGACCGTCGTTGAACCAGTGCTTGCTTTTGATCTCGTGGCACTTGGACTCGTCGAGCGAACGAAGAAGAGTTTTGGGCGTGGTGAGGTCACGGTGCGCCTCCCTATTAAGCCTTATCCCTTTCGTGAGGAACTGATAGCGAGCACGAGCGCTGCCTTGAGTACGACCTCGGACTTTCGTCGAGCAAAAGTTACGTTGGTCGATGCCGATGACGCTAGTCAACGACGACTCGAAGCTGTGCTGCTCGGTCTGCTCCCCGCAGGAGCGACGGAGGCGATCACAGAGCGCCGGCCGAGCTTTGCAGTGGCGAGTTCGCCGACTCGGGTCCTTGGGATCTCGTCGGGTAAGGGTGGCGTAGGCAAGTCGTCGGTAACGGTGAACTTGGCTCTTGCGCTTGCGAAATTGGGAAAGCGAGTCGGGATCTTAGATGCAGATATCTACGGCTTCTCGATCCCAAAAATGCTTGGAGTCGAGGAGACTCCTGCACTCGTTGGGAGCTTCATGGTGCCACCACGTTCTTTCGGAGTGAGCTGCATGTCTATCGGATTTTTCCTCGATGAAGATAGTCCGGTCGTCTGGCGCGGTCCGATGCTCCATAAGGCTCTTGAGCAGTTTGTAGTCGACGTATTTTGGGGGCCCTTGGATTTTCTAGTCGTAGATATGCCTCCTGGAACCGGAGACGTGGTCCTGTCGCTTGGGGAGTTTCTTCCTCGCTGTGAGATCTACGTCGTCACGACACCGCAGCGAGCAGCTCATGCAGTGGCCCAGCGATCGGCATTTGCTGCGAAGAAATTGAAGTTGCCGCTTCGAGGCGTGATTGAGAATATGTCGTACTTCGTGGGTCACGACGGTGAACGCTACGAGATATTTGGTTCGGGAGGCGGTGAGGAGTTAGCGTCAGTTCTCTCTCTGCCACTACTTGCGCAGGTGCCTCTCGAAGTGAGCGTGCGTGACGGTGGGGATCGAGGAGAGCCAGTCGTTGTCTCAGATCCCGAAGGTGCAGCGGCACAAGTCTTTGCGGAGCTCGCCCAAAAGATTGCAGCATTTGGCGCCCCACGACGATATCGCCAAGAGTTGAAGATCTCGTAGTCGAACAGACAACGGGCAAGGTAAGGCACATCATTTCCCAAAGTAGCGCAGTGCATGATGGCTCTTCGTCTCCTTGGAGGTGGGGCTCGACCGCTCGCAAGTCTGAGGATTCACAGCTAATCGGCGAGTGGAGCGTCTCGCTCGATTCTGTGGCGAGTAGCGTGAAATGAGTAGTCAAGTTCAGTTCGCCTAGGAGGTTTACGTGGATATTCGTATTGGTGTTTCCGATTCACCTCGAGAGATCGAGATCGAGACTGAGGAATCGGTAACCCAGACAGATATCGAGTCGATGCTCCTGGCATCGTTGCAGAGCGGTGAGCCATTAGTGTGGTTCACTGATAAGCGAGGCCGACGAGTCGGAATACCGGCCCAAAAGATCGGCTACGTCGAGCTTGGACCCGTAAAGACGGAGCGGAGAGTGGGCTTCTCTGCGTCATGAGACCATGACAGCACCGCTCGACTCGATACTGTCGAAGCGACTCATCTTCGTCACCGGTAAAGGAGGCGTCGGGAAGACGACCGTCTCGACGGCCCTAGGTCTACTTGCAGCTCGCCGGGGGTTGCGAACTCTGATCTGCGAGGTCGAGCCCAAGGGGGAGGTCTCGAGATTTTTTGGAATCAAGAGCGGAGGTTTTGTTCCCGTAAACGTCGCTGAGAATCTCGATGTCATGGAGATGAGTACGGAAGCGGCCCTCTATGAGTACCTGAAACTCTACCTTCGTCTACCGATACCGGTTCGTCTCACACCGCTTGCAAAGACCTTCGATTTTGTCGCGAATGCTGCACCGGGAGTTCGGGAGATTCTTGTCGTCGGAAAGCTCTGTTACGAGGTTCGAGAGAGACACTACGACGTGGTGCTCGCTGATGCATCCTCGAGTGGACACATTGTGTCTCAGCTCTCATCTCCCCAAGGTGTTGGTGATCTCTTCCCTATCGGGTTGGTTCGAGACCAGACCGATTGGATGCTCGAGATCCTTGCTGACCGAGAGCAGACTGGGATCTGCCTGGTAGCAACGGCCGAAGAGACACCTATTGAAGAGTCACTCGAGCTCAACCAGCGCCTTAAGGAGCAGACGGTGGTCTCCTTGGTAGCCGCAATCGTCAACAAGGTGATACCGAGCGTCTTCTCAAATCTCGAGCGCACGACGTTCGAAGGTCTCTCTGCTCTGCTTGACGCTGGCGTGGAACTTGGCGCCTTGGATGGGCTTGCCAACCTGATCGAGGCAACGCGCTTGTGGAGTTCCCTTGGAGAGCGACAGGAGAGTCTGATTCAGCATCTCCGTAGCGCGCTCCCCAAGCAGACGCCATTTGCAGTCGTACCGACGATTCCAGGAGTGCACGTTGGGCTCTCCGTTGTAACCGAGGTGGCTGAGACTCTCGAGGTGGAGCTATCGTTATGACGGGATCTGCACTCTTGGAGCTCGTTGCTTCATCGGAGGTGCTCGTCGTCGGCGGAGCCGGTGGAGTTGGAAAGACAACGACGGCGGCCGCTCTCGGCCTAGTTGGGGCGGTGGATCTTGGTCGGTCCGTGCTCGTGATAACGGTCGACCCCGCTCGACGGCTTGCAGGCGCGATGGGTCTTGGGGCTCTCACCAATGACCCTCTCGACGTCTCGATCGACCATCTGCAATCTCTCTCAGAGGGTCGACCACCGATCGGGAAGTTGGCCGCTTCGATGTTGGACATGAAGGCATCGTGGGATGAGATGATTCTGCGGTGCGCACCCGATGCTGCCACCGCCAAGTCGATCATGGAAAATCCGATCTACGGCTCTATCTCGAGTCGATTTGTTCAGAGCCATGACTACATAGCGATAGAGAACCTGTTTGAGCTCCATCGGAGTGGTCACTATGACTTGATCGTTGTCGACACGCCTCCATCGCGCAACGCAATTGATTTCTTGGAGGCTCCTCGACGCATGGAGGAGTTTTTCTCCTCAAGGTTGCTTCGATGGCTGACGCTGCCACGTCGATCCCGACTCGTCTCTTCAGCGTTTAGACCGTTCTACACGGTGGCAGAACGGGTCCTCGGTTCGAGATTTCTTGGCGATCTCTCTGACTTCTTCCTATCTTTTCAGAGTCTTCACGGTGGTTTTGTTGAGAGAGCCCGCGCGGTTACTGCACTCCTTGGAGCTCCGTCTACTTCGTTCTTGGTGGTAACTGCAGCAGAAGAAGCTCCGACGACCGAGGCCATCTATCTCGCTCATGAACTTACGAGTCGATCGTTAGCCCTCGGTGGAATCATCGTGAATCGAACGCTCCCCGATGAGCTGGTTACGCTTCGGTCAAAAGCACTTGGCCATGCAATTGCCGATGACCCGGCGCCGTACGCTCGCGAGGCGCTCGAACTCCTGCGACCGGGTAGCTCTGACTCCGAGGTTCCTTCTGGGGTGACGGAGCTTGGGTCGGACCAGCAGATTATGACACGAGTGCTCGTAGAGGTTGCGAACTGCTATGACGCGATGGCGGTCATGAAAGAGCGTGAGCGGATCCAGTGCGGTCGGCTGAGCACATTTGAAGACCGAATTTTCCGAGCGCCGCAACTTGAGGCTGAGGTTGCATCTCTAGAGGTGCTACTGATGCTCGGTCGAGCGCTCGTCCTTGCGGAGTAGCTCCTACGCTAGGGCTGTGCTTGACTATCATCTCCATCTCTGGCCCCATGGTCAATCGGATCGTCCTATGACCGTAGAAGAGCTAGCAGAGTTCTGCGACAAGGCTCAGTCGGCAGGTATCGTTGAGATTGCACTCACGGAACACCTTTTTCGCTTCGAGCAGGTAAAGCCGATCCTTGGTTCGTACTTTCGACGGTTCCCGGAACGACCGATGAGGACGCTCATGGAGCAGTACTGGCATGATCATGCGAAGGCAGATCTCGATCACTATGTCGAGGTGGTGCAAGCGGCTAAGCAGGCCGGGCTGCCCGTGATCCTCGGTCTAGAGGTCGACTACTACGAGGGTGAGATGGATGCGGTCAGTCGCCTTCTTGATGGCTATCCTTTCGATGTTCTGTTAGGTTCGATCCACTGGATTGCGGACTGGCCCTTCGACCACATCTCTGATCCGACTGTCGTAGCGGAGTGGAATCAGATAGGTATAGAACCAGCATGGGAGGCCTACACCCGTTCCTTGGAAGAGCTCTCAGCGACGAGAGCTGTCGATGTACTTGCGCATCCTGATCTCATCAAAATCATGGGATATCGCTCGACTCGCTCGAATGAACTTCATGCTCGAATGGCTGAAGCTGCGGCGAAGGCCGGTATCGCTGCCGAAGTCTCGTCAGCCGGTTGGCGCAAGCCGGTCAACGAGGTCTATCCATCCCCTGACCTACTGTCGGAGTTTGCGCAGCGTCAGGTTGCGATTACAACTGCCTCGGACTCTCACGGTAATGAGCACGTCGGATTTCAGGTTCGAGAAGTTAGAAGATACATTAACGATCATGGCTACCAAAAGCTTCGAGGCTTCCGAGGTCGACAAGCCTACGACGTCGAGTTATCTTCGGAGCCGTGATCACGTGGTAGCGAGCGTTGATGAGAGCCTTGCGCATCTTCCAGAGGTAGCGCGGTCGTACCTCGTCGATCTGGTGCGACGGTGGGGATTTCTCTCTGACCTTTGCTTCTCTGACCTCCTGATCTATCTACCGACTCCCGACTCGCTCGGTTTTGTTGTGGGGGGACAGGCTCGTCCAGCTACGGCTCAGACCTTGCACCCTGGAGATCTCGTTGGTGTGTACTACGATGTCGAGTCTGTTCCGGCAGTGGCGACTGCATTTCGAAGCGGAAACTTTGCTTTCTCGGAGTGGGTCGATCCGGGATCGGGACATATGGTCGTATCGCACTGTATTCCACTTCGCGCAGAAGGCCTGGTCTTCGGAGTCTTAGCGCGCGATTACATGCTTAACCCTCAGCGCATTCAGGGTGAACTGGAGTCGACGTATCTCAATATTTTCGAAAGGTTCGCCAAGATGGTTCTCGCCGGAGACTACCCGTATCGGCGAGATGAGTCTGGTGGTATTCCTCGAGTTGGCGACGGAGTGATACTGCTTGATGGCGACAGGAGCGTCACCTTCCTCTCTCCAAACGCAGTGAGTGCCCTGCATCGACTTGGGTGCGGGTCGCCCTTGCTCGCGAAGCCCTTGAGCGCCCAAGGTATCGATCTCGACGGCCCGTTACGGTCGTGTGAGACGCTCTCACCGGTTCTCGAAGAGGTCGAAGGGCCGCAGGACTCAGCCGTTACCTTCTACTGCATGCCGTTGGTCGCTCGTGGCAAGGCGGACGGGTACCTCCTTCTTGTTCAAGACGTCACGAATATCCGTCGCAACGAACGACTGCTTCTCTCGAAGGATGCCACCATTCGAGAGGTGCATCATCGAGTCAAAAATAATCTGCAGACAATCTCCTCGCTCCTGCGGCTTCAAGGTAGAAGAGTTGAATCAGTGGTAGCGAAGGCCGCTCTCGGAGAGGCGGAGCGACGAATTCGATCGATCGCTGTCGTGCACGAGGTGCTCTCGAGGGAGATCGGTGAGGTCGTACCGATGGCGGAGATCGTCGAGGCGATCGTTCGCTTGGCGCGTGAGTCAGTCCAGCCCGGCAGGAACGTTGAGATTGAGGTTATGGGCTACTTGGGGGACCTCGATGCAGGTTTTGCGACCCCCTTAGCCGTGGTGCTCCAAGAGCTTTTACTCAACTCTTTGGAGCATGCAGCGCCTGAGGGACTCGGGGAACAAGACAAGGAGACTGACCTACGAGTGGAGCTCCGCTGTTCTCGAACGACCGAGGAACTGATCGTCGAGGTCGTCGATAACGGTGTTGGCTTCCCCAACGGTTTTAATTTGGAATCGACTACCTCCCTTGGTCTCTTGATCGTGAGGGATCTTGTACGCTCTCAGCTCATGGGTATCTTAGAGATCGATCGAGCGCCAGGGGCTGTGGTGAGAATTCGCATACCCATGGACCTCAGCTGAGATGACGATACAGATCTACGCTCATCGCGGGGCCTGGGGTGACGGAGTGCGGCAGAACTCGCCGGAATCGTTTGACCGGGCGGTCGAAGTAGGAGCCGATGGAATCGAGTGCGACGTTCGACTGACTCGTGATCTCATTCCTATTTTGTCTCACGATCCAGTGATCGGCGAGCTTGTCATCGCCGATCACTCTTACGCTGAACTCTGTGAGCGACTAGCTGGCGGCACGGTGACTCCAGTGCCACTCTTCCCCGCTCTCGCGCACGCTCAGGCTCTACGTTGCAATGTCGAGATCAAACCCGACAGTGCAGGTCGTGGTGACGTCGTGACCCGGACCGTTGTGGACCATCTCCTCGACTTTTGGGGGGTCAGCGAGACCTTGGATCGTTGTGAGATCTCTTCCTTCGACCCTTCGATCGTGCGGTTAGTTCGGACCGTGAGGCCCGAGCTAGCGAGCTATCTGTTAGTGGATCGGTTCGACCTGGCAAAGAGCGCAATTCGCACTGCTGCCGATCTCGGTTCGACTGGAATCAATCTTGAATATCATCGTGCGACACCTTCTGTAGTACATCGCGTTGCTGAAGCCGGGCTCCGGCTTGGGCTCTGGACGATCGATAGTGCCTCAGTGGCAAAAAGGCTAAGTTACTCCTCGGTAGCTCATATGATTACCAATAGGGTCTCATCACTGATATCGGTCGTGCGTCCGTGAGGTTGTGACCAATACAACGTGGACATGTTGTGCCGACGTGAAGGAGTGGACAAATGAATATTGCCGTCTGTGTCAAACAGATTCCTGATCCGGCTGCTCCGGGCTCACTCGATCCCGAGTCGAAGACGCTTCGCCGAGATGGCAAGCTCATAATGGATGACTCTGACTCCTTCGGAGTGGAGATGGCCTTGCAGCTCGTTGATAAAGCGGGGGGAGGCGAAGTTACGCTTGTCTCCATGGCCCCCAACGGTGAGACATCGGGTCTTCGGACCGCCTTGGCGATGGGGGCAACTCGAGCCGTTTTGGTAAGTGACCCAAAGCTCCATGGGGCCGATGCGTTGACGACTGCGAAGGTCTTAGCGAAGGCCATTCAGCGCTATCCCTTTGACATGGTCTTGGCCGGGACTGAGTCCAGCGATGGCTACACAGGAACCTTACCGGTCCAGATCGCTGAGCTCCTTGGGCTCCCTTCGGTCAGTTTTGCCAAGAAGGTAAGTATCGACGGCGCAGTGGTATCAGTCGAGCGACAGACTGAGGCCGGATACGATGACGTAACCTGTCCTTTGCCGGCGGTCGTATCCGTGACTGCAGGTGTAGTCGAACCGCGCTACCCGTCGTTTAAAGGAATCATGGCGGCGAAGTCAAAGCCGATTGAGACGCTCTCGGTCGCAGATCTCGAGTTTGACTCTCTAGCTGTGGCCGAAGAGGTTCAGGCCGTACACGACGCACAGGCGCGTCAAGGCGGGGAGATCTTCGAGGATGACGGATCAGGTTTCGAGAAGGTTGTGGCCTTCCTTGAGCAGCTGAAGCTCGTTTGAGGACTGCCGGTGTTGGAAGACCAAAAAAAGAGAGACGCGGAGGCTTGAGATGGGCGTGAGAACGGTCTGGGTTTTGGCAGAAGTCACCGACGGTGTGGTCTCTTCGACCACAGCGGAGCTGATCTCCCAAGCGAGTACGTTAGGTGATCGAGTAGAGTGCTTTAGTTTCAACGTCGATCCCTCGGCGATCGCTTCGACCCTTGGGTCGTACGGTGCACACAAGATTTGGTCCGTTGGTGAGCTCGGTGGGCGTTTGGCTGGGCCCGTCGTGGCACACGCAATGGCGAGCGTTGCGGTGAACGAAGGGCGACCTGGAGCGGTCTTGGTTGGACAGACCTACGATGGTCGTGATGTCTTGGCCCGACTCTCTGTGAAGTGGGATCTGCCGGTCTTGACTAACGTCGTCAACGTGACCGGCGAGCTCCCCGACCTCGTCTCAGAGCATGCGATCTTCGGTGGAGAGAAGATCGTGCAGGCACACTTCACTCACTCGTCAACGGGACTTTTCGCGATCCGCGCTAAGAGTTTTGAGATTCGAGATCATCAAGCAGTTGAACCCGAGATTGTTAACGTGCCTATGAGTGAGGAGGTCGTCGCAGATCAGGCGAAGATTACTCGTTCTCATGTTGAAGAGCGCGTTGGGCCTAAGCTCGATGAGGCTGCCGTGGTGGTATCTGGTGGCCGTGGGCTCGGTCAGGCTGAGAACTATCAGATGATCGAGGAGCTAGCAAAACTTCTCCACGGTGCTCCAGGTGCTTCCCGTGCGATCGTCGATGCGGGTTGGGTTCCGTATGCTTATCAAGTTGGCCAAACGGGCAAGACGGTCAAACCCTCGCTCTACCTTGCGGTTGGTATCTCAGGGGCGACTCAGCACATGGTTGGAATGAAGGCTGCGAAGAACATTATCGCTATCAATAAGGACAAAGAGGCCCCGATCTTTCAGATCGCTGATCTTGGAATTGTGGGCGATGCTCATAAGGTCGTTCCGCAGCTTATTGACGCTTTGCGAGCCCGGGGGTAGCTCTATAGATCTCGGGGTCGAGGGTGGCCGACCTTCGTCTGAGGGTTACTGAGGTAGCGAAAGCACTCGATCGATCTAGATGATGGGCCAAGGATAGCTTCGGTACTCTTCGTCAATGAACGGTACGACTCGAGTGTCGATGAGGTACGTGGCCCGATCGATCATGGACTCGACTTCAGCCGGGTCGAGTAGCTCAACCAGTTGTTCTGGCGGTTCTTTCACCAGGCTTCGCAGAGACATGAGCGTCGTTTTTGATATGGCGTTGTCTCCGAACTCCCAAATCACGGTTCGGAGCTTCGGCTCGTTATGGAAGCAGAGTCCGTTGTCGATCGCCCAGATCGAGCGGGTCGCATCGATGAGAACGTGTCCCGCTTTTCGATCGGAGTTGTTCGCAACGATATCAAAGACACAGAGTTCTATCAACTGGGGGTAGAGGTCGGATTCGTCTAAGAGGTCGAAGTAGTGCCGAGAGAAGTCGGCATCGACGAAGAGCTGCAACGATCCAACGCCAAACTCGAGATCGTGTCGTACGATCGTTGGGGGAACGAGGTGGTTTCCGAGCGCGGTACTGAGCAGGTACGCAGCTGCTTCGCGTCGATACAGTCCATCAGGAAAGTCCCATAAGGGTCTTTCACCCCGGTACGGCTTATAGATTGCGAGACAGTTGTCATCGCCATTGCTTAATCGAACCAGGAAGGTTCCGTTCGATGAGTTTGGCATGCGCCCAAGAACTTCGGAGCTTCCCGTCTCCAAGAGGGAGATTCGCGCTAGAGCGTCGGTGCGTGATGACCGTTGGTTCTCGGGCAAAGGTGTCCTGAAGGGTCGAGGGGGTAACCGCAGAGAGGGCAAGGTGGGCGCCCGCTTTGGACAAGTTGGGTGCCAGCAATCGCAACCGCTGCCGCCTGTTCTCGTGAGAGTCCTAGAAGGGCACGAGAGGGTAGTTCGTCTTCTTCGACAGCCTCTTCAATTGCGAGGTCGATGCGATCGCGCACTTCGTCATACGCTATCGAGATAGGTCCCGCGACCCAGTCCATGGGACCAGTCAACGTGAGTTCGGGAAGTTCGGGAAGCTCTCCTGGTCGAGGGAGGTCGACAAGGAGCTGAGAGAGGTATTGAACAAGCGTCGCGACCTGTATCTTCTCTAATTTGATCGTAACCGTTTCGTGGCCGCTGGTTGCTTGGACCAAGAAGACGCGTTGGCCTGGTTCGCCGACCGTTGCAATGGTTACGGAGTGAACATCTTGAAAGTCGTGATTGCTCGGCAACTCAAAAGACCTTTCCTGGAAGAGTGGCAGAAGTATTGACGCTAAGGATGCTTGGAGATCCATCGACGATCCCGATAATACTCGGTGTTGCCGTTGAGATGATGATGCGTTGAAACAGGTCTAGGTGAAGTCCTAGCACATCGGCGACGAGCGCTTTGATCGGGTCTGCATGGGAGTAAGCTACGACGACCGATCCGGGGTGCCTTTCGCTGACCATGGCGAGAAAGCCCGTCATGCGGGCCGACATCTCTGCGAAGGATTCACCGCTTGGAAAGCGAAAGCGAGACGGTTGCGACTGCACCATGCGCCATTCGGGGAGCTGTGCGAGCTCTTTCAGTTCTCGACCCGTCCAGTCACCGAACTCGCACTCCACGAGAGCTTCGTTAACCTCAACTGCGACCTTGGAGAGGACGCTATAGGGCTCGGCCGTCTCGAGAGCGCGTTCCATGGGTGAGGAGTAGATTGCCGCTGGGGTTGGATAGGCGCTCAGAAGTCGCTGTGCGGTCGCTGCCGCTTCGATCTGGCCCTCAGGGGAGAGATGCAGGCCAGGCGTCCTCCCGGGCAGTACCGATCCGGTTGTAGGGGTGCGACCGTGGCGAACGAGGACGAGAAGGGTCTGTGGCGGTGGTGTCTGAGTCGGCGTATCCGACTGCTCCTCCCCGTTCTTGTCTGAAGGCGTGGGTGTACCGGGAGAAGTTGCGTTGGGCATCGACCATCTAGGGTAGTGGAGTTCTTGAGAACTCTGTCACTCGCTCAGGCTGCGTGGTGCGAGCTCTCACTCTGCAACGTATTTGGAGGAAGCACGGAACCGCACGTACGTCGGCACACTCGTTCGAGGACGTGTGTCCGCAAACTCCGGAAGGTCACCCCGTCTTGTTGAAGGACGACCGTTGGTCGAGAGCGTCGGTTCTTCGCCGACGGTGGCTCAGGTCGCAGAGGTTAGCTTCGTGACCTCTCTCACTAGCTCATTCGTTCAATAATCATTGCCATTCCTTGACCACCGCCGACGCACATCGTCTCCAAGCCGTAGGTCTTGTCGAGCGTCTGGAGGTCGTTGATGAGGGTCGTCATAATGCGTGCACCGGTCATTCCAAAAGGATGTCCGAGTGCGATGGCACCTCCGTGCGGGTTCAGCTGCTCTTCAATCGAGATCCCAACCTCAGAGCAGACTGGAAGGACTTGCGCTGCGAAGGCTTCATTCAGTTCGACGACGTCGATATCTCCGATGGTCATCTTCGCCCGCTGAAGAACCTCCCTGCAGGCTTGGATTGGGCCGACCCCCATAATCTCGGGTGCCAGAGCGGTAACCGAGCTGGCCACGATTCGGGCCAAGGGCGTTACACCGAGCTCTCGAGCGCGAGCTGCCGACATGACGACAACCGCAGCTGCGCCGTCGTTGAGGGGGCACGAGTTGCCAGCTGTCACTTTACCATCGGGAAGGAATGCGGGCTTGAGTTCAGAGAGTCTTTCGATGGTCGTGTTCGGGCGTGGTCCGTCGTCGATCGAGACGACGGTGCCGTCTGGCCTTTGGATCGGAGTGATCTCTCGTTCGAAAAAACCGTTGGCTTGGGCGGAGACTGCGAGATCTTGAGAACGTTTGGCGAACTCATCCATTGACGCGCGTGAGACATCAAACTGCTTGGCGACATTCTCTGCGGTCAGCCCCATGGCAATGTACATGTCATTGATGTAGTCTTCTCGTTCATGATCGGTGAATCTTGGATTGAGGTCCTCTGCTGAGATACCTCTGCTAGAGGTTCGGCTGACGCTCTCGACGCCTCCCGCTACGAAGATCTCGCCTTCGCCGGCCATAATTGCATGGAAGGCCATGCGGATGCTCTGTAGTGATGAGGCACAGAAACGGTTGACGGTCGTACCGGGGACTGAATCGGGAAGTCCTGCGAGGGCTGCGGCGTTGCGACCGAGATTCATGGATTGTTCTCCGTGATGCATACCTGCACCCCAGATCACGTCAACGATCTCGTCGTGAGGGACCTGTGGAACCTTGTCGAGAACTGCGCGAATGATCGTTCCGCTGAGGTCGTCCGGGCGGACGTCAATGAGAGAACCTTTGAAGGCTCGGCCAATCGGTGAGCGTCCTGTTGCGACAATGACTGCTTCTGTCATTCGGGTACCTCGAGACTTACAGAGACTACGTAGACATGCGTGATGTTAGCACTCTTTTTCAACTCGTTGGAAACGCGACTCCTTCACCGCCATCTTGGGGTCTCGTTGCAATCCAATGGAGCTCAATCGAGATTGACAAGTCGAGCGATGCGCTTACAGTGTCCAGTTGCCTTGACGTTGTAGAGTGCTTGTTCGATCGTGCCCT
>JBMFXG010000012.1:0-24958 GCA_049964535.1 Acidimicrobiales bacterium | reverse complement strand
GATGACGTGGACTTTCATATCACTCATGTCGTTCGAGCTGAGGAGCACTTGCCGACTACACCAAAGGCGGTCATGCTCTATCTCGCTCGGGGAGAGCAGGTTCCCGTCTTCGCTCATCTTCCGGTTCTCGTCAACGAGAGTCGTCTCAAACTCTCCAAGCGGCGTGATCGAGTAGCGGTTGAGGACTTTCGTGATCAAGGATTTCTTCCAGAGGCGATGTGCAACTACCTTGCATTGCTTGGGTGGAGTCCAGGTGGGAACCGAGAGTTCTTTACGAGATTGGAGATGTTGGAGAGCTTTAGCTTCGATCGGGTCGGTCACTCACCCGCCTTCTTCGATGTCGTGAAAATGACTCACTTCAACAAGCACTATATCTCGGTTATGGATCCCGCTCGTTTTGTCGAACGAGCGATTCGAGTCCTTGAGGGAACAATCTGGTGGGAGCCGACCGAGGAGAACGTGCGGACTCTCGCCGCGATAGCACCCCTCGTCCAAGAGCGGATCTCGCTGATGGCCGAGGTAGTAGAGATGACCGAGTTCCTCTTTCGGGCACCATCGCTCGAGGCCCTCTCAGCGCAGCCGCTTACCGCTCAGGATCGTACGTCTGTGGAGATGACGCTCGGGCTCTTGAGCGATGTTGAACCCTGGGAACCACTGGAGATCGAGAATAAACTTCGAGAGCTCGCAGCGGAGCGGGAGACATCGCTGCGCAAGCTTCAAGCTCCGATTCGCATAGCGCTCACGGGACGACGAATTGGTCCACCACTATTCGAATCAATCGTGCTGTTGGGCAAAGAGGAGACCCAAGCTCGACTCTTGGCAGTTCTTGATCAACCGATCCCAGAGGGATAGTGTCAGCTCGTCGATGGAGACCGCTTGTCAAGGTGGTGAGGCTCGTTTTAGTTCTCACGGTCTTGGCGTTTGCGTTTGGACTGGTGAACTTCCTGCTTGTGTTCCAGCGCTCCTTTGAGCGATCGACTGCGCCTACTCAAGCGATCATCGTGATGGGTGCAGCAGAGTTTAACGGAGTACCTTCAAGCGTTTTGGAGGCACGGCTGAAGACAGCCGATGATCTGTATCGCCGAGGAGTAGCCCCACGTGTGATTGTCGTAGGTGGTTCTGAACGTGGTGATCACTACAGTGAGGCGGGCGTCGGCGTGTCGGTGCTTGCAAAGCTGGGCGTGCCGACCGATGACCTCTGCGCCCATGCGGTTGGAAACGATACCTACGACTCCTTGGCCTCGCTCGTTCCGTATCTACGGGCTCACGGGATTCAACGGGTCACGATCGTCTCTGATGGATTTCACCTCTACCGCTCCATGTCGATAGCGTCCTCTTTGGGTCTCCAGGTCCGTGGTTACGCTGACCTTGGGTCTCCGATTCACGGGTGGCTTGAGTTGACGTATCTGCTCCGTGAGACCGTAGCTGTGTCGGGGGCGAGAATCATTGGATACGAGGAAGAGAGTGAGATTCGGCATGGCACTTAGGACAAGCCGATAGGATTTGAGTCAGCCTTTCGGGGGTGGTGTAATCGGCAACACAACAGGTTCTGGCCCTGTCATTGGGGGTTCGAGTCCTCCCCCCCGAGCGTAGCCCTGTGCCTCTCTGGATTCGTCCGAGAGGCCGGTGGCAAATCTTCCCCGATGCGCACAGTTTTTCGAAGGACGAGCTCTAGGTTGCCTCTCGGCCACTATGCTGATTATGCCTTTGGCCCCATCGTCTAGAGGCCTAGGACATCACCCTCTCAAGGTGGAGGCACGGGTTCGAATCCCGTTGGGGCTGCCACGTTTTCGTCGCTAGCAAAAGAATGGTCTCGTCGGCTGTCCAAGGTGGTGCAGATTCGATGGCCTCGCCCATCGCTGGTAGATCGTGAACTCGCAACGATAATCATGATCGAACCTAGTCTGTCCTCCCGCTCTGGCGGGCACTCGTGCTCTGAGTCAGACCCGGGCAACCGGCCTGGAGATAGAGGCACCGGCGCGTCTTCAGCTACGAGGAACACAAAAACTCCGACTCTGCGGCCTCAGCTGGTCGACCTTAGCGGTATCGGTCATGCACTCGTTGGTTCGAACGGGTACCGGCCGATAACGACTAACAACGAGGCGCTCTGACTGAGATCTCGCAGTAGCACGCCTTCTTAGCAGGCGCTGTCTAACGTGTCTCTCACCTCAGCAGGCGTGAGACACGTTATCGATCAATGAGGCCGACAGAGCGTGGTCTTTGTGAAAGGTTGCTGAGTCAATGCCACGTTCTGGAGCCTGTAGCTCCGTTGCGTCGTTGAGGAACCCCAGAGAGCTCCTTTTTGAGCACTGGAACACCAACTCCAAAACCTTGATCCGGCAACAGGTTGAGGCAGGAGATCACTGCAAGGACGCAACAGGAACGAGAATCCTTGAGTAGAAGCAACTCTGAGGCTGCAAGCTGATGAGAGGTCGCAGCATCTTATAACGAGACGGAACGAGGCGAGGTTAAGCGAACCTTTTCGCGTAACCTCATACAGAGCGGTCTGTTTCTTCCTTAGCTGAGACGACCGGTCCTTACCGAGATCCGTCTATCCGTTTTGAGATATTCCAAGATCCGCTGCGACGCGCCCTACCGCAGTCGACAGCGCTGACTCATCTTGGGCGAGACCGATCTCCCATGTCGTTACATTGGAGCTACCCAGACTTGCCTCCGCTTTGAGGCCTCCGACGAATGCGCCCACCGCACTGTTGAGACTGTGAATGTCCGTCACTGCATTCGCTGGCCACTTATTGCTGGTCAATGTGTTTTGGAACGTGCCGAGTGCCGAAATAAGCGGAGCTACCCCTGCAGATAGTTGAGCAGTTGAGGTCGAGTTACTCCACGATTGCGATTGTGCACTGAAGGCTTCAATTGCCGTGGTTGCTGAAGTAGCGGCACTGAGATATACCTTTTTTGCGGCTGCGAGTAGGAGTGCAGAACTTGGTGCACTGGTTGTTTTTGGAGCAGAGGTCGTTTTCGTTGCCGACGAGTTGGAGGAGGTTGACGAGTGCGAAGAGTTGGTTGAATTCGACGAGGCAGAGGAGCTAGAGGCGGATCCACATGCAGCAAGTGAAAGGGCCAAGGCTGGCACCACGATTAAAAATCTCTTATTCATGAAGGTAAGAATAACACTTAGAAAACCGAGAGCTTCTCTGTTAATGTGATTCATCCCTAGATAGTTCGCAATCTTCGTAGACCGCGTGATCTCCTCTCTTTGGTGAAACCTCAGTCACCGATCAAAAAGCGAAAGCTCTGGCTCATTGTTGTATCGAAGGTGCCTCAACATTTTCGAAAAATAACCATTCAAGCGGTTGGGTTTTGAGCGATTTCACGGACGATTCTGTTGTCGAGCTATTTGGCGGAAGGGACACCAAGTAGGGAAATTCTACGTTGTACCGCTCTTCAACGCTTAACCTGGGCGGTGGATTAGTGGGTTCTGTCATTCTGTCTCGACACTTGTTCGACTCCTGAATCAGTGCGACACCGCGGTACTGCTTGAAGAGCCGACGACCCAGTAGGTTACTGCGTCGCTCGGATCTGTGAGTGACCCTGCGATGAGCGATTGGGGAAGACGCTACTCAGGTTGAGGAGATCTGGACGCGGTCTTGGCAGAGGCCGCTGAACTTTTTGGGAGAGGTCAGAGTTGCGTTGAACGAGGGTCCGCTTTCGATGTTGAATCTCCCGCTCAGGTGGTTACCGAAATGGTCGGAGAGTTCGGCTACTGGTGTGGATCTGAGTTCACGTCGGCCTGCGATGACTACCCATGTGCGATTTGGGGTCGAAGCCTCCTTCGGTCGTGTTGAAGACGGATTCGCATGATGCTGAGGGTTAGGAGCGTCGAGATCGTCAGAGGATCTTGAGGAACGATGAGCTTTGACGCATCTCGGGTCGGGGAGTGCGCTGATCGTGGGCGGTGGTGCGCGCTACGGTACTACTGTGCAGGTCTTTCGTGGCGTGAAGCTGTATGTGCGGAGTTGGATTACCTCCGAGCTCGGCCGTTGTGGTGTCAGTGAAAAGGCCGGACCACGTGACCTTCTTCGTGCCGCATGACGGGGTATGTGCTCTTGAACACCATCCGATCGAGGAGGACGGTGCACATCGTCCGGATGCGACCACCGCACTGCTCGCTCGACCAATGGGGTCTGAGGGTCGAGGCGGCGCAGCGAATTCACCGACGTGAGCGGTGAAAGGGGCGATTTGTGCTGTAGGCTACGAGCATGTCTGACAACGGTCATAACCTAGCAGACGAAGACCCGGCAAAAAGCGCGGATGCTTTTGATGACGGTGATGACGATCCTGGAATTGAAGACAATCCATCGATCGTTGTTCCGTCGAACGATACGCAACGAGTTGAGGGTGGTACTCGTGTCGAGCGACTTGAGACTCAGGCGAAGCTAGGACGTACTCGAATCAGCGCAACCTGGGTGGGATTTATGGTCGCCATCGTTGTGCTGGTCCTTCTGTTGGTCTTCATCGTTCAAAATAACCATGCTGTACAAGTCAGGTATCTGGGTGCTTCGGGTGAGATACCCCTTGGGGTTGCACTCCTCGTTGCTGCTCTGGGGGGAGCACTGCTGGTTGCGATCGTTGGTATTGCGCGCTTGACTCAGCTGCGGGTTAACCGTAGGAGAGGGAAGCAGCTCAATGCGCGGAGGAAGGACTGAGAGGTCAAAGCTCCACGATGTGGAGCATCTCGAGTCACTAGTTACTTCGCTCGAGTTGCACACTTCGCAGTTGCGAGTTGACCCGGAGGTTGTTAGGAGTCTTCTGTGGCCTTTGGCGACTGTGAGGCTCGCACTTCGCTGCGGAACGGGTCGGGCGGACCGGGACTACACAAGGTGCGACCGACTTATGAGCGCTTGAGAGATCGGAGTAGAAGAGGTACGACGAGTCCTCGTTAATCCCTCGACCGCTACCTACAGAGATCTACCTGTTCGCTTGTCTGCACATGGAGTGAAGAATCGATGGTGGATCTGCAACTAGTGTTCCTTGTTCGCAGGTCGGCGATATGCGGTCAGAGCCGTGAGCGTGAAAAAGACACTGCAGATAACGAGGGCGTAGAGCACGACGGCGACAACTGGAACGGCGACTGCGGTATGAAGCATGCCAAGTAGTAGTGGGATGCTGAGGGCGGCCAAGACGACTCGAGCTCGGGGATGTCGTGCGAAGAAGGCGAGATCGGGAGAGGATGTACTCCGTGGAGTTGGTGACTCACCGCTTGTACGTGGACTGTGGCGTGCCTCGGTGAGGAGGTGCTCAAGTCTACGTTGCGCTGCGGCAAGCCCAACGATACCCTCACTCAAGTCTCGGTAGGTCTGTGCCTGTCGGATCCGTTCAACACGTTGATCGAGTTCGAAAAGTTCGAGCCGACCTTCTTGGTATGCGAGGGAGAGCTCAATCTCCATTGCAATGCGATCGGAATCGGAGGCACGTAACTCTTGCTCGGCATCAGTCATGACGACACGGTAGCACAGACGCTCGGTAAGAGTGGCAGATTGTAGGAGACCTTCAGCTTATACAGAGGTGAGCTCCGGGGGTAGAGGCCCCTCGGGCTCTATCTTGAGTGCGTGGAGAGCACCTTGATACAGGTACGGTGCGCCAGAGACCCCTCACGCAGTGTCTCGTTGCTCCGCTTGCGTGAATATGGAGTTGTGGACCGTGTTGGAAGATGTGGTTGTGGCTCGTCCACGCCACGTCCTGAGGCAGCGGGGCCTAACGATCGAGCGTCACGATTGGCTCGAGCGTCCACTCGGGGTGGTCTCTCTGCAGTCTCTGCAGCCAATACTCGCTCTCAAAGAGTGCAAGGATTAGCTCTTGCCCGCGCTCGATAATGCGAATACCTGAGGAACGGGGCAGAGCAGAGACGGTAGGTGCATCGGTCTTCCTCACCGCCTGATACTGCGAGATTCTCATCTCTATCGGCGCTTTGAACTCGTTGGCCATGCGATGCTCAGCGACTTCGAGCTGCAGCTGACCGACCGCTCCGAGAACGGGTTGCCCCTCGAGGAGTGGGTCTACGAAGATCTGGATCACGCCTTCGTACGTGAGCTGTTCGAGGCCCCGGCGAAACTGTTTATGTCGAGAGGTGTCGAGATTTCGAACGGTAGCGAAGAGCTCTGGAGCAAACGAAGGAATGGGCGGATAACGAACCGGCTCTCCGAGATAGAGCGTCTCTCCTATCTTGAGCTCGCTGGCATTGACCAATCCTACGACGTCTCCGGGGTACGCATCGTCGATGGTCGACCTATCGGCCCCAAAGAGCGAGGTTGCGTACTTGGTGGTGAATGGCTTTCCGGTCGATGAAGCAACGACGGTGATGCCTCGTTCAAATCGACCCGAGCACACTCGTAAAAAGGCAATGTGGTCGCGGTGGGCAGGATTCATATTCGCCTGCACCTTGAAGACGAAGCCCGAGAACGAGGTATTGATGGCTCGTAGTTTGCCGTTGACATCGAGGTGAGGGTGTGGTGGCGGCGCAAGATCTACGATGGCGTCCAGTATGTGTCGAACGCCGAAGTTGGTGAGCGCTGATCCAACGAAGAGTGGACTCGACTCGCCAACGTAGAAAGAATCGAGATCGAGATTTGCCCCGACCTCATCGAGTAGAGCGCACCCCTCTATCGCTGCTCGCCAGTCTTCACCTTCTTCAAGCTCGGCGATCTTGGGAGGTACGATCTCTTCGCCCGCCTCAGTGGCTCCGCGCACGCTTCTGCTATAGCGCACGAACGATCCGTCTCGACGATCGATCACCCCCTTGAAGGAACCGGAGATGCCGACCGGCCAGGTGACGGGTGTGGGGCGAAGCCCGATCTGAGCTTCGATCTCGTCGAGGAGTTCGAGAGGGTCGCGTCCGGGTCGATCGAACTTATTCAGAAAGGTCAGGATTGGGAGTTGCTGAGCGCGGCATACCTCAAAGAGCTTGAGGGTCTGAGGCTCGATTCCTTTGGCGGCGTCGAGGACCATCACCGCAGCGTCAGCTGCGGTGAGAACACGGTAGGTATCTTCGGAAAAGTCTCGGTGTCCCGGGGTATCGAGGAGGTTGATGACGTGGTCTCGGTAGTCGAATTTGAGCGCAGTTGAGGTGACAGAGATTCCCCTCTGTTGCTCGAGCTCCATCCAATCGGAACGGGAACGCCGACGACCCTCGCGCGCTTTGACTGCCCCTGCCTCACCGACAGCGCCGGCATAGAGGAGGAACTTCTCCGTCAAGGTCGTTTTGCCGGCATCGGGGTGGCTGATGATCGCGAAGGTTCTCCGCCGGTTAGCTTCGTAGGAGACATCACGGGTATCGATGCTGGCTTCACCGGTCGGTGCGGTCTCGGACGTCTCAGACATGGAGCAATCTTTCAAAGAGTACGGTTTCAAGGCGAGCGGGGATGAGGTCTATTTGGCCTGAACTAGACAGGCGTTGCTCGCTCTCTATCCGTTGAGGCGCACGCGACGAGGTAGGATCTGAAGTACCACTCGCTCGCTCTCAATCGTTGCTGCGTAGTCGGTTCCAACGTACTTGTTTGACACGTCATCGATGTGACGTCGTGCATCTTCTCCGGTGACGAAGCCGACGACATCACCGCGCGCTTCGATGTAGCGATACGGATTGTTTCCGTCCCAGATCACAACATTAACGTGCGGGTCACGCGTCACGTTGGAGTACTTGGCACGGTGAATCTCGGTATTGATGAGAAGGAACTCGTCATCTGCGTCGATCCACATGATTGATGTCTGGGGATAGCCGCTTGCCATCATGGTAGTGAATGCTGCGAAGTTTTTTCCCTGCGCAAGCTCTTTCAAAGTTGGATCAAGCATGGTACCAATGTACCGGATCTGTGGCGGTCGTCTTGCAGGAGAACGCCCTACGCCTTGAGGCGGTCTCGCGTAGCTCGAGGTAGTCGCTTCACGGCTGTCGGTGGTATCACGACCGTCGGGTTTGCAATGGATTGACGAATCGCAGGATGTACCTGCAGATTCGCTTGAGGTGACCTCTCGTATGTGCACGTCGACGCCACGACATGGCTCTCGCTGACTCTTACCCTTGCGATCTCCGCTCCGCTCGTATCGTGTGCAACAGGCCCAGCTCGTGACCGTTGACCTTATGAATCCCGATCGCTGAGGCTTTCGTACTCGTTCCGCTGGTGAGCTTGTGCCGGTGGGACGATCACGCTACGTTGAGTGATAAAGCGAGCTGCGTACTGAGATGAGGACATGGCGTCAGGAATCCCTGTGCCCCGGCCGTCGCTGCGATCGTCGAGGTACTTGCCCAGTTCTAGTGCATACAAGTGCAGAGGCAGGGACGGTGTGGAGCGAAGACGTATCGGAGGTAGTTGGTCGATCGTCGAGTTCAAAGATGTGGACTTGATCCCTACGGCGATGGCGTACGTACGGTGCGGCAGCACAACCCTCTGCGGTTAGGCTTCGTTTCGATCAGAGGGTGGATGTGGTGCAATCGAAGTCGTCACAGCGTGATCGTGGACTCTCGCTTCAGCGGCCCTTGAGCCTTGAATGATTCGCTGGTGAGCTTCACCGAGACTACGTTGTGGGGTCTGGCGCGTATGTGGGAAGCAAGCAGTGACTGTTCTCTGTGACAGAACGTTAGCCGGACAGCGTGAGTAGTGATGGTCTGCTTCCGTAGAGCGCACGTGGGCGATCAACACAGTCTTCCTTATGGAGGGGTAGCTGTGAGAGTACGCTTCGCCACGAAAGGTCAACCATCAAGCGCGACCTCCCATACGCCGACCGCTTACGATGCCACGGGCTTCGAATCGGTTCTGGCCGAATCGGTTCGTGAGGGTCAAGCGTCACTCGCCCTCTTGAGACCTGTGAGCGCGCACTACTCCCCCACTTGAGGGCTTGACTCGGACAGTTTTGGTTTCTGTGGACCGTAACCGCGTCGGTAGATGAGCATCGATCGATCGAACTCAATGACGATCGAACCATCTTGTTTGAATCCAGTGGTATGTACGGTGACCACGCCGACCGTGGGTCTACTCGCTGAGGCACGCACGCTGAGCACCTCTGACTCGGAGTAGATGGTGTCCTCTTCGAAGACCGGGTTTGGAAGCTTTACTCTGTCCCATCCGAGGTTAGCCATGACGTTTTGGGAGACGTCGGTTACGGATTGACCCGTCACGAGCGCCAGGGTTAGCGTCGAGTTGACGAGCGGTCGTCCGAATTCGGTCTGCGAGGCGTAGTGCCGATCGAAATGTAGTGGTGCTGTGTTCTGTGTGAGGAGTGTGAACCATGAGTTGTCGGTCGCTGTGATCGTGCGGCCGAGTGGATGTCGGTAGATGTCGCCGACCTCGAAGTCCTCGAAATAGCGCCCAGTCCACCCTGCGACCTCTGTCACGCGTACTCCTTTGGTAGTGCAGTACTCGTTTGGTAGTGCAGTACTCGTCAGCGTAGGGACTAACGGGTGCTTCTTTGCGCAGCGGTAGAGCAGATTTGACGCGTACGACTGAGTAGCAGCGCCTCGCCGGGTCTCCTATCGAGCGGATCGCTCGGGACCTCATCGTGGAGTGTCTGACGCAAGGTCGTAGCGGTGAAACGTGCTCGTATACCAAAGGAGTCACGTGCAGCTCGGGGTACAGCGGCCTTTGCAAGTAGAGGACCTGATCTTTGAACGTTCGAACTCTCATCCGTCCTGGCGGATACCTCATGTCACGACACTGAAGTGCTCTTTGGGTTCAGTTGAGACCTGAACGTGTGTGGTGTGGGCCGAAGCCTCGATGCAACACGAGCGAGTATGGTTCGGCACTCGGGTCGGTCCTTGGAGCACGCTAGCGAAGTGAGTGGCGTCTGTAATCCTTTGACCTTGATACCTCGGTCTCTCGAAGACTCATATCGACCCGAGGCATTGGTGTCGCCACTAGAGATAGACCTTAGTTTCTGAGAAGAGCTCGGCGATCGATGGCACAGTAGCGTCGAAGTGAGATCGCAACGTGCTGCACTTGTTCGCTCTGTGACACTCCGGGCGCGAGAAGATCGCAAGCACCTTTTCCAAACAGACACAGAGCGAGCCGTGGGCTCCAGGTGCGCGCTTGGGCCTGACGGGACTGCTGTTGCAGCCGGTGTGGATGGATGCGATGTTCGATGCACAGGGTCAACAACGTAGGGTTGCGTAACGAGTTGATGATGTGGCTACCGCATTGGATTAATGCTCTTTGGAGCCTTGGAGAGACGCTCATTGGTTCCGAGAGGTCGTGAAGATTGGTGTTCTCGTCGAGACATGACGGCATAAGAACGCAATTCTCATGCCGGCGGTGCCCTGAACGCTCCGTTCCCAAGGCTTTGTGATGGTTGTGATCATTCCCGAGATTCCCAATGCCTGAGTTTTGAGGTCGAGCGGGTAGTAGCGTCGAAGAGTTGCAATGAGTTTGGTCGAGCAAACAGAGATCGACATCGGATCGTGTGGTGAGTAGTGCTCTCACTCGCAATCACGTCTCTTGACGTGTGATCGTCGAGGGATTGAGCCGTACGCTACAGGGGGAAGGGAGGGGAAGATGGGGAAACTAGATGGAAGAATCGCCCTCGTTACCGGCGCCTCGTCAGGAATCGGACAGGGAATTGCTGTTGCATTTGCGCAAGAGGGAGCCGATATTGCAGTGGTCGATCGTATGGAAGAGCTTTGTGCCCAGGAGACCTTAGACCGAATCCGAGCTTGCGGCAGGCGATCGCTCTTCATCCAGGCAGATGTAGGCGAGGAAAAGAGCGTAGCCGCCATGGCTGAAATGGCTCTCAGTGAGTTTGGTCGGGTCGATGTACTTGTCAACAATGCCGGTATTTTCTCCGAGGATCTCTTGGAAGAGATGAGCGTAGAGGTCTGGGATCACGTCCTGAGGACGAATCTTCGTAGCGTATTTTTGTGTACTCGGGCGTTGATTGGACAGATGCTCGATCGTACAGACGGGTGCGTTATCAATATCGCGTCGCAGTTAGCGTACATCGGGGGAGTCTCGGCGTCTCACTACGTAGCGAGTAAGGCCGGGATTATCGGTCTCACAAAGTCGCTAGCTCGAGAGGTCGCCCATCGCGGCGTGCGCGTCAATGCGATCGCTCCGGGACCAGTTGAAACGCCACTGCTCGAGGCGGAGTCGGAGGCGTGGCGAAGTGCCAAGCTTGCGGAGCTACCCATTGGAAGGTTTGGGCGTGTCGATGAGATCACTCCGACAGCAGTGCTGCTCGCTTCTGAGGACGGTTCGTACTACATCGGAGCGACTCTCGGTCCAAATGGTGGAGACGTGATGCTATGAGGATCGTCGATGCGTTCTGTACGCAAGTATCATCGGGATTTTTTCGCGATGATCAGCAGGCGATTCGACTCGGTGCTGGTCACGATGGCTTTCTCTACTCTGGCACTCCGACTACCCCCGGATTCTCCAAGATTCGAGAGGCCGGAGTAGCGTTTTCGATCCTTTTGATTCTCGATGATGGCCAAATCGCAGTGGGGGACTGTGCGGAGGTTCAGTATGCCGGAACGGGCGGTCGAGCAGCGCTGCTCTCTAGAGGGTTGGTCCTCGATCAGCTTGAAGAGGTCGTTCTCCCTGAACTGATCGGTCGTGAAGTAGACGGGTTTCGAGAGCTTGCGGAGTGGGTGGAAGGACTCCGTATCCGCTCTGAGCCTCTCCTTACTGCGTTACGATACGGTGTCTCACAGGCGATCTTGCACGGGGCTTCGCTTGCGGCTCGTACCACTATGGCTGAGGTGGTGCAGAGAGAGTACGGCATCGAGGGTGAGATCACGGCCGTCCCGATCTTTGCTCAAACAGGTGATGACCGCTATCTCAACGTTGACAAGATGATCGTGAAGGAGGTCGATGCTCTCCCACACGGATTGATCAATGAGGTGGACTCCAAGCTCGGTCAAGATGGGGAAATCCTGCTCGACTACGTTCGCTGGGTAACTGGTCGAATTAGGTCACTCCGTCGAGATGAGACGTATCTGCCGAGGCTTCATCTCGATACCTACGGCACGATCGGTCTTGCGTTTGACAGTGATCTTGCGCGCATTACGGATTACTTGTGCGAGCTGAAAGCTGCAGCAGGTGCACACGAGCTCTGGATAGAACACCCTATCGATGCAGGCTCTCGAGATGCGCAAGTAGAGACCTACGTTGCGCTGCGGAATCGGCTTCGCAAGAGTGGGGTAGAGGTCGCTCTCGTGGTTGACGAATGGTGTAACACGCTCGAGGACATCGACGTATTTACCGCTGCCGATGCAGCCGACGTCATCCATGTCAAGACGCCCGACCTCGGTGGAGTCAATAAGACCGTCGAGGCCCTCTTGATGGTTCGACAACGTGGACTACGTACGTACTGCGGCGGAACCTGCAATGAGACCGACCTCTCCTCACGGGTAAGTACTCATGTTGCGATGGCTTGTCACGCTGATCAGATGCTCGCGAAGCCGGGTATGGGGGTCGACGAAGGAGTGATGATCGTACGAAACGAGATGCTGCGGACGCTCGCACTCGTGAAGCGAACGAAGACGTTGGCGGACGAGGCGAAGCGATGAGCCGCCGTCCGCTCGACGACGTTCGAATCCTTGCGATTGAGCAGTATGGTGCGGGACCATTTGGTTCACTGCAGCTCGCTGATCTTGGCGCCGAGATCATTAAAGTTGAGGACCCTCGCTCAGGAGGCGATGTCGGTCGCTACGTCGTTCCACAGCAGAACGACGAAGACAGTATTTTCTTCGAGTCGTTCAATCGAAACAAGAAGAGTTTAAGTCTCGATCTCTCATCTCATGGGGGTCGAGAGGTCTTCGAGGATCTCGTTCGAGTGAGTGACGTGGTCTTCTCTAATCTCAGAGGCGACGTCCCTGCGCAGCTTCGCATCCGATACGACGATCTTCGCCACCTCAACCCAGCGATCGTCTGTTGTTCGTTGACTGGGTACGGAATGACCGGACCTCGGAGCGAGGAACCGGGCTACGACTACGTAGTTCAGGGCCACTCGGGGTGGATGGACCTGACCGGTGAGCCTGATGGTCCACCAACGAAGTCGGGGCTCTCACTCGTGGACTACTCCGGTGGATTAGTCGCAGCTATCTCGATCTTGGCGGCTCTGCACGCCGCTCGTCGTGATGGGGTTGGTAGTGACTGTGATGTCAGTCTCTTCGATACTGCGATCTCCATGTTGACCTATCCTGCAGCATGGGCGTTGAATGGAGAGTTTGTGCCGGAACGTACGCATCACTCCGCTCATCCATCAGTCGTTCCGTTTCAGGCCTTTGAGTCCATGGATGGTTGGTTTGTCGTTGCGTGTCCGAAAGAGAAGTTCTGGCGTAGATTGGTCGTGGCGATTGGGCGGTCGGAACTAGCAGAAGATCCGAGATTCGATGGCTTTGCTGGGAGGCGTGAGAACGCTAGCGAGGTCTTGCAGGTACTCTCTGATACCTTCGTTCAGCGCCCGACCTCGTATTGGCTCGCGGTGCTGCGTGAAGCTCAGGTGCCGTGCGGACCCGTCAACACCGTCAGGGAGGCACTTGCGGATCCTCAGACCGAGGCGCGTGGCCTCGTAGTCACAACGTCGCACCCATACTTCGGTGATGTCCGCCAAGTCGCTACTGCGGTTCGAGTTGGAGAGCGTGCTTCCGTGCATCGCCGTGCACCTCGACGACACGAAGACGCCGAGGAGATTCTGCGAGAGACGCTTCGGTACGCACCGGAACGAGTTCGTGCCCTCGCAGAGGAAGGCGCATTCGGAGAAGAGTTTCGCTACAGCTAGCTCTCTTGGGCTGAGTGGGGTTACGGTTGGCCTCAAGGAGGGTTCAAACTGGAGATGACGGTGTCTCTGTGAGCTCGAACGTCTGGACTTTCACAGGAAGAAGGCAGGGGCGACTAGTGGCGGTTTGGTGGCTGAGCATTACTACCTCGCTACTCCGTTGTTTGGAGCAGTTGTTTTTGGAGCACTTGCTTGTGGAGTACTGACGTGTCAGCGCTGCCGCTTGCTTCACGATTGCTGGAAGTTGAATCGGTGGTGTTTGATCGGGGCGTTCTTGCCAAGGTAGATACGGGGTCGGCCTCAGGAGAGCCGTGAGTTTCTCCTGATTCGGTCGCGTTAGGCTCATGGATGAGAGGGCTTGAGTGCACTAAGCCGCCCGACACGGCGAGGTCGCTTCCGGCCCGAGAGAGAGGAGTACGCGTGTTTGTCTGTATCGATGGTGAATTTCTTCCCCAGGAGAGCGCCCTCATATCGGTTTTTGATCATGGACTCGTTACTGGTGATGGTGCATTCGAGGCGATTCCCGTCTACGACAACCGACCGTTCGCGCTCGGTCGTCATCTTCGCCGCCTACGTCGAACTCTTATGGGAATGCTGCTCGATGAGCCTCGACTCGAACTCATCTCCTCTTGGGTCATGGAACTGATCGAACGCAACGATCTCGGCAATGCGCGCGTTCGTCTCACTGTGACGGCCGGTGACGCACGCTTGACCTCGGATCGCGTTGGGGGTCGCCAGCGAGTGATTATTGCTATGGAGCCCGCCATCTTCACCTCTACGGTGGAGCCTATTAAAGTGGCGGTGGCACCGTGGCCGCGCAATGAGCGGGGCGCGCTGAGTGGGCTCAAGACGACCTCTTATGCAGAGAACGTCTTGGGGCTTGAGTACGCCCATCGTGCTGGGGCAAGTGAGGTCATCTTTCCGAACACCAAGGGGGAGCTCTGCGAAGGTTCTGGCTCCAATATCTTTGTGGTCGTCGATGGAAACGTTTTCACTCCGACACTGCAAAGTGGATGTCTCGCAGGAATAACGCGAGAGATCTTAGTGGAGGAGCTTGGAGTAAAAGAGGCCGATATGCCTCTTGCAGATCTCGTTAATGGAACGGTGACCGAGGCCTTTCTCTCCTCTTCGTTCCGAGAGGTTCAACCTATTGCAACCGTTGATGAAGTCGCTCTTGCCGTCGTCGGGGGGAGTGTGACGAAGTCGGTTCGGGAGCGATTTGCACAGCTCTTTGCTGGAGATCTTGACATCTGAGTCCGGGTCTGTATCGGCGGTCATTCGCACGGAGTGAGCGAAAGGAGATAGTGGCGATGGGGTCGAAGAACGATCTTGCAACCTTGTTAGATGAGGCGGCCCACAGCAGTGACAGCGCCGTTTTGGCTCGTGTGGTCGAGTTGAGAGGCTTTGGCGGTTCCACTCGCGTGGGTCAGGGCGCAGTTATCTTCGCAGATCGTTGGTTTGGTGGGTTTTTCGGTGACTCGCCACACGAAGTCGTGGTGGCCCAAGCGCAAAAGATCCTTGCCGGAGACCGATCTAGCGGATGTGTCGAGCTCGTCGTTGGCGATGAGGAGGCGGTCGCTGCGAGGCTTGCGTGCGGTGGTACGGCTACGGTAGTGCTTGCTCGCCTCGACGAGCTGCAAGGTGATCTCGATGCCGTGCTTGTGCGACGGACTCCTTACGCTGTGGTAACACTGGTGGCGAAGAAGGACCAATCCGTAGAGTTTCATGGGCTCTTTGACCTAGATGACGGAGCTCCTTCGGAGCTTGTGTCCTTGCTGCAGTCGGATGCGATCGAGCGTGATCTCGATCTGCAGGTACGCAAGGGTCGGGCCGAACTCTTTCGACTCGAAGATGACAGGTTTGTGCTCTATGGCGAGATCGTAACTCCTGACTCGCGGGTCGTCATCGTTGGATCGGGAGAGTTGGCGGAGGCCATTGTAGAGCTAGGGTCCGGGTTAGAGATGGAGGCGGAGATCGTCACGGTTGAAGACCGAGCAATCGAACTCGTCAAAGAGCTAGGGCCACGCGACGGACTGATCGTCCTGAGCCACGATCACGATCTTGCGACCCCGGTGCTGGTTGAGCTTCTTGAGCGTTCGCCACGCACCTACGTAGGATCGCTAGGGTCTCGGCATACTCAGCAAGAGCGTCGTCGACGTCTCGAAGCGGCGGGGCTCTCTCACGACGCTCTGCGCAGTCTCTATGGCCCTGCCGGACTAGATCTCGGATCTCGGACGGTTCGAGAGACAGCGGTCGCTATCGTTGCGGAGCTCCTTGCGCATCGGTCCGGTCGAAGCGGTGGACATCTTCGAGACTCCAACGGTCCGATCAATGGATGATATGGTCTGAGCTCTGAGAAGACTCGAGCGTCTATGTGGTGCTGGTTCGTAAACGTAGCGCGATGGAGTCACGAGTCGACTCCTGCTGTCAAATTTCGGTCTCGTGAGCTACGTAGCATGATGCCCTTCAGGTAGTGAGGCAGTGCGGGTGCACCGCCTGCGGCAGCTCAAATGAATCCCAAACGTGGTGATGTGCTAGCTACGTTCGCAGGCGCGCCCGCTAGCTCGGTGATATCGCCCTCGCAGCGTCCTCGCTGTCTAGCGTTGTAAGTACACGAGGTAGATCTGAGGACGTCCGTGAGCGGTGCGCAAAGCAGCTTTAAGGGCAACCTTGACGTTGTGAGGGAGAGGCGGTGGAGGTGGGAAAACCTGACGGCACCGGCGTGATTGTTACTCACTGTTGTTACTCATTGCAACTTGAGGTGAAGGAGCTTGCATCTCTGACTTGGCGAGGTGGAGATCGTTGCGCGGAGCCGCCGCAGCTGGGTGTGCCGCCTGCTCAAAATTAGCGTTCGCGTCAGGTCTGTCGAATGGTATCCTTTGTCACCGGAGACCGGACTAGGAAGAGAGACTGGTTGCCTCTCACTACCCCTTGTTGATCTGCTCTGTGATGACTGAGTGACTTACTCGAGTTGAGCGTACGTGAAGTCTCGACCTTGATATTGAGAGGCCTCGTCGGTCCCGCACTGCCGTACCCAGACTCACCATTCGATGGTGAGTGATCGTTTGCGCTGCACAGAGCTCCATGCTGAAGGGGCGATCGTGTTCTGAACGCGGGTCCTCGTGTCGCTGGTGAGCGTAGCGGTCGCAGGTGCATAGCCCCGGTCCCTTGCTTGGGAAGATCGGGAGTCGGGTTCAGGCTGTCTACTTGGCTCACGATGCGTACTGGCTCACGAAACATCGAGTAGGCAGTACTGAGCTATGAGCTTCGTTGCCTTGGTGAACTTCGCTCGGTCCAAATAGGAGCCCTTGCGTGACGTTAGGGTTTTCGAGCTTAGAGCTGGCTCTTGTACGCGTTGCGCACCAATGCGTAGTTCGGTAACGAGGATGGAATGCCGCACCAAGATCTCGCTGCTCTCTTGAGTGTTGTGGAGCGATAAGGCTGGATGGGCCGGGTGTCACCGCTTCGAGAGCGGAGCTTCTGTTGACGAACCGTAGCGTTCTCTGTGCGTGGCGAGTCTCACCCCGGAGGTCTCCCCCCTTTTCATGGTAGTGATCGCTATTTGGGTGTCGGGCCGGAGAGTCGAGTATGCACTGTGGGATGTAAATCTCAGTGCGGTCACGGGCGATGGAGGAGACTTTTCTTCTCTGGCCTGCGATTTGAGACAGGGTACTGTGCGGTGTTCGGCTGTAACGTGATGGTCGATCGATCAAAGCTATCGATGCATCGACGAGCGTGTTGGTACTATGACATGGTGTCAGCGTTTGGGACAGTTCTACGAGAACCGCTTCTCGTTGTGTCACCAATTGAGCCGCGCTCGACCGGCAATGGTCTTGCAATGCGGGTGGGAAACATCTGTCGCGTAGCATCGGAACTCTTCGATCTCAAGGTAGCGGTACTACCTTTCGCTGGCACGCCTCCTCCCGCCGGTCGAATTGATCGCCTAGCTGTCACCGTTGTCCGTGCTCAACGATCACACGTTCAGCGATCCGAGACCGCTCCGCAGGCCCTTGCGAGTGATATCGTGTCTTCGGTGCGGCCGGTAGAGGGTTCTCGGGTTCTTGCTCTGCGTAGCTATATCGGTCCGGTCGCTCTCGCCGTAGCTGAACAGATCGACGCTCCGTGGGTGGGGATCGATCTTGATGACGACGACGAGGGGTTTGCCCTGAGAGGTGGTGATTTGGAGGGGGCGGCCAGATTCCATCGATTGGTGAGTTCTACCGTCGCCCGTTTCTCTGCAATCTGTGCGTCTTCGATGATCGACGCTGACGCTATGGCTCGTCGACATGGTGTGTCGATTTCGACGGTGGTGAATGGCGTTGATGTGCCCAGTACTCGACCTCAACGGACGAGTACTGGTACTCGCATCCTCTTTGTAGGTAATCTCACGTATCCACCCAATATCCAGGCGGCACTGACCCTGGTCCACGAGATCTTCCCGGCGGTGAGACAGGCGCAGTCGCTCGATGGAACGGAACTCCTGCTCGTCGGACCCAGTGATCACCGTGGGCCGATACCAGTAGTTGGGTCTCGTGAAGGAGTGATCGTAGCCGGCTTTGTACCGGACTTAGAGCCGATCTACCGTGCTTCCTCTGTCGTCGTTGCACCGATCTTTCATGCGAGTGGGACGCGAATCAAGATCCTGGAGGCCTTTTCGCGTGGTGTCCCTGTTGTGACCACTCCGGCCGGCGCATCCGGACTGCCAGTACGTCACGGGAGACATCTCCTCATTGCTAAAACTGCGAGTTCGCTCGCTCGAGAGGTGGTTCGCCTCCTGAGCGACCCGTCGCTCGCTGAGTGGTTAGCGTCGGAAGCCTTCAAGCTGGTGCAAGATCGTTTCAGCCTTAGGGTTCAGCGTGAGCAGATTGCTGCCCTCTTTCGATGAATAGAACGTTTCGGAGATCTGATCAATGATTCCTAATTCTGCACACTTTGTTTTCGGTCTCGGGGTGCAAGATGAGCCGATGCACTTTTTACAGTATGTGGCCATTGAGTCTTGTCGACGAGTTCTCGAACCGAACACGATCTTCTTGTACTATCACTATCTTCCGTGGGGTTATTGGTGGGATCGCATTGCTCCGTTTGTGACACCGGTCCACACTGAGCTCGTCGCGGATGTGGAAAATGCGGACTACTCCGACGGTTTGGTGCCGCAGAAGTATCGGTACGCCCTCCACGCTGATTTCATTCGTTTGGACGCTCTCATCGAACATGGCGGTATCTACGCAGATATGGACACTATCTTTCTCCGACGTCCGCATACGGATCTCTATGCAGAGCATTGTGTGATCGGAGAGGAGAGCCCACAACGGCACCCTCGCACGGGGATCATGATGCCATCCCTCTGCAACGCCTTCTTGATGGCCGAGCCAAGGTCACGCTTTGTGACGACGTGGCGGGAGCGCATGGCGGGAGCTCTTGACGGTACTTGGAGTAACCATAGCGGAACGCTCGCCCAGCGATTACGAGACGAGATGCCAGACGAGGTGCACGTCGAGCCTCGGCTGACCTTTTACCCCTTTGGCTCAGACCCGATTAGCCTCTACGGACTACTCCAGTCGCAATGGACGATTCCAAAAGAGTCGGTCTCGGTCCATCTCTGGTCCCATCTGTGGTGGGATCGTCAGCGACTTAGTAGTAGCCCAGCCCATGCTGGCTGGTGTACTCCATCTGCTCTGCGACGAGCTTCGACGACGCTCTCGAGACTCGTCGAGGCGTATCTGCCCGCACCTCGACGCCGAAGCACAGTGGAGACGAAGAGGGTTCAGGACCCAGCGACCTTGCGAGTGCCGCCCCAAGCGAAGCAGGAGGCGATTTCGGAACCTTGGCTCTACCTCTCTTACGACGAGGACAGTGGTTACGGCACGGCAGCGCGCCGCACCATGGAAGCCCTTGAGGCCGTCAACGTCGACTTTGATTGGGCTCCTCTGGTCCGCAGCACAAGTTGGGGGCAACGGTATGCCACACCCGTGGGATACGATCCGTTTCGACACGGGTCAGGTCGCAAAGGCGTAGTGATTGCGCACACGACACCGGAGTACTATGCAGACTTGCGCCTTGCGACTACCGATGCGTTCTTCGTAGGACATACGATCTGGGAGACCGATCGTCTTCCGAGTCGGTGGCCGCAGCTCTTGGAGTTCGTCGATCTCATCGTGGTGGCCTCAGAGCTCTCAGCGCAGGTTATTCGTGCAGCAGGTGTTCAAACCCCAGTGGAGGTCATACCTCATCCGCTTACTACTTCGACCTCAGAGATATGCCGGGTCGAGGAAAGTAACGACGACCGCTACGTCTTTTACACCATAGCGGATTGGACAAGACGCAAAGGAGTAGAAGCGACGATCGAGGCGTATCTGCGGGCATTTCGCCGAGACGATCCGGTCCTTCTGGTAGTTAAGTCCTCACCGCTTGACCACTCGGCGTTTGGACGGGCTGGGATCCGGAAAGTTGAACCGGGAACCTCGGCTTGGTCGTTGTCGAGAATTCTGGCACGCCACCCATTCGCGGCGGCGGTTCGGCTAATCAACAGCCCGCTCAGTGATCGAGAGATATCCGACCTGCACAACCGTGGAGACTGCTACGTTTCGCTCTCTCGAGCCGAGGGATGGGGCATTGGGACCTTCGATGCGGTGGCCGCTGGGAATCCAGTCATAGCGACCGGATGGGGTGGACATCTAGATTACCTGCAAAATTCCCCCTACCTCGTTGACTACCAGTTGGTCCCGGTTGACGAACCAGCGTTATTGCAGCGGAACTATAGCCCCGATCAGCACTGGGCAGAACCAGATATCGATCACGCTGCCACGTTGATGCGGTGGGTCTATGACCACCCTCACGAAGCTCGAGCGTCAGCGAGCCTTCAGAGCGCCATGGTCAACGATCGTTATAGTCCGAACATCGTTGGTGCGAGATGGAGATCGGTTATCGAGAGTCACCGCATGGGACTATCCACGAAGCTGTGACGAGAGCGACAGCGACGGTTCGTAGGGGTCGTACGTGGACCCTACGGCGCGTTTTCATCACTTGAACCGGGAGGCCCCGAGATGTGAGTGGTTCTACGATGGTCTCTCGAGAGCCCACTCGCCGATGTGCAGGAGTACGTGCGAATGACCGGACAACCGATGCGTAACCGAGATCTTGAGATCACTGAGACCGAAGACGGCATCGTGATCTACCAACCAGAGCGCGATCGCGTGCATACCCTGAACGCAAGTGCATCCGTAATTTTAGAGTTGTGCGATGGTACGCGGAGCGTGGCGGAGATAGCCCTCGAGCTTGCTGCAGTATTTGGACTCGATTCGGTACCGACCGAGGAGACAGATCGTTGCATCGCCCTCCTTGCGGCCGAGGGCCTGTTGGGGTGATCTCGCAAATCTGGCTCGATTGCTTGCGATCTCGTCGGTGTATCTGTTATGGTAAGGAGATATCATCGTTGATGAGGGGAGGCTGAGTTGTCCGAGGTTCCCGAAACGCCAGGGTCGGATGCAGGGAGACCCTCTCTCTCACGACGCACCTTTTTGAGACGAATGGCAGTGCTCGGTTTTGCAGTTCCGATCGTTGCGTCGTTTACTCTCGACGCAGCGTACGCCTCTTCGACTGGTGCCGATGATCAGACGGGCGCAGATCGTGACGCCTTCTTTGGTAATCAGACCTCGCCGAACTTGTTCTCAGCTGAAGAGCACCAGTTCTATGGGAACCAGTACTTCGGAAACCAGGGTGGCGAAAGTGATTTTGAGTTTCTGCGCTTCCCAAATCAGTACTTGCCGAATCAGTTTCCGTCGCCATCGAATACCTGAGTCACAACGCTTCGCTTGCCATGTCTCGGTGGAATATGATGATGTCGCTTGAGATTATGAGCTCTGACGGCATCAAACTTTTGAAAGGTCGTGTGCTCTTAGAGGGCGTGCGGTACGCGAAGGCTCCGTTATGAGTAGGCCGCTGGTCGGTGCAGCGATGATCGTTCGTGACGAAGAACGGTATCTCGGTGCATGCCTTAAATCAATATGCGAGGTGGTCGACGAGATCGTGATCGTGGATACTGGATCGCAAGACTCTAGTGTGCAGATCGCTCAGTCCTATGGTGCGCGAGTGGTTCACCATAGCTGGAACGACGACTTTTCGGAGGCACGAAACGTTTCGCTCGACAATGTAGACGCTGAATGGGTTCTCTATATCGATGCTGACGAACGTCTGAATCCCACGAGTCGCGAGGAACTTACGGTGTTGCTCGATCTCCCTGAAGTACTTGCGTACCGACTTTGGTTGCAGCCGCGTTCGGATGCCACTGCATACAGGGAGTATCGCCTCTGGCGCAACGACCCAAGGATTCGTTTTGAGGGCGTGATTCACGAACGGGTCGTCCCTGCGATTCATCGAGTGGCTGAGCAGGAGTCCATGATCGTGGGTCTTGCAGATCTTACGCTGTTCCACGTTGGCTATGAGGGAGATCAGACCGCTAAGCACTATCGAAACCTGCCACTGCTACAGCGCCAAGCGGCGCTTGACCCGAGCAATCTCTTTGTTTGGAATCATCTTGCTCGAGTGCTCGGGGCACTCGGGGACACCGAGCAGGCCGAAGCCACGCTCGAAGCAGTGGTTGCTCGTGATCGATCGATAGGCGTGCATCATCCTGTTGCTAGCTTGTCGTATCTCGACCTGATCCGTTACCGTCATCGTCGAGGTGAGGCCGTCGATGACCTTGTTGCCGAGGCCAGGACTGCGTTTCCTGAGAATCTTGCCATCGTATGGACCGAGGCTCGGATTCTGATGGATGAAGAACGATATGTCGAGGCCTTGGTGGTCCTTGAAAAAATGGTAGAGCTCACTGCGTGTGAGGCAGACCCAGGGGCTCCTGCGTACGACCAACGACTCGTGAGCGACCTTCCGTGGGACTCTATCGGGCTCTGTAGGTTCCGTCTTGGCGACTTTCTCGGTGCAAGGGAGGCCTATCGACGAGCCGGCGAGTGTGCATCGCAGGATTACGGCTATCGAGCGAAGGAAGCAGTTGCAAGTGCTCGGGCTCAGGGATTGTTCGGTCAAAGGGCTGGAGTCTCGGTAGGCGATCATAGTTCACGGTCAATCACTGGTTTGGATGTGAAGACGAAAATAGAGGTATGTCAATGACTCGATGGTATGGTCGTCAAAGGGTAGAGGGCTCGAGCGGCGGCGATCAGGCAACTACGCTCCGACGCCGATCGAAATGGCTTCTAGACCGACGGTGGCTTGTCTTGACTTTGACTAGTGCTCTCGCTCTAGTTCTAGTCATGAGCGGACTAGTCCTTGGCGTGCAATCTTCTCATGCGGCATCACGCGTTCTCTATGTGGCAGCCTCCGGTGGTGCAAAGCATGGGGCGTGTAGCGCAGCAGATCCTTGTACGTTGGACGGGGCAATGTCGCAAGCGGCGCTGACGTCGGGTAGCGTCGTAGAGGTTCCGGCCGGGACGTTCTATGGTACGTTGGTCATTCCATCATCGATCACCATCCAAGGAACGGGACCTAACACGATGCTGACGGGGTCTGGTGGTCCGGCGGTCATTGTGGACCAAGGATCTGATGTTACTCTTGCAGATCTGACCATAAACGGAAGCCGAGTAGCTCGCCTCAGGTACGGGGCGGCGGGCATCGATAACGCAGGAACGCTAACCCTGTCTGACGTGAACGTGACAGGTAACTCCCTCTCTGTCGGTATTGATTCAGCAGGTGGGATCTTCAACGGTCCGACTGGGATCGTTACGATGAGCGGGGGCAGCGTGAGTGGCAACTCTGACAGCAACAGTGCCACGTGTGCGGGTGGAATCGCCAACGAGGGAATCATGACGCTGACTGCTGTCACAGTCTCGAACAATAGGTGTCAGGCACCATTCGTTAACGCTGCAGGTGGAATCACAAGCGGTGGGCAAGGGTTTGCCAATGGGGTTCAGAACTCCTCGACCGCACAGTTGACTATCGATGCAAGTACGGTCACTCTGAACTCAACTGGAAACTCCTGCACCGGTACGTGCTACGAGGCTGCCGGCGGAATCTTGTCAGATAGTACTCAAAGTGGCGTGAACACCGTAATGGGCACCACTTTTAGCGGCAATACGGCTGGAAGTTCGGGGGGAGCGATCTTCGCTGTCGGTTCGCTTGCCGTTTCTTCGTCGACTTTCAACGGCAACGTCAGTGAAGATACAGGAGGTGCGGTGAGCGCAGGTCTGCCCCAACGCGCTTCCTCGGTTTCTATCTCTACCTCCACGTTTGCGAACAACACTGCGGAAGGGAGAGGTGGTGCGATCGATATTGGGAACGGATACTATCCAGGGGCAGCCTCCGCTCAGCTCAGCATTGCGTCCTCGACGCTTCTTGACAATACCTCGATGGCTGGCGGTGGGGGTGTTGCATCCCAGGTGGAGGGTTACGACAAGCCTGCACCGGCTGTGTCGCTTGCAGCAGACATCTTCGACGAATCGACGTGTTACATCACTCCTGGTAGTGGCTCTTTCTCTGACGCCGGCTACAACCTCTCGAGTGACAACACCTGTGGTTTCACAGCCTCAACCTCAAAGGTCGTCTCTTCCTCTCAACTCGGAAGTTTGTCCCTCGCCAACAACGGTGGTCCCACACAGACCATTGCAATCACGTCGTCCTCTCCCGCTTACGATGTGATTCCTTCCAGCTCGGTTCTCTGTAGCGGTGGTACCATAACGCTGAACTCGTCACCGATCACCATCCCATATACCGATCAACGAGGAGTCCTCCGGCTTCAGTCCGGTGCTACTGGCTGTGACATCGGTGCCTATCAAGTGGGATCACTCACGCTCGCACCTCAGACGCTTCCTCCTGCTCACCTGAACCAGCCCTACAGTGTTCCCTTCACCACTACTAATGCCTATCAACCGCTCTACTCCATTACCTCTGGAGCACTCCCGACGGGTCTAACCCTGGACGCTGCTACTGGAGAGATCACCGGTACACCAACAAAGACGGGAGTCTTCTCCTTTACCCTCTCTCTACAGAGCGGTACGGTCCAAGGAGCACTGACGCAGTCCTACACGATCAGTGTCACTAATCCACCACCACCTCATATCACCTCCATCAACCCAACCCATGTACCGCAGTACACCTCGTCGTTCATCACCATCTCTGGTAGAGATCTCACCAAAGCAGGTACGACCTGTTATGGAGCGTTAGAGATGGCTCGCTGTGGTGTCTCTGTCACCATTGGAGGAGACCCAGCAACCGTTGCGTACGCATCTCC
>JBMFXG010000011.1:0-25191 GCA_049964535.1 Acidimicrobiales bacterium | reverse complement strand
ACCGTGCAGCCACTGAGTCGGGCTGCATCTCGACAGAGCGTGATCCGGTCAGCGTCATCACCGCTCTTCAGCCCCGAGGAGCCAAACAGGGCGTTGAACTCTCCATCGTGAGGCGTCAGGATCACCTCGCGATCCCCTCCCTCTACGGCACGTTTCAATCGATCGACGTCCCCAAAGGCGCTCAATCCCTCGGCATCGACAACGGTCGGAACGCTCGAACGAGCGACGAGTCGACGCACGAAGTTCACCATCTGAATGTTACGGCCGACTCCCGGGCCGACCACGAGCGCCCGAAATCGCTCAATCTCAGAGACGATCGGCTCTGCCCAGAGACTCTCGAGCGGCCGGACCACGATCTCAGGGGCATCGTTCAACACAGCGCTCGACGCCGCGGCCTCTCCGCTATGAAGAAACAGGTGAACGATCCCACAGCTCAAACGATACGCAGCTCGTGAACACAGCACGGCCGCTCCGAAGGTTCCGGGTGCACCAGCGACCACCATCACCGATCGCTTCCACTTGTGATCGCTCCTCTGACCGATTGGAATCCATGACACGAGATCGTCATCGTCGACTAAGCCCAAGAGGTCGTTCCTCGGTGCAAGCTCAGCAAGCTCCACAACGATCTCACCAGAGTGCGAAATCCCTGCACCTTGGAGGTGGCCCGGCTTGAGTGCACCGACGGCAACGGTCCGGGTCGCATGGTACGCAGATCCAAGCTCTGCTCCGGTACTCGCGTCGATACCCGATGGAAGATCAAGAGAGAGGACCGAAAGCTCACTCGGGAGACTCCGACACGCAAAGGGCCGGGAGAGGCCAACTCCAAAAGCAGCATCGATAAAGAGGTCGGCGGCCGCTAAGCGTTGCTGACCAACGGTCTCTCCCACACGCACGATGTCGACCTTCACACCACGGCGAGTGAGGGCTGCTGCGCAGGCTAGGCCATCAGCACCATTGTTGCCCGGACCGACCTCGAGCACGACCCTCTTCCCGTAGGATCCACCCAGTAGCGAGATCGCTTGCTGAGCCACACGAGCACCCACGCTCCTCACCACGGCCTCGGTCAATCCCCGACCTTCTAACTGTGCGTCGAGCGCGAGAGCATCGTGTACTGTTGCGATCGCCTTCAGCGTCGTCCCCCCTTTACGATAACGTCCATCTCAGGTACTTCTTTGATCAACCATACTCAGTGCGGCCGCCTGCGCCAGAGCAACACCTGCAGCATGTGAGAGGGAGCAGTCGACCCTCGCTACCCCCAGTTGAGCCGCTCGATCTCTTGCTGAGTCGTGGAGCACCACGATTGGACGCCCCTCTGGTGAGCGCTCAATCTCGATATCTCGAAATCGGAGAGCGCCAATCCCTCTACCAAGGACCTTCATCACCGCCTCCTTGGCGGCAAAGCGGGCGGCTAAGGAAGGGACTGGATCTGACTGGGATGCTGCCCATCGCTGCTCGCTCGCACAGAAGAGTCGTTCAACGACCCTTGGGTGTCGAGCGAGCACCTCTCGGAAACGATCGATCGCTACGACATCGACCCCAACCAAGATCTGCATCGGCAACTGAATCCGATCGTTGTGTTCACTCACCCACCGCCTCCAAGGAACGTTCTACGAGATCTCGGAAGTTCCTCGCTGGCACCGAGAGTAACTCTGGTCGTGCAGAGACCAGGCTGAAGCGACGCGGCAGAGACCCGAGGTCTTCAAGATCCAAGCGAACCAGCAGACCTTCCTCGAGCTCTCGAGTCGTGGCGAGCGACGAGAGAAACCCGACTCCAAGCCCGGCCACGATCGCCTCCTTCACCGCTTCAGAGCCCGCCAGCTCGAAGAGTTGGTCGACGTGGTACCCACATCGCTGCATAGCTAGCTCCACGGTCGCACGAACGCCTGAACCTAGTTCGCGCCAGACCATCGGCAGGTCGCTAATCTCACTCCACGCCACCGAGCTACTCGCAAAACTCCTCAGTCGTGGCGAACAGACCAAGACCAGCTCATCGCCTCCGACATCGACCACGTCGAGACCGGAGCGGTCGTAGGGGGTGGGCGTCTCGATTAAGGCTATCTCTACCTCCTCGAGACGGAGGGCTTCTAAGACGGCCTCCGAGTTGGCCGAGCGGGCGCGGAGGCGAACCCCCTGGTATCGGTGTCGATACGCTATCAACCAGCCCGGCAGCACGTGTGCTGCCACGGTATTCGACGCAGCGATCGACACGATACCGGCATCGCCGCTCTCGAGAGAAGCGAGGTACTCCAACACACCGCGATATCCTCGTAGCAAGGGAGCTGCTTCAAGGGCGAGACGCTGGCCGGCGAAGGTAAGTCCGGTTCCATGGGAGCTCCGCTCATGGAGACGCTCACCGACAGCAATCGAGAGCGCTTTGAGCTGCTGCGAGATCGCAGACTGGGAGAATCCCATGAGTTCAGCCGCTTGAGAGATGCTTCCCGTCTCGGCCACCACGACCAAGATGATGAGGGAGTCGGCGTTCACTCGACGGAGATTATGCAACGACGTGACCACGCTGTTCAGCCTAGGCATCAAAGAACTCGGCCGGCCGCATCCTGATCTCAACTACTGCCGATCTCTCCTCAGCTACATGCGAACACATCGTCTTTGCGAGTAACTCGCATCTAAGGGGTAAGCTGGCACCATGGATTTGAACCCATCGAAGAACTGGTCTCCACAGGTCGCTCCCTTATCGTTTCGTTCACCGACCACCGAGGAGCTCTCATGAGCAGCGATCTCCAACCAACTGCGAAGATAACAGAGGCAAGCGATCGCCGTCTACGGCCCTCTCTGCACATCTGGGACCTCATACCGCTCTCGGTCTCGAGCGTTGGACCGATGTTCTCCGTCGCCGCAACGGGAGGAGTCATGGCCGCTCAGGCGGGTTGGTGGACCCTACCGGCCATCGCAATTTTGGCGGTCCCGTTCATCATCTCAAGCTTCGTCTTTCGCCTCTTGAATCAACACTTCCCACACGCTGGTGCCTCGTACCACTGGTCGGCTCGGATCATTGGGAAAGGGGTCTCGCGCTACCAGGGCTGGATTCTGATCCTTGCCTACTTCCTTTCCATCCCCCCCATTGCGATTCCAGCCGGCTCCTACACCCTTGCACTCCTAGCTCCTCATAGTCATCCGTCGTCCTTGTTAGAGTTCTCAGTCACGGTATTTTGGCTAGTCTTTGCAGCTATACCGCTCCTGCTTGGCTCAAAGCCAACGGCTCGTATCACCCAGCTCTTCTTCTTAGTCGAGATGGTCGCGCTCTTCGGATTCGCGGTCGTCGGCGTGTTGAGCTGGCATCGTATCTCGGTGCCGATCCACTTCGGCAGGGCACCGATCGGCGGAATCCTGATCGTCGCAGTCATCGCCGCCACGATCCTCGACGGCTGGGAGATCGATAGCTACGCTTCAGAGGAGTCCGAGAAGCCGAGGAAGGATCCGGGCATCGGAGGAATCATTGGAGCCTTCGGTGCGCTGCTCTTTTACGCCATTCTTTACCCACTGATGCTCGGTGAGACCCCACTGCACGCTCTTGCAAACTCAACCGACCCTCTTGCCGTCTGGTCACAACGTCTCGTCCCGTCGGCGCCTTGGATCATGCTCATTCCGATCCTGCTCTCAACCGCAGGAGGGCTATGGCTCACGAGCTTCATACTCACCAGAGCGCTCTACGCCATGGGGCGAGAACGTTTGATCCCTGCCTCTTTCGCCAAGCTCAATCGCAACCACGTCCCACACGTCGCAGTATTAGCTGCGCTTGGCACGGCCGGAGTCGTCGTCTCTCTACAGCTCTTCGTCACCTCGCTGGGATCCTTCTTCAATCTCGTCCTCTCTGGTGCCGGATTTTTTCTCCTTGCGGAGTTTTTATTAGACTCCGTAACAGGAGTCATCTTCCTCTCCATTGGCCATCGACGGATGCCAGAGATGTCGCTCCAACCTCATCAACACCGCCTCCTACTCGTCGGTGCAATCTTCTCCTCGCTCGTTATGGCTGCTCTCCTCGTAGCCTTCTTCATCTACGGCCCAACGGCGATCGGGAACGGGATCGACGAGACGTTAGCAGCACTCTTGGGCTGTGGATTCGCCTTTGCATGGTGGACCAAGAAGCGAACCAGTGAGACCGTGCACTTCGACGAACACGAGTCGGGGCTCACCGCAGCGACACCTCGGTGACGCTCAGCGATTGCGAACGACCGAGCACGACGAACCCTCCGGTCTACGAACAGGTGGTAAGCGAGGATCGTCACCATCCCGGTCCGAGCTGGAGCTTCGCTCCAGCTCCTGATCACTCTCTCATTGACGCTCACGCCTTGCTCGAATCGTGACCGTTCTCGTTGTCTCTAACGAGATCCTTCCGGTCTCGGCACATCACGGTGCGCTAGAACGCCTCGCTCTCGGTTGGGCCCTCGGCCTTGCACAGAGCGAGCGGGTCGTTCTTGGGACCTTCACCCATCATCACGACCTCCTCGCAGACGATGAAACCGCCAACCTGCGAGTCTGGATCGACTCTCCCTACGAGATCGACGCGCTCGCCCACGCCACTGGTGCTCGAGCAGTACTCCTCCACAACAGACCGGCATGGGTCAAGTATCTCTCAACACCGACGCTCGTCGTCTTGCATAACTACTCCACTGCGTGGAGGTCCCCTTACGAAACCTACCCAACCGACACCGCCGAGCTCCATCGCACGGGTGTTCTCTATCTTGGTGTATCGTTACCACTCCTTCACCACGTCCAAGACGAGCTCCAACTTCCATCGGATTCAGTGGGCCACCTTCCCCCGTACGTCGATCCGATCTTCGCACTCCAACCAACACCGCCTGCTCCTCAACACCGACGACTGCTCTTTCCGAATCGAATCATGACGAAGAAAGGGATCGAAGCGACCCTTCGAGCGCTCGATCACTGCAAGGACCCAACACTTGCGATCGACTTCGTGTCCAACTTCTCACCGAATCTCGAACCCGATCGAGAGCAGAGAGCGCTCGTGGAGCTCATCAACGCCCACCCTCGAGCCGCTCTCCTACCACCAGCTAGCACTCCTCGAGCGACGGCTGCCCTCTACGGGCGCTCTGCGGGCGTCATTACCCCATCAACGGAACCAGAGGGATTCGGACTCGTCCCCGCCGAGGCGCTCGTTCTCGGCGTGCCTCCCGCCTGCTCCGCAGCCGGCGGTCTCCAAGAGCTCATCAGCGCAGGCGCGCACGCAATCGACGTTGACGACCCTGAGAGCTTTGCTCGGTCCCTCGAGGTCCTCGCACAGAGCGAGCGACGAAGTACACAGCAACGCAGTGAGAGCTGGGAGCGCTTCTCCTTCGAACGCTCCATGACGAGCCTCCGATACCACCTCAATCGGAGCATCTCTCTCTCCCCAGAGCGTCTCCAGGGTTGATACACCACCCCAACTTCGGTCCCCATCACTCAGCCGGAGGCCCTTTTCTCTACTCGACGGTGACCGTCTTCGCGAGATTTCGCGGCCTATCGGGATTGAGACCCTGCGCAACGGCTAGCTCATACGCCAAGGCCTGAAGAGGAAGTACATCGACCATCGGAGAGAAGAGCGGGAAGACCCTCGGGACCTCGAAACGCAGATCTGCATGCTGCGGTTCGCCAAGTCCTTCGTTGGTCACCAGCACGATGCGAGCACCACGCGCTCGCACCTCTTCCACGTTCGACATGAGCTTGTCGTACAGTCTCGTCTTCGTTGCAATCGCTACGACCACAGCCTTGTCGTCGATCATGGCGATCGGACCGTGCTTGAGCTCACCACCGGGGTAACCCTCGGACGGGAGATAGCTCAACTCTTTGAGCTTCAAAGCACCTTCGAGTGCGACTGGATATCCAACGTGGCGACCAAGAAAGTAGAACCTCCGGTAGTCCACGAGTTCATGAGCAACGTCGGTGAAGCTCTTCCACGATGCGAGCGCCGTAGCGATGGCAGGAGGGATCTCGCTGAGTTTTGCCATGAGCTCCTCGACATCGGAAGGGTAGAGGTTGCGGCGGAGCGAGGCGAAGTAGAGTCCCGCTATCTGAAGCGCAGCGATCTGTGCGACATGGGTCTTCGTCGCAGCCACTCCAATCTCGGGACCAGCCCTCGTGTAGAGCACCACATCGGCAAGACGAGCCATGGACGATCCAACAACGTTACAGATGACCATCACCCGCGCCCCGGCTGCCTTTGCCTCATGCAACGCCACCAGCGTATCGATGGTCTCTCCGGACTGAGAGACTCCGATGACGAGCGTTTGCGCGTCGACAATCGGATCCCGATAGCGAAACTCAGAGGAGATATCGAGCTCGACCGGAATGCGACAGTAGTGCTCAAAAAAGTACTTCGCTACCATAGCCGCGTGGTAGCTCGTGCCACAAGCCACCATAAAGACCTTGTTCACGGTTCGCAAAATCTCGGGATCAAGACGCAGCTCGTCAACGATCACCAAACCGTCGTCTCCTACCCGCCCAGCTACTGTGTCCGCTACGGCTCGCGCTTGCTCCTGAATCTCTTTCGACATGAAGTCGGCATAGCCATCACGCTGCGCTGACTGGAGATCCCACGACACCTCCATCTCAACGAGCGCTCCGTTCGTGGGTCCAAGATCTTCACCTCGAAGTGCTACCACCTCGCCCTCTTCGAGATGGTAGAAGCGCTCGGCCTCACCTAGCAACGCTGGGATATCGGAGGCGAAGAAGGCCATACTCTCACCAAAGCCAACAACGAGTGGAGATATTCGCCGCGCTCCAACAAGGAGATCGGGCTCCTCGACCGAGCTGACCACGATCGCCATCGCTCCTTCGAGTCGACTAAACGCCTCTTCGACCGCTTGACGAAGGTCAAGTGAGAGTCGGAAACGCTCCTCCACAAGGTGCACAATGACCTCGGTATCGGTCTCTGATCGAAAGCGATGCCCGCGCTCTACCAACTCAGACCGAAGCACACGGTAGTTTTCGACGATTCCGTTGTGCACAACGGCAAACCGATTCGTGCAATCGAGATGAGGGTGGGCGTTCTCCTTTGTTGCTCCACCATGTGTAGCCCAACGGGTATGGCCAAGAGCGAGGCGTACTTGATGAGGAGCATCCTCTCGGTCCCGATTGCGGACCCACGCTGCCAAGCTAGAGACAGAGGAGACGCCATCAGCGAACTTCGACACGACAAAGCCGGAGTTCTCAATAGAGACGAGACCCGCAGAGTCGTAGCCTCGATACTCAAGTCGCTCAAGGCCTTGAACCACCACATCGAGAGAGGCTCCGACGCCACAGACACCAATGATTCCACACATGAGCCCTACTCGACCTTCTCTCAGCCTGCCACAGACGCAGCTAACTCCCCAACCATCTTGCAGATCAGACCCGCCGCCGCCTCGGCCTGAGTCTGAGTCTCTGCCTCCACCATCACCCGGATCAACGCCTCGGTTCCAGAGGCTCGAATCACCACACGTCCGGTTTCGCCGAGATCATCTCGGACCTGGTCAATGAGCTGGTCCTTCGAGGCCTCGGCAACAACCGACTTCGGATCCGCTACCGGTATGGATCGCAGCACCTGCGGAGATCGACGAAAGCACGACTGCACCATCGCTCCAAGCGTACGTCCGTCTCTGCGAACGAGATCCACCAAGCGAGCCGCCGTCAATAACCCATCACCGGTCGAGGCAGTATCAGCAAAGATAATATGTCCCGACTGCTCCCCGCCAAGAGAGTATCCAAGACGCTCGAGGGCATCAGCGACGTGCCGATCCCCGACCTGCGTTCGCACGAGCTCAACCGATCGAGCCTTCAACGCGACTTCCAGGCCCATATTGCTCATCACCGTAGCGACGACTCCATCGCCTCGCAAAACCTTTCGATTCCCCATGTCGACGGCGAAGAGTGCGAGCAAGGCGTCGCCATCAACGACACGACCCTCCTCATCAACTGCGAGGAGCCGATCAGCATCTCCGTCGAAGGCGAGCCCGAGATCGGCACCCGACGATCGAACGGCCTCCACGAGGGAGGTCAGATCCGTGGAGCCGGATCCTTTATTGATATTCCTACCGTCAGGAGATGCCCCGACCACAGCAAGTACGGAACACTGAAGACGCTCGAAGAGTAGGGGGCCAAGAGCGAAAGCCGAGCCATGGGCACAGTCGATCACTACTCCTAGCCGACGGGTACCACCCACTGCTGGACCGACCGAGCCGACCAAGAACTCAAGATACCCCGAAGTCGCATCACGAACCTCGAGAGTACCCACGTCCTCAGCGCTTATCGGAGCAGACCCTTCCATTAGCTCGAGGGTACGCCGCTCCAACAGTACCTCTTGGTCCAAGGTAAGCTTGCGCCCTCCTCGACCGAAGATCTTGATGCCGTTGTCTTGGAAGGGATTGTGTGACGCCGAGATTACTGCGGCCACGAGATTCTCCGACCGAGCAACATACGCAATACCACCGGTCGGGAAGACACCGAGCTCAACGACATCGCAACCCGAAGACATCACGCCAGCGGTAAACGCAGCCTTAAGCATCGACCCAGAGCGACGAGTATCGGTGCCAACGAGCACTCTCGGAGATCCTATAGACTCTCCCACCGCTCTTCCCAACGCCAGAGCCAGCTCCGGCGTCAGCTCACGATTTGCGACACCCCTGATACCATCTGTGCCAAACTCCACCATGGGTCTCGATGAGCCTTAACGCTTCGAGTACTGCGGGGCCTTTCGAGCCTTCTTCAACCCGTACTTCTTCGACTCCTTCTCGCGTGCATCCCGAGTTAGCAACCCGGCTTTTTTCAGCGCAGGTCGAAGATCAGGATCGAGCTCAACGAGCGCCCGGGCGATTCCAAGACGAATTGCTCCGGACTGACCTGCCAAACCGCCACCAGTGGCGGTGACATCAATGTCATACGTGGACGTTAATCCTGTGATGCGAAGAGCATCGGTTGCAAGATTCCTTGACGCCATCGATGGCAAGTAGGTCTCGATCGGTTGACCATTGACGGTCACCTTGCCTTCGCCGTCACGAACGCGAACTCGAGCGACGGCCTCTTTACGACGGCCAGTCGATTGATTGAGAAGAGCTGTCATTGAATCCTCGTCACCTTACTCTATCGAGAAGCTCGACGAGCTTCTGGAATATCGAACTCTACTACCTGCTGAGCGGCGTGGGGATGCACGGGACCAGCGTAGACCTTCAACTTACGACCCATCTGTCGTCCTAAGGGCCCTTTAGGAAGCATGCCCTTGATCGCCTTTTCAACCACGAAGGTTGGCTTGTCTACCATCAGCTCCCGATAGACCGTTGCACGCAACGCTCCTGGATAGCCCGAGTGGCGATAAGCAAACTTCTTATCGGCCTTATCCGACGTCAATACGGCCTTATCAGCGTTAATGATCACTACGTGGTCACCACAGTCAAGATACGGCGCGAAGGAAGGCTTGTGCTTCCCCTTCAACAGCGAGGCAGCTACCGTAGAGAGCCGGCCCAAAACCATATCGGTGGCGTCTATCACAAACCACTGCCTCGTCACTTCCGACTGCTTGGTCGCCAGAGTCTTCATCTACCTCACCACTTCAACGAACTACTCAAGCCATCTGGCTCAAGACACAGCTATCAATCATACAGGGAAGGTCCATAACCCCATACCACCTCGAAGAGGATCGAACCCATTGCTCTCCCATCGCCTTACTGAAGAGCCATCAAAATCTCGAAAACCAACCTCGTAGAGGTAGAGCCCCTCAGGTGGGGCGATCAAACCGATCGCTCGACGATCTTGGCTTACAATCAGATCCCGTACGTACGAACCACTCCGTCGACCTCGTCCAACCTCGACGAGAGAACCAACGATAGATCGAACCATCTGTTGGCAGAATGAGTTCGCCCAGATCGCAATGTCGAGCCCCATCTCGCTCGGTCGAAACGACACATCGTACACGTGACGTCTCGTTGGGCGCTCTGCTCCACGAGAGGACTTACACCACGCGACGAAATCGTGCTCTCCGATCAGGGCATACGCGCTATTGCGCATCGTACCCACGTTGAGGGGTCCAGGCGGAGTCCAGGCACGCCCAACGGTCAACGCCGACGGCAGTTCCTCAGAGGCCAACCGATAGACGTAGCCTCGATACTTAGCGTCGTGTCGAGCATCGAAGGTTGTACTACATTGCTCAATAGTACGAACTCGAATAGAGTTAGAAATCAGCTGGTTTACAGACCTTAAGATCGAAGAGCGACGTTGTGGAACTGGCGCTCGAAAGGTAACGACCTGGGCCACCGCATGAACTCCCGCATCGGTCCTTCCAGAACAGGTCAGCACGATGGGTGCCTGATACACCCGGCTCAAGACACTCGTCAGCTCGCCAGCCACCGTAGCGAGACCCTCTTGAGCTGCAAAGCCATGGTACTTCGTCCCTACGTAAGACAGTATCGCCCGCCAGTTTGACAACTCACCCACCGAGGTATCCAAAGGAGATAGAGCTGAAAGGACCGCAGGGGCCTGAGAGACCCCTAGGGAGTCACCGCCCAAGCTCAGAGATCCTGGACCGTCCTCAACGTTTGGGTCATCGAAAACGAAAAGCGGAGAGGACCCATCATCCTCTCCGCCGTACGTACGCCTCTTCAAACTCACACGAGTTCTATAACGACCATAGGTGCATTATCACCGTGCCGAGGACCACGCTTGAGAATCCTCGTGTAGCCGCCCGGGCGCTCCTCATAACGAGGACCGATCTCCGAAAACAGCTTGTGAGCCATGTCCTTATCTCGCAGGAAGGCAACGACCTGTCGTTGGTTGTGTACTCCCCCACGCTTCGCCTTAGTAATCAATCTCTCGATTACCGGCTTCAATGTCTTAGCCTTTGTCTCTGTCGTCAAGATCGCCTCAGCGGCAATCAAGGACGCTGCGAGGTTGGCGACCATCGCTCGATGGTGCGATGCCGAGCCTCCGAGCCTCTGTCCCTGCTTCGGTCTACCTGGTGTCATCAGTCCTTGCTCCTCAACGCTAGCGAACGACCCTCAAGTCGTTCGATGACTTCATCGAGCGACTTCTGGCCAAAGTTTGTGATCGAAAGGAGGTCCTCCGGTGTGCGCGAGATGAGCTCTCCAATCGTATTGATTTGAGCACGCTTGAGACAGTTCCGGGGACGCTCGGTGAGATCTAGCTCCTCAATAGCAAGGTCGAGATCTGGCGAGTGTTCTTCGACGATCTCTGCCTCGGACAGCTCTAGTCCCTGTGCGCTCTCAGAGAGTTCTGCAATCAACGAGGTTAAGTTCCTCAGCGTCTCACCGGCAGAGGCGAGCGCCTCAGCTGGAGAGATCGAACCATCGGTCTCGATATCAAGGATCAAGGCGTCGTAGTCGGTCGCCTGACCGACACGGGTCGGCTCAACCGAGACCGCAACTCTCCGCACCGGTGCAAAGATCGAATCGATAGGAATAATGCCGATCGTCGAGGTCCGCTTATTCCGTTCAGCAGAGACGTAGCCACGCCCCTGTTCCACCACAGCGTCGAGTGCAAGACGACCCTTACCTGACAACGTTGCGATGTGAAGATCGGGATTGACGATCTCGACATCAGACGAGAGACTAAAGTCTTCAGCTCTGACGACCACCGGCCCACGGACATCAAGTCGAATCGTGACCGGTTCCTCAGAGTAGCTCCGGAAGACGATGTCTTTCAGGTTCAAGATCAGGTCCGTCACATCTTCCTTAACGCCTGGCAGTGTGCTGAACTCATGCAGCGCATCATCAAAACGCACCTGCGTGATCGCAGCACCTGGTATCGACGAGAGAAGAACACGACGAATGGAACTCCCAAGCGTATGACCAAAGCCAGGCTCGAGCGGAGCGATAGAGAACTGTTGGCGGTTGTTGACAACCTCGCCAAGTGCCTCGATCTTCGGACGTTGAATAAATAACACACGTGCTCCTTGGAGGTTTACTTGGAGTAAAGCTCGACGATGAGCTGCTCACGAACGGGTGCATCGATCTGCTCCCGCATCGGCGGATTCAATACGGTGACGTGGAAGCCAGTTGGATCGGCCTCGAGCCATCCCGGAAGCGGACGAACAAAGGTGTCGCGATTATGACGAACCACGATATGGTCCTGGGCCCGCTCAATGAGGGAGATGACATCGCCCTTCTTGACCCGGTAACTCGGTATGTCGACCCTCTTTCCGTTCACTCGAATGTGACCGTGGCGCACAAATTGACGGGCCTGCGACCGTGATGCGGCCCAACCAGCCCGAAAGGTGACATTATCGAGACGTAGCTCAAGCAGACGGAGAAGATTCTCACCGGTGATACCGCTCTGACGAGATGCCTCCTCATAGGTAATGACAAACTGCTTCTCGAGCACGCCATAGATACGTCGCGCCTTCTGCTTCTCTCGAAGCTGTCCAAGATACTCAGAGCCTTGGCGAGTTCGATCTCGGCCGTGGTCGCCCGGAGGATAGGGTCGAGACTCCATGGGACAACGAGGGGAATCACATTTTGGTCCCTTAAGATAGAGCTTCATTCTCTCTCGGCGACAAAGCCTGCATACTGGTCCGGTATATCGTGCCACTTCTTTTCTCCTTAGACCCTTCGTCGCTTCTTCGGACGGCAACCGTTATGAGGAAGCGGCGTAACGTCTTTAATCGAGATGATCTCAATACCTGCGCTGGCGATCGCCCGATGAGCGGTCTCTCGTCCAGACCCTGGCCCTTTAATCAACACTTCGACCTGTCGAACTCCGTGCTCTTGCGCACGCTTTGCACAGGTCTCCGCCGCTACCTGAGCAGCGAATGGGGTCGACTTACGCGAACCCTTAAAGCCCACGTTTCCAGAACTAGCCCACGCCAGCACATTACCGGCAGTGTCCGTAATGGTCACGATCGTGTTATTGAACGACGAGTGAATATGCGCCACACCGTACGCTACGTTTTTTCTCTCCCGGCGTCGAGGACGTCGACCGCCAGCTCGGGGCTTCGCCATGAGCTCATCTCTCCAATCAAATCAACCAGCAAGCTGGCTACGAGTTCACTTACTTACGTGCGGCCTTCTTCTTACCAGCCACAGTCTTCTTCGGACCTTTACGAGTCCTCGCATTGGTGTGTGTCCGCTGCCCGTGAACAGGCAGACCACGGCGATGTCGGATCCCCTGGTAGGAGCCAATCTGCATCTTGCGCTTGATATCTTGATCGATCTCGCGCCGTAGGTCACCCTCTACTTGAACATTCTGTTCGATGTAGTTACGGAGTCTCATCACCTCGTCGTCAGTGAGATCCTTCACACGCGTCTCGGGGCTCACCTCTGTCTCTCGACAGATCTTTTGAGCCGTCGTAACGCCCACTCCGTAGATGTACGTCAACGAGACCTCGAGACGCTTATCACGTGGGATATCTACACCAGAAATTCTTGCCATGACTACCCTTGTCGCTGTTTGTGTCGAGGATTCTCACAGATGACGAGAACCCGCCCATGTCGTCGAATGACCTTACACTTTTCACACACGGTCTTTACGCTCGGTTGTACTTTCATCCGAAGACGCCACCTTCACCCTTATGGCTCTCGCCACTCATCGACCTAGGTCTCCCTAGGCTCCCTAACCACTCGTACTACTTATACCTATAGGTAATTCGACCGCGACTGAGGTCGTACGGAGTGAACTCCACCTGAACCTTGTCTCCTGGAAGAATTCGTATTCGATGCATTCGCATCTTTCCAGAGCTATGCGCTAGAACTTTGTGGCCATTCTCAAGTTCCACCCGAAACATAGCGTTCGGAAGTGGTTCGATGACCTTACCTTCGACGACAATAACGTCCTCTTTAGGTTGTGACAGTTTCTCCTCCTACGGTATCGATGCCTCCGGTGAGAGACAAAGACACGCACAACTTCCGTAAATCATCTTTGATCGCACCGAAAAGGTATTCAGGCGAAAAATCACCCGAATGGTCAGTATAGTCATACCTGCGAACGATCCAACCATCGAAAGAAACTTCTCGATTCAACCCTCCGCAACCGTAAGGACCTCAGGGCCATCCGGCCCAATCACAATCGTATGCTCGAAGTGAGCTGAAAGTTCACCATCGACGGTCACAACCCCCCAACCATCATCGAGCGTCCGAGTATGCCAATCGCCGACATTGACCATGGGCTCGACTGCGAAGACATTGCCCACCTTCATCTTTGGACCCTTCGAGCCCGGCCAGTAGTTCGGCACAGAGGGAGACTCGTGCATTGCGGTACCGATACCATGACCGACGTACTCACGAACTACTGAATATCCTGCGCCCTCCGCATGATTCTGGACCGCCCTACCGATCTCGTGCAGGAAATTACCTGGGTACATCTGCTCGATACCCTTCCAAAGCGCCTGCTCCGTCACCTCAATGAGTCGAGCCGCCTCCTCAGAGATCTCACCGACCCCGACGGTATAGGCCGCATCTCCGTGATAACCCTCAATTATCGCACCAGCGTCGACCGAGATAATATCGCCGTCGTTCAGGACCGTATCATCGGGAATTCCATGAACGATCATGGAGTTCGGAGAGGTGCAGACCGTCGCCGGGAAACCGTGGTAGTTCAAGAAGTTCGACCGAGCATTTCGTAGCCGGAGCACATCTCGCGCCACTGCGTCGATGTCAGCGGTCGTGATACCCGGCCGAATCATAGCGCGTGTCTTCTCGTGGATCTCCGCCACCACTCGTCCCGCCCGACGCATCTTCGCTATTTCTTCACGAGAACGAATCACCGCACCACCTCACCCACTATGGCCACCACGGCGACGGTGAATGACATTAATCAATCGCGCCATCACCTCTTCGGGCTCACCGACACCATTGACACTGACCAGCTTCTCACGATCTTCGTAGTAGGCGACGAGTGGGGCCGTCTCTGACTCGTACAGATCCAGTCGTCTCTTGATAGCCTGCTCCGTGTCGTCTTCACGTTGCACGACCTCCCCGCCACAGACATCGCAGATCCAATCGTGTTTTGGGCGCTGTACCAAGGAGTAGTTCGCACCGCAGACGGTACATACCCTTCTCGAGGCAAGACGCTTCAAAACGAGCTCCGTGGGCACCTCCAAATCGATCACTAGATCGAGATCGAACGGAGCAAGGATAGCCTCCAAGGAGTCGGCCTGTCCTGTAGTCCTGGGGAAGCCGTCAAGGAGAAATCCCCGGTTCAAGGCATCTCGCTCGTGGAGACGCTCACCGACCACGCCCGTTATTACCTCGTCGGGAACTAGCTCGCCCTGGTCCATGCAGCGCTTTGCCATCTGACCGAACTCACTTCCAGACTTCGCCGCCGCACGAAGCATATCTCCCGTCGAGATGTGAGGAATAGCAAAGTGATGAGAGAGCCGGGTGGATTGAGTTCCCTTCCCAGCTCCCTGTTTCCCTAGGATCACTAGGCGCGTTGCAACGACCATATGACGGAAGACTAGTCTACTTCAGAAATCCCTCATAGTTGCGCATGGTCAACTGTGAGTCAATCTGTTTCATGGTCTCCAATGCCACCACGACGGCAATCAGTAAGGTAGTACCGGCAAATGGAACGTTGTTGACGTGCCACAGGGCCAACAGTATCGCTGGAATCAAGGCTACAGCGGCGAGGAAAAGCGCGCCGGGGAGCGTAATACGGTTCAAGATCTGCGCAAGATACCGCTCGGTAGCAGGTCCCGGTCGCGTTCCTTGCACGTAGCCCCCTTGCTTCCTGATGATCTCTGACTGCTGATGAGGATCAAAGGTCACCGAGACATAGAAGAACGTAAACATGATGATCAAGATCCCATAGATCGTGATGTAGAAGAACGATGTCGAAGAGACCAGATGATTGTTGACGAAGGAACGAAACGCTGTCCATGGGATGATATTGGTCAACAGAACAGGGAAGTAGAGGATCGAGGAAGCAAAGATGATCGGAATAACACCCGCCTGGTTGACCTTCAGCGGTATGAACGTATTGCCTCCTTCGTACATACGCTTACCTACCATCCGGCGTGCGAAGACCACAGGAATTCGACGCTGACCCTGCTCCACGAAGACGATCGCCACCACGATAGCGATTGCAAGAATCACGATCACAGTGAACTTAAATGCACCTGCGTCGGCCAGAATAATACGACCGGCTGAAGGGAGTCCGGCCACCACGTTCGCGAAGATAACGATCGACATGCCTTGGCCGATCCCTCGCTGAGTAATCAACTCACCAATCCACATCACCAGCGCCGTGCCAGCAGTCAACGTGAGGACAATGAACAAGACATTCGGAACCGTAAAGTTCGGAATCAGATTGACGGCCTGACCGGTAGCCAAGAGACCTGCGCCGCCATTGTGGAAGATGAAGGCCAGGCCGGTTGCCTGCATGACCGCAAGAACCATCGTCAGATAGCGAGTCGTTTGCGTGATCTTACGATCACCTACCGCTCCTTGGTCACGCCACTCCTCGAGTTTTGGGATCACGGTCGTCAACAGTTGAATGATGATCGAGGAAGTAATGTACGGCATGATGCCGAGACCGAAAAGGGCAGCACGGGATATCGCGCCGCCGGAGAAGAGGCTGAGGAATCCAAAGACCCCTCCGTTCACCTCTCCCTCGAGCTTCTGAATCTGACTGAAGTCAATTCCGGGAACCGGTATGTTGGCACCGAGCTGATAGATGGCGATCATGAGCAAGGTAAATAAGACCTTGTTCCGAAGGTCCGGGACCTTGAAGATGTTCTTCAGGCTAGATAACAACTTGTGAGCTCCTTGCGACCACGATTACTTCCATCAGTCAACGCCAAACTCAACACGAGTGGCCGATGTAACCATCCTAGCTTCAGGCTACGACTACTAGCGGTTCATCAAAGCGTTACCCAAAGGAGGGATTCGACGCCCGCCATTTGGTCGATCAACAACTACAGCGGAGCCCCCACGTGCACGGATCTTCTCTGCGGCACTCTGCGAAAATGCGTGCGCAGAGACCGTGACCGCCTTGGAAAGCTCGCCATTGGCAAGAATCTTAACCAGCTCACCTTTATGAACGAGACCATGCGCATAGAGAACTTCAGGGTCGATTACGACCACGCCCTCGTTCGCTAGCATCTCGATGGCATCCACATTCACGATCGAGAATGAGACCCGGAATGGGTTATTGAATCCCTTGAGCTTGGGAAGTCTCTGTGCCATCGGCAACTGACCACCCTCAAACCCGATTGGGATGGTATCTCGAGCGCCCTGACCTTTGGTACCACGACCGGCCGTCTTGCCACCCTTACCACCGATACCTCGACCGACTCGCTTCCGAGCCTTTTTCGATCCCGCCGCTGGCTTTAAATCCTGTGTATGCAGCATGCTACTACTCTCCGTCCAACTCTTCGACACTCACCAGGTGAGGCACACGAGCGATCATGCCCCGAATCTCTGGACGATCCGGAAGCGTATTCGAACTTCCAACACCATGGAGACCAAGTGCTCGAATGGTCCCACGATGCTTCGGCTTAGTACCGATATCAGACCCAATCTGAGTCACACAAAGAGTCTTTTCACCACTCATCGTTCCCTCGATCCGCTCTCGACATGCTTCTGGGACTCGTGATAGGCCCGCAACACTCCAGCCGGAGTGACTTCATCTTCAGCCTTACCCCTCAGCGCAGCTATCTGATCGGGACGCTTCAGTGACTTCAAGCCTGCAATAGTCGCATGAGCGATATTAATACCGTTCGACGAGCCGAGCGACTTTCCGACGATATCTTTAATGCCCGCTAGCTCCAAAATCGCCCGAGCCGCACCACCGGCAATCACACCGGTACCGGGAGCCGCTGGCTTGAGCAGAACTCGTCCTGCTCCGGACTCACCAAGGGTCGGATGAGTAATCGTTGAGCCAGCCAAGGGTACATCGAACATCGCCTTCTTGGCCTCTTCGATACCTTTTTGAACCGCAAGGCCCGCCTCTTTAGCCTTACCATAGCCCAGGCCAACCTTACCCTGGCCATCCCCAACCACCATGAGAGCGGTGAACGAGAAGCGCCGACCACCCTTAACTACCTTTGCGACACGATTTACTTTGATCGTCCGCTCTTCATACTGCTGCTCTGCCATTAGAACTCAAGTCCTCCCGCTCGTGCGGCCTCAGCCAAGGCAGCAACTCGACCGTGGTAACGGAATCCGCCACGGTCAAAAACAACAACCTCGACTCCCGAGGCCTTAGCCCGCTCAGCGAGCAAAGCCCCAACGCGTTGTGCCGAGGCAGTATTTCCAGTGCCCTCTCCACGAATCGCAGCTTCAAGCGATGACGCGGCCGCAAGGGTGCGACCTGTTGAATCATCGATGATCTGAGCGACGATGTGGCGATTCGAGCGGAAGACACAGAGCCGCGGACGACTCGTCTTACCGACAACATACTTTCGAACTCGCGAGTGGCGCTTTTGTCTCCGCTTAACAGAGATATGGGATGAATCGGACATACGTAACTCCTGCAGAATCTCTCTCGGCTACTTACCGGCTTTGCCGACTTTACGAAGGACCTTCTCGCCTTCGTAGCGGATACCTTTACCCTTGTAGGGCTCGGGCTTCTTCAACTTCCTAATATTCGCAGCAACCTGACCCACGAGCTCTTTATCGATCCCATTGATCGAGATGCGATTCGGTGTCGGTGTCTCGAAGGCAATTCCACTCGGAGCGTCAACAACGACCGGATGCGAGAACCCAAGAGCTAGCTCTAGCTGCGTCGAGGCCTTTGCAGCAGCTCGATAGCCGACCCCGACAATATCAAGGTTACGAACGTACCCCTCGGTCACACCTACCACCATGTTGGAGACCAGAGTCCGACACAGTCCGTGCAGTGCCTTAGATTCCCTCGAGTCATCTGGGCGCTCCACAACTAGGGACTCTCCGTCACGCCGAACCGTAATCGAGCCAGGCAGAGAACGCGACAGCGAGCCTTTTGGACCCTTGACCGCTACGTGCCTACCATCTTTGATTTCTACGTCGACACCGGCAGGTACGACTACGGGGACCTTACCAATACGAGACACAGTCTCTCTCCTTCTCTCGGATCACCACACGTAGCACAGGACTTCGCCACCAATATTTGCCTTACGCGCTTCACGGTCTGTCATCAGGCCCTTCGAGGTCGACAAGACCGCTACTCCAAGCCCTCCGAGGACACGCGGAATACTCTCCGCTCGCGAATACACGCGAAGACCTGGCTTCGAAACCCTCTGAATGCCCGAAATCGTGCGCTCCCGGTCCCCGGAGTACTTGAGGGTGAGGGTCAGCAGAGTACCAGGTCGGCCTTCGGCCTCCCCTAGCTCGTAACCCGCGATGTATCCCTCTCGTTCGAGTACCTTGGCCAGATTAACCTTTACCTTCGAACCTGGCATCTTGACGACATCGTGCTTCGCTGTATTCGCATTTCGAATACGGGTCAGCATGTCCGCAATCGGATCAGTCATGCTCATCTACTTCAACTCCCTACCAGCTCGCCTTGGTCACGCCTGGAAGCTCACCAGCGTGAGCCATCACCCGAAGACAGATACGACATAGTCCAAACTTACGAAACACTGCGTGGGGCCGGCCACATCGTTGACAACGTGTATACGCCCTGACGCGAAACTTCGGGGTCCTCTGCGCTTTGGCAATTAGAGCCTTCTTCGCCATCTTCTACTGTGCCCCTTCTCTCTTGAATGGAAAGCCGAAAGCATTAAGAAGCGCTCGACCATGTTCGTTTGACTGTGCAGTGGTCACGATCGTAATATCCATACCACGGGTTGCATCGACCTTGTCGTAGTCGATCTCCGGAAAGATCAGCTGCTCAGTCACACCGAAGGTGTAGTTCCCATGACCATCGAAGGACTTCGGGTTCAGACCTCGGAAGTCTCGGATCCTAGGAATCGCTACAGCGACCAGGCGATCGAAAAACTCCCACATGCGATCACCTCGCAGAGTTACCCGTACTCCAATGGGATTACCGGCACGGAGCTTGAATCCCGCGATAGCTTTACGAGCACGAGTCACCACTGGCTTTTGGCCTGCGATAATCTCGATGTCTCGGACCGTGTTCTCTATCAGAGACTGCTGTTGCGTAGCTCGCCCAACGCCGACATTGATCACGATCTTCTCCAGCGTTGGAACCTGCATGACGTTGGATAGCCCCAACGACTCTTTCAGCGCTGCCTTCACCTCGGTGTCATACTTCACCTTTAGGCGCGGCCTAACCTTTGTCGCCTCACTCATAGATCTCCACCACACTTCGCACAGGTCCGTACCTTCAGACCGTCACTATCGAATCGCGCCCCGGCTCGGGTCACTCCACACTTCGAGCACACGAGAGCCACGTTCGATACATGCAACGGCATCGCCTTGTCGATAATGCCACCCTGCGTCGTCGCAGAGGTCGCTTTCGTGTGACGCTTCGCTACGTTAGCTCCTGCTACTACAACCCTGTCTCGTCCCGGGATAACCCGAACGACCTCGCCCTCATGACCACGATCTTTACCCGCGATCACCCGAACCTTGTCACCTTTACGAACGTGCATTACAACACCTCCGGTGCTAAGGAGATAATCCTCATGAACTTTTTATCTCGCAGCTCTCGCCCGACAGGGCCAAAGATACGAGTGCCACGGGGCTGCAGTGAATCATTGATCAGCACCGCAGCGTTCTCATCGAAGCGGATATAGCTACCGTCTGGACGACGCTTCTCCTTCTTCACCCGGACTACAACACACTTCACGACGTCACCTTTTTTAACGGCGGCACCGGGGATAGCATCTTTGACCGTAGCTACGAAGACGTCACCGATGCTTGCGTAACGTCGACGCGATCCGCCGAGAACCTTGATGCACAAGACCTCTTTAGCTCCAGAGTTGTCAGCGACACGAAGTCGCGATTCCTGCTGTATCATCGCGCACGCTCCAACACTTCTAACAGACGCCACCGCTTCAACTTCGACAACGGACGAGTCTCTACGACACGAACCGAGTCTCCCAACTTTGCCGATCCTTCTTGGTCATCGACATAGAGCTTCTTGGTTCGCTGCACCGTCCGCTGGTAGCGACGATGTCGAACACGCTCAGTAATCGCAACGACGATCGTTTTATCCATAGCGGTCGAGACGACCACACCATCTCGGAACTTGCGAGATGCCCGAGCCTTCTCGTCGCTACCCTCATCGACCACCGACGAAACGACCTGAGATGGCTCCGCTACCGTCTCTTCGGCCACAGCTACCTCAGAGTCCTCCGAGACCACATCAACATTCTCTGACATCTACTTATCCACCTCACTGATGAGTACGTCATACGCGCGCTCCGTCTGGATCGCCAGAACCCTTGCGATCTCCTTCTTCAGGGTCTTGAGTCTCGCCGTGTTCGTCGACTGAGAGGTAGCTAACTGGAAGCGCAGATTGAACAGCTCCCGCCGACTCTCCTCGAGACGATCCGCAAGCTCATGATCGGCCAGAGTACGAAGCTCTACTGCCTTGGTCACTTCGCAACCTCCGTAGCTACAGCATCCTCACGTACAATAAACTTTGCCCGAATCGGCAGCTTCTGGATGGCCCTCGCCATCGCTTCAGCAGCAAGCTCCTCAGAGACCCCGGCCAGCTCAAACATGATTCGCCCAGGCCTCACCACAGCTACCCATAACTCAGGGTTACCCTTACCCGAGCCCATACGGGTCTCGGCCGGCTTCTTCGTCACTGGCTTGTCAGGAAAGATCCGGATCCAAACTTTACCGCCACGGCGGATGTGACGAGTCATAGCTCGTCGAGCCGCTTCAATCTGCCGAGCTGTGATCCAGCCGGGCTCCAGCGCCTGAATAGCGAAATCGCCGAAATGAATATCGTTCCCGGATCGAGACATGCCGCTCATGCGGCCTCGCTGCGTCTTCCGGTACCGTACCTTACGAGGCATCAACATCTCAGTCAACCTCCTTTTTAAAGTGAGGAGCCTCATGTCCGGACTCCCGGGTACGACGCTCTATCTCTTCCTCTTCGGCGAGCAATCGCTCCAAGTCGTCCCCCTCTGGAGCGTTGACGACCGAGGCGTTAGGAACCGAACCTGTTACTACGGTCTCCTCGGTTGAAGGATTCTCAACTTCGGAAACTGACGTCGTACCTTCAGCACGTCGCCGACCACCACCAGCGGTAATCACTCTCCGGGCTGCATTGGCCACCGGAGCTGCGGGTTTCACTCCACGCTCATCAGTACCGGGAACAACCTTGTAGGGCAAGATGTCACCCTTATAGATCCACACCTTCACGCCGATGCGACCGAAGGTCGTCCGCGCCTCACGAAATCCGTAGTCAATGTCGGCACGTAGTGTGTGACGTGGTACACGGCCCTCACGATAGGACTCTTTACGAGCCATCTCAGCGCCGCCAAGTCGACCGGAGCACATAACGGTGACGCCTTGGCCGCCTGCCTTCTCTACCATCTGCAGAGCACGCTTCATAGCCCGTCGAAAGCTCACACGACGAGCCAGCTGATCGGCGATACCTTGGGCGACGAGAGCGGCATCGAGCTCGGGTTGCTTAATCTCTTCGATGTTGATCTGCACCTTTTGATTATGCGTAATCTCCACCAGCGCCTTGCGCAACCGATCAGCTTCTGAACCCTTTTTTCCGATCACGATACCTGGACGAGCGGTGTGAATATCGACCTTGACTCGATCTCGCGTACGCTCGATCTCAACCCGAGAGACCGCTGCGGTCTCCAACTCGTTCATCAAGAACGATCGAATTGCGTAGTCCTCGATCACCCACTTTTTGTAGTTTTTCTCATCGAACCACCGAGATTTCCAATCGGTAGTGACTCCGAGACGGAAACCGTAAGGATTGATTTTTTGACCCATTAGTTCTTCTCTTCCTCTTCGGCCTCGGTAACGACGTCAGCCACTTCCTCGACACCCCCGCCAGAGACGTCAGTGGCAGCCACTTCCTCAGAATCCATCTCGATCGCTTCAGGCTCGACCGACAATTCGGTCTCTTCGATAGCGATATCGTTAGACGGAGTTTGCACAGCGCTTTCGTCTCGATCCTTAGCTTCTAAGGCCGCTTCAGCCGCAGTCGATACACTTTCACCGCGCGAGCTTCGCACCCGTCTGGCCCGACGGTTTGCCTCTTCACCTCGACGCTTCGCACGAATCACTGCTAAGCGAGCCTCTGGCAGACGCTCTACGATGATCGTGATGTGACTCGTGCGTTTGCGAATCCTACCCGCTCGCCCACGAGCTCGAGGTCGGAAGCGCTTCAGCGTCGTACCCTCGTCAGCAAACGTGACGGCAACATAGACCTCATCTGGCGCAAGACCGTGCAGATGAGCAGCGTTTGCAACCGCAGAGCGGAGCAACTTTGCAACGGGTTCTGCCGCGCCACGCTCAACAAGCGACAGAGTCTCCATCGCTGCGACCGCCGACTTTCCGCGGATCAGATCGAGCACCTCTCGTACCTTTGAGGCAGACATTTGATAGCCCCGAAGTACAGCTCGTCCTTGAGGAACCGATTCAAGCTCAGCCACGGCCATTACCTTCTCCTCCCGGCACGCTCTTGTCCGGCATGGTATCGGAAGGTTCTCGTCGGTGCGAACTCACCTAGCTTATGGCCCACCATGGACTCCGTGAGATAGACCGGAACATGTTTGCGACCATCGTGGACCGCAATCGTGTGCCCAACCATATCGGGGATGATCGTCGAACGTCTCGACCACGTCTTAATTACCTTCTTGTCACCACTCTCGTTCTGCGTATCGACCTTCTTGAGAAGGTGATCATCCACGAAGGGGCCTTTTTTCAAACTACGCGGCATGGGCCGACCTACCTCCGAGCTCCGCGAGCTCTCCGACGACGAATTATCAAACGATCTGAATCCTTATGCTTCGAGCGAGTTCGGCCCTCGGGCTTACCCCATGGCGACACTGGATGCCGACCACCTGAGGTCTTGCCTTCACCACCACCGAGCGGGTGGTCGACCGGGTTCATAGCGACGCCACGTGTCTGTGGTCGAACTCCCTTCCAACGAGAACGTCCAGCCTTGCCAACCGAGAGGAGTTCGAACTCCGAGTTTCCTACCTCTCCGATCGAGGCTCGACAATCGATCGGTACTCGCCTCATTTCGGTCGAAGGAAGGCGCAGGGTTGCATAGTCGCCTTCTCGAGCAACGAGCTGAACGGACATCCCTGCACTTCGAGCTATCTTGCCACCCTGTCCCGGTCGCATCTCAACGTTGTGGACCGTCGTACCAACGGGGATATTTCTCAACGGCAGAGCGTTACCCGTCTTGATGTCGGCCTTGGGCCCAGACTCCACCATGTCACCGACCGAGAGCTTGGCCGGAGCCAAGATATAGCGCTTTTCACCGTCCAGATAGTGCAGAAGGGCGATCCGAGCGTTGCGATTGGGATCGTACTCGATCGTGGCGACCTTCGCTGGAACCTCGTCCTTATTACGCTTAAAGTCGATCACACGGTACTGGCGCTTGTGCCCGCCACCACGATGACGCGCCGTCTTACGCCCATACGCGTTACGACCACCCGACGAACTCGCAGGCTCAAGAAGCGACTTCTCTGGACGAGTAGCCGTAACATCTGAGAAGTCCGAGACGCTCTGGAAGCGCCGTCCTGCGCTTGTCGGCTTTCGTTTTCTAACTGCCACGCTAACTCCTACTTCTCAAAGATCTCTATGGACTCACCTGCGCGGAGGCGGACCATGGCATGCTTCTCGTTATGTCCGTTAGTCCAGACCCCACTTCGCCGATTGCGCTTCCTCTTCCCCTTGCGGTTCAGAGTGTTGACATCCACCACGTGCACGTCAAAGAGCTTCTCGACTGCAAATCGAATGTCGACCTTCGTAGCCCGAGGGTCGACAATAAAGGAGTAAACACCCTCGTCCATTGCCTTGTAGCTCTTCTCTGAAACGAGCGGCCGACGGATTACCTCATATGCATTCGCGCCCGACATCAGTCCAGACCCTCCTCTACAACCTCAGTCTGCTCCGTCGTCGCAGCCTCTTCAACGTTGCCGTCGACCGGCGCAACCGTACGACCTTCCACGACAAGTGATTCTCCCGCCTGACTGCGAGGTAGTGAACCTTCAGTGAAAACGATTGCATCGTTCACCAGAACGAGATAGGCACTCAAGTTAGAAGGGAACGCAACTTCGACGTTCGGCAGGTTCCGTAGACTCTTGGCTAGTGTCTCATCGCCTGGCTCAACCACAACGAGCACAGAGGACTCAAACTTCATGGCGTCGATAAAACGCTG
>JBMFXG010000010.1:0-25775 GCA_049964535.1 Acidimicrobiales bacterium | reverse complement strand
CTCGTGGATCTTCCCCCACTCGTGGAGTTGGAGAGCAACGGTTCAGCGATCGGTTCTGCTCGGACTCCACTTGTCAGCACCTTCGAAGAGGTCCGCCAAGTCCTTGCGACCATGGATACCCTCACGGAAACACCGCCGTGGGACGACACGACTCACAGTAGCGTCGCTTTCAGCGAGATCGTGGAGACCTCGCATCCCTATGATGCTTTTTCACCGAGCGAAGATCTCGTCGAACCAAAGGATTCTTACCTGGCCAACGAGGACGCATCCACCTCTGACGAGAACATACTCGCATTTCCTCGCAGGGCGACGCCTCAAGACGAGGCGATCGACCAGCATCCCTTCTTTACGACGATGGAGCTTAAGAATCTAGCTTTTGACAAGGCGGGAACACTCGATACCGACCTGGACAAGGTCTCGCGTCGGCTCCAGAAGCAAGCGTGGTCCCGGGGGCAAGATGACGTCGTTGTCAAAGGGCGCTTTGGCCGTCAACGAGGTTCCCACCGTCCAAAGTAGCCCTACTGCGGGTCGTCGATATCCCACGTACACGTAATGCCTTCTCGCTCGGCGTCGCGCATGACACGCTCTCGATTACGCCGAAACTGAGGATCGTGCGCCGGTATCATCAAGAGTCGAGCGAGTAATCGCTGACGGAAATCATCGACGACCTTCGTGTCTCCCCCGACCCAGACCACATCCCAATGAGGAGCTACCGGACCAAGGTAGAGGATCCTGGCCTTCGCCCGAGGGGCCTGATACTCTTCATTGTCCACGCTCTCTCCTTCATCGAACATTCCGAGCTCACACGCCATGACTTCATCGCCTTCAAGCTCAATCAGACAACAGCCTAGAGCAGGTTAGACCCTACGTAGACCGCGCACCGCCATCGACAAAACTAAGAGAACAAGAGGAGCAATTCGATGGCAAATCGAATGTCCCGTAATAGAGTTACTCTGAAGTAATATCAGCAAGTTTCTACTACGCCGGGGGGAATCGGCAGAAGGAGCGGGGGTGCTGACCAAATCGTGGATGGCTCAAGGGAGCTGTCGAGCTATAGATCCAGATATTTTCTTTCCGAGTGACGGTGTAGGCGTCGAAAAAGCACGGCAGATCTGCACGAAGTGTCCTGTTCAAGGTCCATGCCTCGAGTATGCGCTCGCGCTCAAGATCGAACATGGTGTCTGGGGAGGTGCCTCGGAGAGACAGCGGCGCAGGATAGCGCGAGCTCGTCGAGTAGAGGTCTCTTCCAAATCGGCCTAGTGTCGTACGCTACAACCGCAGCAGCGCTAGGTGGCAGCACGTCTCACAGACAACTCCCATGAGCGTCGTCTGTGTGCCAAACATCTCTGAAGGTCGAGACCGAAGGCAGCTGCAGCGCCTCGTTACAGCTGCGGGCCCCTCCCTGCTTGACCTGCACTTTGACCCAGATCACAACAGAAGCGTCTTCAGTCTCGGGGGTACGTCACTGTACGAGGATCTCTGCAGGCTTGCATGGGTCGTTGCCCGAGATCTCGATATCTCTCGCCACAGCGGGGTTCATCCTCGCCTTGGCGCTCTCGATGTCGTTCCATTCGTACCGCTGCTTCCAAGCGACACAGACGAGGCCGAGCGACTAACGGCACAGTTCGAGGAGTTTCTCGACAAGGAACTCTCAGTTCCGGTCTTCCGCTACGACCAAGGAGTCAGCCTCCCTGAGGTGAGGCGTCGAGCCTTCAAGAGCCTCACTCCAACGGCAGGCCCATCCACGCCCCATCAACACCTCGGCGCGACCGCCCTAGCTTGTCGACCCCCCTTAGTCGCCTACAACATCCTCGTGGATGCCCCAACGCCGCTAGAGCCTCGCTCGCTCGTGTTGGCACTTCGATCACCGATCGTCCGCACGCTGGGATTCCACGTTGCAAAGGGATACCAACTCTCAACCAACCTGATCTCCCCTACGCTTTACGGTCCCTACCAGCTCTTTAAAGACGTCAAAAAGTACGGCTTTCGTCCACTGGAATGTGAACTCGTGGGCCTTCTACCTAGCCAGGTCCTTGCAACGATCCCACTCGAGCTCTACGAGGTTCTCAACGTCAACTCTTGGTCGACTTTTGAAGCACGGCTCTCACTGCCACCCGGCCACAACTACGAGCACGGTCTTCCCAGCTAACTTCGACCGAGCTCATAGCACGCAGAGTTAGCTCGCTTCGAAGAGCCGCCGTTCGCCGGCACTTCTGAGACGCGCCTGAGCCCGAATCAACTTGCGACGCTCACGCTCCGAGAGCCCTCCCCAGATACCGAACTCCTCTTCATGCTCTAGGGCGTAAGAGAGACAGTCGGGCTTGACCGGGCAGTCCTTGCAGAGAGCCCGTGCCGATGCAGTCGGAACACCACGCAACGGGTAGAAAACCGATGCGCTCGCACCCTTGCACTTAGCGCGCTCTTGCCAAGTCTCAGCGCGATTGCTCGCGTTGACCGAACCGTCGAGCATCCCACCCCAAGCAGCGCCCGAACCGCAACTTTTCATGATCTCCCCCATTTCGTTATCCTGCGCCCAGTAGTTAGAAGAGCACCCCCAGCGCGATTAGCTAATTCTAACCATGAAATTACACGAGTTGTCAAGCCGGCAAGGAAGCTTATGGTGAGCCCGGCAAACGGCGAGGAGCGCAGCCTCTCGATATCCCCCTTACCCCTCTTCGACCATGGAAGCTCGAGAACGAAGAAAATCGACCAGCACGTAGTCGCCGAGATTGGATGGATCGGCATAGAAGACTCTCCCTCGGTTGATCGAGGTGAGATGTTCAATAAAACTCCGAAGCTCGTCGTTCGCGTCAAGCACAAAAGAGTTGATCACGATATTGGCTCGAGTACAGCGTCGCACCTCTGCCAGTGTCGCTCGGATCGTCTCTGGCGCAGGTGGGTAGGAAAAGAAGACCTCGCCGGAAGGGAGAATATGGGCCGTCGGCTCGCCATCCGTTACGAGCAAGATCTGCTTCGTGCCGTTTCGGCTCGATAGCATCGAACGGGCGAGCATCAGTGCGTGCTCGATATTCGTGCCATAGACGTAGTCCCACGTTGCTTGTGGAAGCGTAGCCGGGGTTAACTCGTGGGCAATTTCGGAGAACCCGACGATGCCAAAGTAGTCTCGTGGAAATCTCGACGATATGAGCGAATGAAGAGCCATCGCCATCTTTTTCGCTGGAAGGAAGTTCTCCCGAAGAGGCATTGAGAGAGACAGGTCCAAGAGCAGAACGGTCGAACACGATACCTGATTCTCGGTGAGCTCGATCTCAAAATCCGAAGGATCGAGTCGTAGCGGAAGACCACCACCTTGTCGCAGGAGTGCATTTCGGAGCGTGCCTTGGAGCGAAAGGTTGAAGGGATCACCAAACTCGTACGGCCTGCTCTGATACTCAAGGTCGCCGCCTCGGCCCGATCGAGCATTGATGTGCTGGCCGACACCGACTCCATCGACCTTCCGGAAGACCTCCTCGAGGGCCTTGGCGCCGATCCGCCGCAGTCCCTTTGGGGACATCTTCAGGTACCCGTCGGTCCGCTCGATCAGACCGGCCTCCTGCAGCTGTTGTGCGACGCTTCTCAGCTGCTCCAAGGCGTGCCGAGCATCTGCACCGAGCACCTCTTCGACCTCGCCAAGATCAATGTCAGAGAGTCCAAAAGGCGATGCCATGTTCTTGAGAGACGACTCCAGGTCGTCGAGGCGACCCAAGGTGGCGAAGTTATCGCCGACTTCACCGAGACCAAAGGGTTGCTCACCTCGGAAACCGAATCGACCATCTCCTCGGAAACCTGGCATCGATGAGATATTCTCCGAGAAACGTTCCATCTGCCAACGCAGGTCGAGATCACCAAAGAGTTCCGAGAAGAGGTCCCCGAGCTCTCGTCTCTGAGCAGGATCGAGCGAGTTCATAAAGCTCGTCATCGCTTCGGCCTGCGACTGCAGTATCGCCATGAGCTCTTCGAGGGAGTTCACAGGCGGAAGAATGTCACCATAACGAGACATAAAATCTCGAAATGCATCTTCGACATCTTCTCCTTCGCGAGATCGCTCCATCAACTCGTTGAGCTCAGAGAGGAGATCTCTGAGCCGAGCAAGGTCCTCTGGAGTCTGTCGTCCAAGCGCCTCTTTCATCTGGGAAAACGTCGACTGCAAAAGCTGCTCTCGAAGATCGCTAAGCAGTCGCTCAAAACGCTGTTCCGCTTCAGCGGATGAGAACTCATACTCCCGAAGAGAGCGGATCTTGCCGGGTAGATCCGGTGGAAGCGCCGCTAGCTCTAGCTCCTTGAACGACGCATCCGCATCGCCAGCTTGCCGCGCAGCATCGAGAGACCGACCCTCTTCATCGAGAATCTCCTCAACGGCTTCACGTAGCTGCTCATACGTCTGAGACATGCCGAACTCAGACAAGAGAGCATCTCGCCGCTCCCGTAAGCGTTGCAGTAGATCTGCCAGTCCAGGCACGTCCCTACCTGAGGGTGATCGATAGCCCCGAGACATGAGGTCTCGGAGCGCAGCCGCCAGATCACCGTGATAGAGCAGCTGTTCGCTCAGCTCATCAAAGAGACCAAGCGCGTCTAGGTCATCAACCTCTTGAGAGCCATCCCACTGTGAATAGCGGCGTCGTCTCATGCCTACCTCCCTGAGTACGCCCGACCATCATCGAGCTCGACGCGATTGAGGCGCTTCGCTAGATGGAGGCCTTCGAGTATGAGTTCACTTGCGGCTACCACAACGCCGCGATTCTCAGAGCCCGCTACCTTCGACGAAGCAGCAAGAAGACGAGGAAAACCAAGCAAGACGTCGTAAGACTCTTGGGTAGAGCGCTCCGCAGATACCACAAATCCCTCCGCTTCAACCTCTTTCTGAGCATCGAGAACCTCCGAGCCTTCCACAAACTGTCGATACGTTGCTTGAGTAGCACCCGAGATCAGGCGACCGATCACCTTGATCTCATCGGAGTCATCGAGACCCTCTATCTCTATCTTGCCCGAAATGCCAGGAACGATCGCATCAAGATCACTCGGACGGGGGACCGCTTCACTTTCTCCGTACCGCAGCGCACGAGAAAACGCCGATGCGACCAGGAGCTCGTAGCACGCTACCGACATTCTTACCGACACGCCCGAACGCTGGTTGATGCTAGATGACTTCCTTGCAAGCTGCGAGATGGTCGCAAGAAGCGAACTCATGAACTCCGGAACAATGAGATCCAAGCCCTCCGGTTTGCGAATGTCGGACTCTTGATGCATAACCTCAACCTCAGAGGAGATCTTGAGCGGGTAGTGCGTCCGAATCTGAGTACCGAACCGATCCTTTAAAGGCGTAATCAATCGCCCTCGATTTGTATAGTCCTCCGGGTTCGCCGAGGCAACAAACATCAGATCAAGCGGCAAGCGAATCTTGTAGCCACGAATCTGAACATCTCGCTCTTCGAGCAGGTTCAAGAGACCGACCTGAATGCGTTCGGGGAGATCGGGGAGCTCATTGATAGCGAAGATCCCTCGATTCGTTCGAGGCACCAGACCAAAGTGCAAGGTTCTCTCGTCCGCCAAGTATCGGCCTTCCGCCACCTTTACTGGGTCGACCTCACCGATTAGGTCCGCTATCGAAGTATCTGGGGTGGCAAGCTTCTCGGAGTACCGCTCGCTGCGATGGATCCATCGAAGACCAGTTTCGTCTCCGAACTCCTTGACGATCTCGATTCCTCGCGACGACGTTGGATTCAGCGGGTCATCGTTGAGCTCGGAGCCGTCGATCACTGGCATCCATTCATCGAGAAGCTCGACGAGTGAGCGGATCAACCTGGTTTTTCCCTGCCCACGCTCACCGAGAAAGATGACATCGTGAAGGGCTAAGATTGCACGCTCGAGTTCGGGAAGAACCGTGTCGTCGTAGTCGACCATCCCGCTCACGAGCGGAAGTCCCGATCGCATTCGCGCAACCGCATTATCTCGTATCTCAATTTTGACCGGGCGAGTTCGATATTCGGTCAGACGAAGTTCACCGATGGTCTTTGGAAGTCCTGTCATAGTCTCCACCCTACGCCTAGAATGAGTTCTAATTTCACATCAGCCAGAAAGCGTGCAAAACTTTGAGTGTGAACGTTCATTATCACAGCTACGACGCAGTCATTGTCGGTGCAGGCGGAGCCGGGCTCCGTGCAGCTATCGAGACGGCTGGCAAGTGCCGCACCGCAGTGCTCACCAAACTCTATCCGACCCGCTCTCACACCGGAGCCGCTCAAGGTGGTATGTGCGCTGCTTTGGCCAACGTCGAAGAAGACTCTTGGGAGTGGCACGCCTTCGATACGGTGAAGGGTTCCGACTATCTCGGAGACCAACCCGCAATCGACGTGATGTGCAAAGAGGCGATCGACGCAGTGATCGATCTCGAGCATTTTGGTCTTGCATTCTCACGAACTCCGGAAGGTCGGATCGATCAGCGGCGCTTTGGTGGGCATACGAGAAACCACGGCGAGGCCCCTGTGCGTCGTTCGTGCTACGCAGCCGACAGAACCGGTCATATGATCCTTCAAACCCTCTATCAGCAGTGCGTAGCGAGAGACGTCAACTTCTTTAACGAGTTTCAAGTCTTCGACGTCCTCTACAGCGGCGAAGGTAGCGACCGAAGAATGGCTGGCGTCGTGGCGTACGAGCTTGCAACGGGAGATCTCCACGTATTTGCCTCGAAGGGCGTCCTGTTTGCGACAGGGGGCTTCGGAAAAATGTTCCGGATCTCCTCGAACGCACATACGCTAACGGGCGACGGTCCCGGTGTACTATTCCGCTCCGGAATACCGATGGAAGACCTTGAGTTCTACCAGTTCCACCCGACAGGAATCTACGGGCTCGGTATCTTACTCACAGAAGGGGCCCGCGGCGAAGGAGGCATCCTCAGAAACGGACTCGGAGAACGATTCATGGAACGTGTCGCCCCGACCGTGAAAGATTTAGCCCCTCGTGACATGGTCTCACGCGCCATTCACGCAGAGATTAAAGCTGGAAGAGGTGCTGGCCCAGACAAAGACTACGTCTACCTCGATCTCACCCACCTACCGCCAGAGCAGATCGACGCGAAGCTCCCCGACATCACCGGTTTCGTCCGAACCTACCTAGGGATCGAACCGAAGAAAGAGCCTATTCCGATCCAACCGACAGCTCACTATGCAATGGGAGGCATCCCTACCAACATCGACGGCGAGGTTCTCGTCGACGCCAACAATACGGTACTTCCAGGACTCTACGCTGCTGGAGAGTGCGCCTGCGTATCGGTACATGGCGCCAACCGCCTCGGCACCAACTCGCTCCTCGACATCGTCGTCTTCGGACGCAGGGGTGGGAAGGCGATGCTCGAATACATTCAAGACGTTCCTCATCCCGACATCACGCGTGGCGCTGAGGGTCCGGTCAGGGAGCGGATCGAATCCATGAAGGCCGGAAGTGGCGGTGAGAAGGTAGCAGAGATTCGAACTGAGCTGCAAGCCACCATGACGGCCGATGCATCGGTGGTGCGCACCGACGAGTCACTCCAGCGAGCCCGTGACGTCATCGCCGGCCTCAAAGAACGCTACAAAGAGGTCAAAATCGATGACAAGGGCGTCGTATTCAACTACGACCTCACCGAGGCGATGGAGCTCGGCCACCTCTTAGACCTCGCACAAGGACTGGTAGTCGGCGCTCAGGCCAGAACCGAGAGTCGAGGAGCTCATTGGCGTGATGACCACCCAACTCGCGACGATGTGAACTGGATGAAACATACCTTTGCACACCTCGGCGAGGACGGAACTATAACGCTCGACTTCAAGCCGGTCGTGCTCGGCAAATATGAACCGATGGAGAGGAAGTACTAACCGAGATGACGACAACCATGAACCCTGTTTCGGTTAGCCCAGCGGTCCCTGCAGAGGTCTCCGTCCACCTACGTGTCAAACGATACAACCCCGAGGCCGATACGCGACCTCACTGGCAGGACTTCACGGTTCAAGCTCTACCGTCAGACACCGTGCTCAACGTTCTCCACAAGGTAAAGTGGACTCAAGACGGTACCCTCTCGTTCCGTCGCAGCTGCGCTCATGGTGTCTGTGGCTCTGATGCGATGGTCATCAACGGAGAGAACAAGCTCGGCTGTATCAACCTCATCTCTACCGTAGGGACCGATCTCACCATTGAACCGATTCGAGGCCTTCCGGTCATCAAGGATCTCATCGTCGACATGGAACCATTTTTTGCCCAATACCGCTCGGTGCTTCCGTATCTCATTACCAATGATGATCCTGGTTATAAAGAGCGGCTTCAGTCGCAGGAGGAGCGCGAGCGTTTCGACGATACGACAAAGTGCATACTCTGCGCCTGCTGTACGACCTCATGTCCGGTCTACTGGGCGAATGGCTCCTACGTAGGTCCTGCAGCAATCGTCAACGCTCATCGCTTCATCTTTGACTCTCGGGATCAAGCCGCAAGCGAACGACTCGACATTTTGAATCAAAAATCTGGCGTATGGAGATGTAGGACGTCGTTTAACTGCACCGAAGCGTGTCCTCGAGGCATCTCGGTAACGAAGGCGGTGGAGGAAGTCAAACGAGCGATCCTCTACGATAGAGTGTGATGGACCAGGAGACACACGCTGTAGTCGAGTTCCTCAACTCGACGTATCATTCCCTAGGTCCTCTCCCCAGCACTGCGGAGTACATCTTGAACGTCGAAGTTAGCGACGGCCCCCTCTCCCCCGGTTGGTCGCTACGCGTAAGCGAAGATGGACTTCAGGCGGTCGCAACGATGGCGAGCGATCCCGATCTCAGCATAAGCCTCAGCTCTGAGATAGCGACACGACTTACGACCGGTGAACTCAGTGTTGACGCCGCTCTCCGTAACGGGGCAATCAAATTTCGTGGAGCTCTCGGGGCTCTGAAATACTTCGAGTCGCTCGCTCCCTTGATTGACTCAACGAACGTTGAGCGAGAACCTCAATGAGGACATCTCAATGAGAGTAGACCGACGACCAAAAGATCCGCGCACGCCATCAGTACCAGGGTGGTACCCCGACGGTAGCGGGCACCTGCGCTACTTCACTGGCGAACACTGGACGGAACGTCAACGACCCCTTCCAAGCTATTCAACGCTACCGGAGTTCGCAGACCTTCCGCCCTATCAGTCCTTCTATCCACCGACTCCCAAAAAGTCACGACTACTCAGAAAAGTCATCGGATCGTTCGCTGCATTAGCCCTCATCTTGACGGCAGTCTCGCAGCTCGGGAGCATCTGGTCACCCGCAACACAGACCACCACCACCCCATCAAACTTCGTGCCACTCATCACCAACCAGGGCTTTGTCACGAAGGCGAACACGATCTGCGCAGCGACTCTTGCGCCCTCGGAAACGATCGCGGTGACCGGGGCTCAAGTAGCACCAAACGGTCGAAGCATCCGTTACCTTGCAAGCCCGTTCACCAAGCTCACGGCTCACGAGCTTCGCAACGCTATCAGCCATAACGCTCGCCTCCTGATAAGCATCACTCACGCAGCACAACAGTTCGCTTCGACGACTAGTTTCGCCTCCTCAGACTCCGCCGTGACGGAGTGGCGGACGGCATGGTCCACCGCGGAGACAGATTTACAGACCTACAATACCGATCTCTCGCAACACTCCCCGGCAACACGTGAATCCTTTCACAGCACAGAACGACAGCTAGAGTGGATCAACGTCTTTGCAACGGCGAATAACCTCACTAGCTGCTCGCCCTTCTCGATACAGGTCTTCGCCTAAAGAGCACCTCGCCATCGGTACCAGCTCGCAGGTCTGTGACCGGCAGAGTGTCGTTCACTATTGTGAACTATCGCCCATGTGGCGATAGTTGATGGGGTTACCGAAGCTGCCGTGAGCGCACTCGTAGCCAGGGTGCTCGACGCGTTGTCATCGTTCGAATAGCCTGCGGACAAAGGTACTACCCTTCAGTCTCAACGGAACGTGAGCCACCTGCAGCGGCGGCATCTGTCGCCACTTCGGCTCCGGTTCAGCGTTGTGCCACAAAGAACTCCGCCATATCGGAGGCCGCGCAATCTTCCAACGGCCACCCCTCAGAACTGGCTCACCAACATCTCGCCCGCTCGCCCGGAGGTATCACAACCAGCTACGTTCTCCTGCGGCCGAGAGCGAGGAGAGTTCGTTCTCATTCTCCGAGAGACCTACCTTCTCAAAGACCCCATCGAGACCTGGGGCGGACCCTCTGATCTGCACTACAACTGTCACTTCTACAAAGCGACGCCGATCGAGACGGTTAGTCGAAGTTCAACGCAGAGAGTCGCTGCATCGCCCCTAGAGATCACTCTCACGGACTAACTCGCCTCAAAGGTAACTCCACAGAGTCAACTCTCGATTCGCACGACATGAGGCGCGTTCCTCGACGCATGAGTACGTCTCCCACGCTCGCATCGGAGCCGTCGAGGACTCGTCGTGGCGCCCTAGACGGGGAGCGATGTCAGGGTTCGCTCGGTTCATGCTCTCCGAAGATCACTTCAGAACCACCGTCAGATACCCACCAGATTCGCTGTCCGCCAAAGGAGCCGGAGCGAATCGGAGCAGCCCCAACTCCACTACGCATTCTCGACGACCACGGGTCAAAGCGGAACCTCGCGTCAACCAGGGTTAGCTCCCAAGCAGATCCACGACGTCGTTTCGCTCGCCTTCAAGCTCGGCAATGGTCGCAGCGATCTTATCTCGGGCAAACGAATCGTGTTGAATACCCTCGACCACCGACCACGTCGTACCGTTCGAGACGATTGGAAAACCAAACTGCAAGCCCTCCGGTACTCCGTACTCGCCATGAGAAACTACGGCAAGCGAGACCCAATCCCCCTCCGGCGTTGGCGTGGCGATCGAACGAATCGTGTCGAGCACCCCGTTCGCCGCAGACGCGGCAGATGACGCACCACGAGCATCGATAATCGCTGCTCCCCGTTTCTGGACCGTCGTGATGAACTCGTGCTCCAGCCACTCACGATCAGCGATCACCTCTGTTACGGGTTGACCATCGATTTTCGCATGGAAGAAATCCGGAAACTGCGTCGAGGAGTGGTTACCCCAGATCGCAACGTTCGAGACCGACCGAACATCCACGCCCGCCTTTTTAGCGAGCTGCGTCATAGCCCGATTCTGATCGAGCCGCGTCATAGCAAAGAATCGCTCGGGAGGAATCTCGGTAGCATTGGCTCGCGCAATGAGAGCATTGGTGTTGCACGGGTTCCCGACGACAACGATACGCACATCGGAATCGGCGTGAGCAGCGATCGCTCGACCCTGTGGTTTGAAGATGCCGCCATTGATAGAGAGCAGATCACTCCGCTCCATTCCGGCCTTCCGCGGTACAGAGCCAATGAGTAGCGCCCAGTTAACCCCGCTGAAACCCGTTGCAAGATCTGACGTGAGCTCAATCGATTGAAGGAGTGGAAAGGCACAGTCGTCGAGTTCCATCGCAATGCCCTCAAGTGCCTTCATGGCCGGCTCGATCTCAATCAGACGAAGCGAGACCGCCACATCCGGCCCAAAGACCTCTCCGCTCGCAAGCCGAAACAATAGCGAATAGCTGATCTGTCCAGCTGCACCTGTCACTGCCACCTGGACTGCTTCTGATTTCACCCTATCTACTCCTTCGCTCAACTCTCTCAACACCTACCCAAACGGTTCTGACTACTACCGCTTGGCCGCTCTAGTCCCCGTACTCGCATCGTCCGACCAGAATCTCTTCGTCGTCTCATCTGTCAACATAGGACGAACCCATAGCCTCACCTTCATGCGCAAGCAGAGAGCCCAGATCGAAGGACTATGGGGTCCTCACACTCTCACCACTGCCTCGTCCAACGCACTACGTCAAGTCACGAAGGTAGCTAGTTTTCACACACACCACTCCGACTTCACTCAGCTTCAAGATGAGCGCTCCGTTCGACAGGCCCAATTCCGGTCCGCGAGATGCCGTCTCATAAGCATCTCCTCTCCGCAGCACCACCGACCTCAGCATATCGAAGTTCAGTCGACGCTGCATAATCGGTCACAAACGGTCCGCTACTCACACATCATTACGCCCAAGCTCTTTGGCTAGAGCCTCGAAAATCACAGCGGTCGAGAGGGCCGAGTTCATGGTGTAGAGATGGATGCCGGGAGCACCATCGCTCAGCGCAGATTGAGCAAGTGCAATCGCAACCTCAATACCGAGTGCCTCAAAGTCAGAGGTAGTGGCGAAACGTTCCGCCAAATCTTTGGGCAAGTGGGTTCCCGACAACAGCGCCATCTTCGAAAGTGAGTTCCACGACTTCGGTGCCATAACACCCGCTATAATCGGCTTCTCACTACCGAGTCGAGCAAGATCATCAACGAGCCGTGGGTAGGCATCGGCATCGAAGTAAAACTGGGTCAGGGCATAGTCGGCAATCTCCAACTTACGGGCCAAAAACTCGCGATCACGCTCAAGCGAGTCGCTCTCTGGATGACCTTGGGGATGCGCAGCAACTCCTACCGACCGAAACCCCAGCGACTTCGCAAGCTCGACCAGTTCGATGGCGTGCTTTAACTCCGATCGAGAGAGACCTGCGTCGCTATCTCGAGGATGATCGCCTCGGAGGGCCAAGACGTGTTCGACTCCATGACGTTGATACTCCAGCAGTATCGAGGCGAGCTGAGCTCGAGAGTGTCCGACGCAGGTAATGTGTGCTACCGGGTAGGACCAATCCTTTCCGACGAGCTCGTTCACGAGCTCTTGCGTACGGTCTCGTGTCGATCCACCAGCCCCATAGGTCACTGACGTAAAATCTGGACGCAGCTTCTCTAACAGTTCAAACATCGCAACCAGCCGATCCTGGCCGCTAGGGTTGCGCGCAGGCCACAACTCTACCGAGAAGCTCTTGCGCATCACAGTGCTCCTCTCATTTGGCTCGTCGTGCCGCTGCATCTATGGTATTACTCAGAAGCATCGCACGCGTCATCGGTCCCACTCCCCCTATGCGAGGAGTAATGAGTGACGCTACATCGGCCACGTCGTCGGCGAGATCTGACAGAAGTCTCTTGCCCTGAAACGATGTGCCAGCTCCGACTACCACTGCCCCTTCTTTTACCATAGCAGCGGTAACAATACCGGGAACTCCCACCGCTGCGATGACAATGTCCGCCCTCTGTACGATCGATGCAAGATTCGGCACCTTGGAGTGCACAACGGTCACGGCTGCGTTTCCTCCGCTGCAGTTCAACGACATCAAGAGTGAGAGCGGTCGACCGATCGTCAACCCTCTCCCGATAATCACGACCTCCCGACCTTCAATGGTGACGTCATAGTGCTGCAGTAGCGCCACGATCCCAGCGGGCGTGCAGGGCAGTGGTCCGGGTCGACCAAGTGCAAGACGGCCGAGATTCATGGGGTGGAGCCCATCAACATCCTTGTCCGGCGAGACGGCAGCCAGGATCTCGCTCTCGGGCAGGCCGCTTGGAAGAGGAACTTGCACTAAGAAGGCATCGACTCTCGGATCATGGTTCATCTCCCGAACGGCCTCAAGGACCTCTTGATGCGTTGCACTACTTGGGAGATGTCGCCCGAACGAAGCAATTCCAATCTCTTCACAGTCCCGGTGCTTCATGGCCACGTAGTTTGCGCTCGGACCGTCATCACCGACCAAGATCGTTCCGAGACCGGCGACGACGCCCTCTCGAGCCAGTTCTGCAACTCTCGCCTTGTAGGAGTTTCGTAGCTCTCCCGCTAGCAAGGCTCCATCCATGAACGTTGCGCTCATTTAGTCTCTCTTCTCTCTCACACTGAACCTAGTTGCATGTGCGTCTGCAAGCTCAACCATTCACACCCCACTACTGTGACCGAACAGCGGCGTCACAACACCATCATCCCAACCGCTCAGTGACGGAAGTGTCGACGACCCGCAAACACGTACGATATTCCCAGCTCACGCGCTCTATCTACGATCTCCGCATCTCGAATCGAACCTGATGGTGCCACCACGGCGGTAACCCCGGCGGCAGCTAAGACCTCTAAGCCATCTGGAAACGGAAAGAAGGCATCGGAGGCCGCAACTGCGCCGACCACACGGTCACCCGCTTTCCCTACGGCGAGACGAGCCGAATCGACTCGATTCTGTTGTCCACAGCCAATGCCGATCGCCAACCGATCGCGTACGATCGTGATAGCGTTCGAAGACGTCCGCGCGCACACCAGCCACGCGACCTGTAGATCGTCCCACTCGCTCTCGCTCACGCTCCGGTCGGTCAAACTCTCGAGGCCCATCAAGCTCTCCACCTCATCTGCGCTCTGGACCAAGAAGGCGTCCCCAACGCTTCGAACGACCTGCGCTGGCATACTCGGCGGAGCGAGCTGTACGAGACGCCAGCTTGAACGACGGGATCGCAACATCTCAAGTGCGTCTACGTCGAATCCGGGCGCAGCTAGAACATCCGCCTTTGGTTTGTCGCAGATGAGGCTCGCTAGCTCAGTGGTGACCGTACGGTTGAACGCCACGATCCCACCGAAAGCCGAGATCGGGTCACATCCAAATGCGAGTTCATATGCTTCCTCGATCGAATCTCTCACCGCCACACCACAAGGATTGGCGTGTTTGACGATAACAACGGCTGGATCCTCCGATACTTCATGCACCAGACGCCAGGCCGCATCGACATCGAAGATGTTTAAGTACGAGGGCTCCGGCCCAGCGAGCCACTGCGCGCTACTCCACATTGAGTGGTCGTCTCCAATGTAGAGTCCACCTTGTTGATGAGGATTCTCCCCGTACTTCAAGCTCTTCACCTGACGGAGTCGAAGCTTCAACGGCGAATCACCGGATTCTTCAAAACGATCCGAGTTCTCGTGAGAAAGCCAGGTCGTAACTGCCTGATCGTAGGCGGCAGTGTGAGCAAAGGCCTTTGCCGCAAGACCCTTGCGGGTCGCAAGCGAAGTTTCTCCGAGCCTTTGCAGCTCTTCGATTACGAGTTGGTAGTCGGACGGATCAACCACGACGGTCACGAACGCATGGTTTTTGGCAGCACCGCGAACCATCGCCGGACCACCTATGTCTATCATCTCTATCGATGGATCCGATTGAAAGGGGTAGAGGTTCGAGACTACGAGGTCGATCGGTTCGACGCCGAGCGTCGAGAGATCCTTCAGATGTGTCTCCTTCGATCGATCCGCTAAAATTGCTCCGTGAACCTTCGGGTGTAGGGTCTTCACTCGACCATCGAAGAGTTGAGGGAAGCCCGTCAGGTCCTCTACCTTCTCGTGTTCGATTCCCGCCTCCTTCAAGGCAGCTGCAGTACCACCACTGGCGATCAGTGCAACGCCGAGCTCTTGGAGTTGGCGAGCGAGCTCAACGAGCCCACTCTTGTTGTAGACCGACAACAGCGCTCTCTTCATTTTCATACTCCTTTGGTTGAGGAATGCTCCCCGAGATAAAAACGATCGATGCGCGCTCGAAGCGTTTCGTCGTCATCGACCTCTTGTAGCAGCGCCATGTACGCCGCGACCACTTTGGGGTAGAGCGATCGCTCCACGCCTTTAATTCGTTCGTGCAAAGCGATCTCGTCGTCATCTGGCCCAATAACAAGAGCGGTCTGTGCCAGAATCGGACCACTGTCGACGATCGCCGTTGCCAGATGGACCGTGCAGCCTGTGACCTTCACCCCGTAGTCGAGCGCGTCCCTCACGGCGTGCCACCCTGGGAAAGCGGGTAGGAGTGAGGGATGGGTATTCAGCACGCGAAGAGGAAATCGATCATGCACATACTGGGTCAAAATCGTTCCATATCCTGCCATCGCAACAAGATCAATTTCATGCTCAAGGAGAGCCTCGGTGACGGTCTTGGTAAAGCGCTCGCGGTCAAGGGGATCACCGAACGACCGCCGATCGATCTTCAGCACGGATCGCCCGTACCTCGCAGCAACCTCTGACGCTCGACAGGTCCGATCAACGATCACGAGAGCTACATCGATCCCTTGAGCGATCATCGCCTCCAGAATCGTCCCAGATCCAGAGGCTAAAACGGCAAGTTTCACCCCTGCAGGCTACCGTGTCACAGCGAGCTCTACCACACTTGCGAAGAGCCGCCCTGGCGTGAGAGAGAGCGAGCACCAACGCGAACAGCACTCGGACTCCTTATCGCATGAGGTACAGTTCGCTGTCACCACGGTCCTCACACAAACCCACCTCTTGCTTTCGATACGCTCCGAAGACCACGACTGCCAGACAGCGCCCATCTCCTTCCAGTGGAGATCGGTTCGCGCCTCGAGTGAGAGCTCGAGCTATGATCGGCACCGGTTCATCACCACTCGATTCCGACCTTGTCTCACTCTCCCGCTCGAGAGCGTCTCAGCGAGAGCATCGACGCACTCTGCCGCTTCTACCGATCTATCGCAGCTGAAATAGCAATAGTGAAGGCAAGCCCTCCTCCGCAAAGAGGCACAGAATGTGGTCCTGGACTCTTGTGAGTCATGTCGATCTATCGATGAGAACGCTCTTAATGCTATCCACCCGTACTGAGCCAACAGAGCCCCATGACAACACTCTGACGGGAACGATTGCGCTCGATCCACACCGCTAACCCTTTGATCTCAGTCATGACGCTCGCGTGTCACCATGTGTTGGCAGGTTGCAGCGGTAGCGGTCCGGTGGCGTTAAGACCCCAAATCTCAGTGAAAGATAGGCGCTCAGTCCGATGGTTTACGGATCGAAGGAGGCCGGAAACCGTAGCCAGAGTCAGGTTCACTCGAGAGACTAACCAATGCCACTCGATTGAGGCGTGCTCTTCGACCGTCATCCCCGAGCTAGATTCTTGAAGATCGTGCAGTTCTCGAACCTCTATCACTTGCTCTATCCACAACGGCTACCGCAATCGCACGCAACTCGACCGGGAAGCGTCCCTCTCTGGCTCGCTCACGACGCAGTGGACTTCTCCTTCTCAAGCACTACTTCCCTGCTCCAAGCTCGCCTCAAAGCTCTCCCAGATAGCGCTCCAACGTCGATCAGAGGCCGACCCGCATCCATATTGATCCCGATCGTCGAGCTAGCCGACGGTGACGCAGGACTCCTCTTCACTCGTCGGTCTTGGTCGCTGAGCCGCCATAGCGGAGAGATCTCGTTCCCAGGCGGTGGCGTCGAGAGCGGGGAGACCTACACGCAGGCTGCCCTCCGTGAGACTCACGAAGAGATCGGAGTCGACCCGGACACTATTCATTTGATCGGCTCTCTGGGCGAAGGTAGGACCTCTTCCGGCAGCGCACCCTTTCAACGAGTTGTTGGCATTCTGAGAGACCCCCATAACGCTCAAAGGAGCGAGGAGGTCGACGAGGTGCTCATCGTCGCCCTTCGCTCCCTTGCACGTGCCGAGGTCTTTCACTTTGAGATTTGGAACCGTGAAGACTCTGACGATATCGAGATCTCCTTCTTTGAACTCGAGCGAGACCTTCTCTGGGGCGCAACTGCTCGAGTTGTGGTCGAACTCCTCACACTTCTCCATAGAGGGCCCTGCTCCTAGAAGAAGAGCGGGGTAGAAGGAGCTCCGTACTCGTCGCCGAGGGCACCTTTGGCTCCCTGCGTTAGGTGGTCACACAAGCTGTGACGGCGAAACCGTTCACCACTAGGCGAGTGTGCTCCACCTAGAGCGAGGATACGAGCTCAACCATTTTCTCGCCCGCCTCAGTCGGGTTTACCGCAATAATGGCTCCTGCTTCACGCAGCGCATCCATCTTCGCTTGTGCCGTGCCGAGCGATCCTGAGACGATAGCACCAGCGTGTCCCATCTTCCGTCCAGGCGGAGCGGTCACTCCAGCGATGTAGGTAACCACTGGTTTTGACATGTGTTCACGAATGAAGGCCGCAGCGCTCTCCTCCTCGGAACCGCCGATCTCGCCGATCATCAGAACCGCCTTCGTCTCCGGATCGGCCTCAAATGCAGCGAGACAGTCAATGAAATTCGTCCCCGGAACGGGGTCTCCACCAATACCCACACAAGTCGTCTGGCCCACACCTCCCTGGGAGAGTTCGTAGAGAGCTTGGTACGTGAGAGTCCCCGATCTCGAGACAATCCCTACAGGACCTCCCGGTAAGGCTATATCCCCTGAAGTTATGCCGATATTGCAACGCCCAGGAGAGATAATCCCGGGACAGTTTGGTCCGAGCAGGCGAGTTCCAGGGAAGTCTCGGCGAAGCACGTTATAGAACATCGATTCATCGTGAGCAGGAATGAACTCGGTGATACACACGACAAAGGTGATCCCCGCGGCAGCCGCCTCCAAGACGGCAGAGGCAGCGAATCGTGGAGGAACCGAGATGAAGGAAGCGGTAGCGCCAGTCGCTACTACTGCTTCTTCGACGGAATCAAAGACCGGTATTCCCTCGACGTCGGTACCGCCTTTCCCAGGAGTCACCCCCGCTACGACCTTGGTCCCGTAGGCACGATTCCGCAGTCCATGAAACCTTCCCTGCGAACCAGTTAAACCTTGAACCAGTACCTTCGTGTTCTCGTCAACGAATATCGCCACTAGCCACACCCTTCTCAGCGAGTTCCACGGCCCGACGTGCCGCGCCTATCATGGTGGATTCCACGAAAATTGCTTTCGAGTTCAGATCCGAGATGATGGCCCGCCCCTCCGGAGCGTTGGTACCATCGAGTCGAATCACGATCGGACTCGACAGCGTGACCTTCTGAAGCGCGTTGACGATCCCTCGAGCTACATCGTCACAGCGCGTGATACCACCAAAGATGTTGACCATCACGGCCCGTACATTGGGATCAGTGTTGATCACTTCTAAAGCAGCAGTCATCACATCTGCACCGGCTCCACCACCGAGATCCAAAAAGTTCGCTGCGCTCCCGCCGACCTGATTGACCACATCAAGGGTGGACATGGCCAGTCCGGCGCCATTGGCGATGATCCCAACAGATCCGTCAAGACCGATGTAGTTCAGGCCTCGATCCTTGGCCAGACGCTCACGTCCATCTAACTCCTCGGCCGACCGAAACTCATCCCACTCGGGATGACGATAGAAAGCGTTGTCATCAAGGGTGACCTTCGCATCGAGGGCGTGTACCTTCCGCTCCGGCGTGACGATCAAGGGATTGATCTCGACGAGATCTGCATCACCGCGCGAGTAGGCCTCGTAGAGCTTTACCAAAATCTCCGCTACACCCTCATGGACGTCGCTCGGGATCCCAGATGCCCCGACGATCTCTCGAGCTATCTCCAGCGTTAAGCCGTCAATCGGGTTAATATGTCGACGCACAATCGCCTCTGGATTACTCTGAGCAACGCTCTCGATCTCTACACCGCCTTGCTCGGAGAGCATGACAAGATCTTCCTTAGCGCTTCGATCGAGCGTTATCGATGCGTAGTACTCTGCTGCAATGTCGGAAGCGTGTTCAACCCAAACTTTCTTTACGGTATGACCTTTGAGATCCATACCCAAGATGGATCGAGCAGCAGCCAACGCCTCCTGAGGATTGGAGACGAGCTTGATGCCTCCCGCCTTCCCTCGCCCTCCAACTTGAACCTGCGCCTTCACTACCGCGGGATATCCCACCTCCGTAGCGATCTCGACGACCCGTTCTGGAGAGCTGGTCACATCTCCAGGAGATGTCGGAATTCCATAGCTCGCAAAGAACTGCTTTCCCTGATACTCATAGAGATCCACGTAGGGTTCCTTCCTGTCCTTGCATCCTCACGACACGTACTCGCCCTTCTCTCGCTGATCCAAGGCGCCCTCGAGCCACTCCGAGATCGCCGGAAGCGGTGATCCAGGAGTGAAGACCTCCGCCACTCCTGCGTTCTTGAGCGCCGCGATATCGGGTTGCGGAATGATACCGCCCACCACAATAATGACGTCGCCCCTCCCTTCGTCAGCGAGACCCGAAACGATCTTTGGCACGAGCGTTAAATGGGCGCCCGAGAGCAACGAGAGCCCTAGTGCATCTGCGTCTTCTTGCACTACAGCCTGAACGATCTGCTCTGGGGTCTGGTGCAGGCCAGTGTAGATAACCTCGAATCCTGCATCGCGCAACGCTCGCGCAACTACCTTCGCTCCGCGATCATGGCCATCTAGACCTGGCTTCGCCACCACTACTCGATACGGACGCTCCACGATCGCAAATACTAGCGAAGATTCATCGAACTGGCACATCGCCTGGTCAGAACGCTCATTGCATGACCTCGGCAAACCTGGAGCCACGAAGCGACGAACCCCAAGCATCGACGGACACGAAGCTTTCGGCAGGGGCCAGAGCATCACCGCAAATCAGATAGCACCCACCAGGGGGCTCCTCTTTAGCAACCTCACGACACGATTTAGTGGTATCGCCGATGAACTCCGTTGCCACCACTGACACGACCTGCTCATGACGACGAGCGCTATCGCCAACTCTTCCCTACCGCACAGACGGAGCGCATCGATGCGCCACCTTTGAAGAGGTTCACGGCAGTTGGAGAAACCCGCTCCCAAAAGAAAGAATACGTATCGAGAAGACCGAGCACACTGACGTTCGGACTCAAAAACCCCTACGTATGGCCGAAGAGCCTTAGTCATGTAAACGCTTCAATCCTGCGAGAGCGACCATCAGACGCTTCGTTCCAAACTCCCCAAACCTAATAGAAGCCTCCTCGCGTTGACCACTACCTGCCACCTCAAGCACGACGCCCTCACCCCACTTGTCGTGAAAGACTCGCTCGCCGACCCTCATCTGCTGAGGAGCGGTGCTCCTCTCTCTCGGTTGATGTTGACGGTCGGGCCAGATGAAGACATCTCGCTGTGCGGTCCTTTCTGCGGTCTCCTCTCTCTTTGCAGATCGCGATGACTCCACGTATTCGGCCAAGGCGTCAGAACGAGAACGAGGCGCACTCGTGGAGAGAAGAAGCTCTTGAGGAATCTCATCGAGGAATCTTGACGGTGGATTGTACATGAGGTCACCGAAGCCCATCCTCTGTCTCGAATACGTCAGCGTCAGATCCTCCATAGCTCGCGTTATCCCAACGTAAAGCAAGCGGCGCTCCTCTTGAAGCTCCTGAGGGTCGGTCAGGGATCGAACATGAGGGAATACACCGTCCTCAAGACCAATGAGAAAAACCACAGGGAACTCAAGACCCTTCGCCATGTGCAGCGTCATGAGCGACACGGCCGAGGTATCTGCGGAAACATCGGCAGAGGAGTACAACGCAACCGCTTCGAGAAACTCATCAACATCTTGATACTCATGGGCGTAACGAAGGAGCTCATCAAGGTTATCGAGACGAGCCTCCGACTCGAAACTTCCTTCGCTTCTCAGCGCTGGACGATAGCCCGACCGATCGAGAATAGTCTCGAGCACTTCGTAAGGAGGGCAGCCCTGATCTTTTAGCGCTCCTAACTCTGCAAGAAAGGAGAGAAAACCCTCGACCGCTTTCCCGACTCGCTGCGAGAGCACAACCGGCGCCGACGCTCCGACTGCCTCGAGCAAGGTCCCAGACCGATACTGTACGTGGGCGAGCAACTTCGAGAGGGAGACGTCACCAACACCACGTCTCGGCACATTGACGATGCGACGAAAAGCAACCTCATCGTCTGGGTTAGCCACCAGTTTGAGATAGGCCAAGGCATCTTTAACCTCTGCCCGTTCGAAGAAAGGGACTCCACCGATCAACCGAAAAGGAATCCCACGCGCACCAAGCTGCTCTTCGATGAGTCGACTCTGCGAATTCGTGCGGAAGAATATAGCGATGTCAGAGAAGGAACGATCTCCACGTGCGCAGCTCTTTGCGATCTCCGCAGCAACGTACGACGCCTCATCCCGATCGTCCATGGCCTCGTAGAGTTTAATCCCCGACCCTGTCCCTTTTGCAGAGTACAGATTCTTGGCGTGCCGACGTGGATTATGACCAATCAAGGCATTGGCTGCATCGAGAATCGTCTGGGTCGATCGGAAGTTCTCTTCGAGAGCCACGACGGTCACCGATTCAAATCGATCCTCAAACTCATTGATATTACCGACATGCGCACCACGAAATCGATAGATTGATTGGTCCGCATCACCAACCGCAAAGACCTGTTGGTGTCCGCTCCCAAGGAGTTCAACGAGACGATTTTGCACGACGTTAGTATCTTGAAACTCATCGACCAAGATGTGAAGAAACCGCCGTTGATAGTAGGAGAGGATCTCTGGTTCCTCTTCAAAAAGGCGTACCACCCCAACTAGCAGATCATCAAAATCAAGAGCATTCGACTCCATCAAGCGCTGTTGATACGCACCATAGACCTCCGCCACCTTGGTTTCATAGAGCCCACCCTTACCCGTGGCGAACCCCGATGGGTTGAGCCCCTCGGACTTGGCACTCGAGATCATCCCCTGAAGCGCCCGGGCCGAAAAACGTTTGGGGTCTAGCCCGAGATCTCGCAGTACGTATTCGAGCAGACGTCGAGAATCACTTTGGTCGTAGATCACGAATCCTCGACGATACCCAATAGCTTCACCATGAGCCCGCAAAATTCTCAAGCAAGCCGAGTGAAACGTAGAGACCCACATCGACTTTCCGACATCTCCCACCAGGGCAGAGACCCGCTCGCGCATCTCTGCGGCGGCCTTGTTCGTGAAGGTGATAGCAAGGATCGCACCCGGCGGAGTTCCCTCGGCGATCAAGTACGCAATCCTGCGTGTCAAGACCCGAGTCTTACCAGATCCAGCACCTGCCACCACGAGCACTGGACCATAGCGATGAGTAACCGCTCTACTCTGAGCCTCGTTGAGGCCTTCTAGGAGGCCGGACTGATCGAGCGCTGGCTCTACTCCCACTCGATCGTACCAGGAGGCTTTGAAGTCACATCGAGGGCCACTCGATTGACATCGGGTACTTCCGCTATGACCCGTGAGGAGATTCGCTCGATCAGCTCGTACGGGAGCCGAGCCCAATCCGCTGTCATTGCATCCTCTGAAGTGACTGCTCGAATGATGATCGGGTACCCGTAGGTTCGCTCGTCTCCCATGACTCCAACGGTTCGAAGGTTTGCGGCAAGGATCGCAAAACTCTGCCAGAGCTGACGTGTGAGACCAGCATGCTCAATCTCTTCAGCAACGATTCGATCTGCTTGGCGAAGGGTCTCGGCGCGCTCTGCGGTCACCTCACCGATAATACGAACACCAAGTCCAGGTCCGGGAAATGGTTGGCGCCAAACGATCGAATCTGGCAGTCCGAGTTCTGAGCCGATCGCTCGAACCTCATCTTTGAAAAGACTTCGTAATGGCTCTACGAGGTCAAAGGCCATATCCTCAGGTAGACCACCCACGTTGTGGTGTGACTTAATTTTGGCCGCGTCCTTCGTCCCGGATTCGATAACATCGGGGTAGAGCGTCCCTTGCACGAGAAACTTCGCTCCCTCCACCGAGGTCCTATGCTCCTCGAAAACTCGAATAAATGTCTCCCCAATGATCTTGCGCTTGGCCTCAGGATCGGTCACCCCCGCCAGGGCGGCAAGAAACCGCTCGCTAGCATCCACCGAGATCAAATCGATGGCGAATCGATCTCGAAACGTAGCTTCAACCGAGGCTGCCTCACCGGAACGCATCAGACCGGTATCCACGAAAATGCAGGTCAGCTGATCTCCTACGGCCTCATGGACGAGAGCGGCCGCCACGGAGGAGTCCACACCCCCAGAGAGAGCACAGATCACTCTTCCTGAACCGACTTGTGAGCGAATCGACTCCAAAGCATCTTCGATAATCGTAAAATTCGTCCAGTTCTTGTCGACATCAGCAAGCTGAAACAGAAAATTAGAGATCACTTCCGGGCCGAAGTCACAGTGAGAGACCTCGGGGTGAAACTGAACGCCACAGATACGTCGCTCTCGATCCTCGAAGGCTCCAACCAATGACCCTGGAGACGAGGCGAGAACCCTAGAGCCAGTAGGAGCCTGAGAGATCGAGTCAAAGTGGCTCATCCAGACTTGCAGTTCTCGAGGGAGAGTTTCGAGCAACAGACTCGAGTTCGGCGCGAGAGTATTGAGCGTCGTCCTGCCATACTCACCGGCCTCATTGGGAACCACCTCACCACCGAGTTCCCGAGCCAAAAGCTGCGCTCCGTAACAGATCCCAAGAATTGGGATCCCAAGCTCGTAGATCTCTGGATCTAACCGCGGCGCTCCTACTGCATTCACAGATCTGGGGCCACCTGAGAGGATGAGCGCCGATGGATTACGATCTCGAACCTCTTCCGCTCTGATCTGATGAGGAACGATCTCTGAATACACATGGTGCTCTCGCACCCTCCGAGCGATCAACTGCGCATACTGAGCCCCGAAGTCAACAACGAAGACTGGTTGTGCACTCGATCGCTTCATCCTCGTGCTCAGCGACCCATTCCGACATGCTGGCTCTGCTGCAGAGCTTTGCCCTCTGTTTGCAGCGACGGTGCGACCATAACTTCGGCCTTCTGAAACTCCTTCAGCGTCTCGTAACCACACGTCGCCATCGACGTCCGAAGAGCGCCGAAGAGATTTAATCGACCATCGTTTTCCGTGGCTGGACCGAGAAGGATCTCTTGTAGGGTGCCGCGCTGCTGTGTCTTGACCCGTGCACCCCGAGGAAGCGTCGGGTGGAAAGTCGCCATACCCCAGTGATACCCATGACCTGGTGCCTCGTGTGCTGCAGCCAGTGGAGATCCCATCATGACAGCATCTGCACCACAAGCAATCGCCTTCGCCACGTCTCCACCTCGACTCATGCCACCGTCCGCTATGACGTGCACATACACTCCGGTTTCGTCAAGATGACGGATACGAGCACCGGCCGCATCAGCGATTGCAGTAGCTTGCGGCACCCCAAGCCCGAGCACCCCTCGTGTCGTACAGGCGTTACCTGGGCCAACACCCACGAGAATGCCAACGGCACCAGTACGCATGAGATGAAGGGCGGCTTGATACGATGCACAACCACCCACAATGACCGGTATCTCTAGCTCCCGAATGAATTTCTTCAAATTCAAAGGCTCCGACGCCTTTGAAACATGCTCAGCCGAGACAACCGTCCCTTGAATCACCAACATGTCAAGCTCTCCATCGAGGATCGCCTTCATCATAGATGTGGTCCGCTGAGGGGTAACAGACGCTGCGCAGATGACTCCCGCCGCCTTAATCTCGCGAATGCGCTCTGTTACGAGACGCTCCTTCACAGGTTCCAAGTAGATCTGCTGCATTCGAGCCGTCGCTTTCTCGGGATCGAGTGAAGCGATCTCCTTCAAGAGGGGCTCTGGATCCTCGTATCGGGTCCATAGTCCCTCAAGGTTCAAGACGCCTACCCCGCCGAGTCGCCCGATCTGAATGGCCGTTGCCGGACTGACCACCCCGTCCATGGCCGATGCCATCAAGGGAATCTCGAACTTATAAGCGTCGATCTCCCACGTTATGTCGACATCCTCTGGATCTCGAGTCCGTCGTGACGGAACGATTGCAATGTCATCAAATCCATAGGCCCGTCGTCCTGATTTTCCAATCCCAATCTCAATCTCGGCCACGACAATCCTCCCGGCTCCAGCGACGATTTAATCATCACAGTCTACGCCCCTCTTGCACTCTCCAAAGCGGCCCCATCGAGTAGGCTCCGAAACTGTCCAGTAGTCAGATCACCACCTCATGTCGCTCCCTTGAAAATCTGTCCACTCAGAGATTGATTGCGAGACAAGAGCTCAAAGCACGGTCTCCAAGTGGACACCTGAGCACGTACTCCCCGACGACATGTTGTCGAAATCTATCCTTAGCTTAGAACCACCGTCGAAGTGGGCTTGG